>CAYGVA010000181.1:0-8369 GCA_964353225.1 uncultured Leptolyngbya sp.
TTGCTGTAGCAGAAACTCCCAGTAAGTCATAGCCAAACGTGCCCATTTATAGCGCTGGCAATTTTGATTAGGACACCTAGTATAGTCCCGATGCTTAGCCCAGAATCAAAATGGCTCACAGCCTAGTCCTGTTCGGACTGGCGAACTGCCATACCAGGGTAATAACAAAATTTTAGGCAGTATAGCCGCCATCTTTGCCCCTAGGCAGGATTCTGGTAAATCCCTATAGATTTCCGCAGACCGCGATCCATTAGCAATGCCTCGGATGGTGCTTTAGAGCAGGGGTAAAGCCGGTTATGGGATGGGCGATAGATACGAGCCCCGGCAGGGCAGATGAGCCACAATTCCCATGTTGGAGATTGTCCGTTCGCCCTGACCGCTGAGGCAATGGGCTACCATAATCTATTGGGATTTTAAATTGAGTGATAGGTAGGCCATGAGCCAAGGCACCCTGTTTGACAAGGTTTGGGATTTACACACGGTCGGGACATTGCCCTCAGGGCAAACGCAGTTGTTCGTGGGCTTACATCTCATCCATGAGGTGACTAGCCCCCAGGCATTTGCCATGCTGCGGGAGCGGGGACTGAGCGTATTGTTTCCTGAGCGCACAGTGGCCACCGTCGATCATATTGTGCCAACCGAAAACCAGATTCGACCGTTTCAAGATCTCCTGGCGGAGGAGATGATGCAGGCCCTGGAGCACAACTGCCAGGATTATGGCATTACCTTTCACAATATCGGGTCTGGCAATCAGGGCATCGTCCATGTGATTGCCCCGGAACAGGGGTTGACCCAACCCGGTATGACCATTGCCTGTGGCGATAGTCATACCTCTACCCACGGTGCGTTTGGAGCAATCTCCTTTGGCATTGGCACCAGCCAAGTTAGGGATGTGCTGGCCTCCCAAACCCTAGCCCTAGGCAAACTCAAGGTGCGACGCATTGAGGTGAATGGCACCCTGCCACCGGGGGTTTATGCCAAGGATGTGACCTTGCATATTATCCGGACCCTGGGGGTAAAAGGAGGGGTGGGCTATGCCTACGAATATGGGGGCACCACCATTGATGCCATGTCCATGGAGGAGCGCATGACCCTGTGCAACATGTCCATTGAGGGGGGGGCTCGATGTGGGTACGTCAATCCCGATCAGATCACCTATGACTATTTGCAAGGCCGCAAATTTGCTCCTCAAGCTGAGCGCTGGGAACAGGCGGTGGCCTGGTGGAACAGTTTGCGTAGCGACGCGGATGCGGTTTATGACGATGTGATCAGCTTAGACGCAGCGGAGATTTCACCGACGATCACCTGGGGTATTACCCCCGGTCAAGGCGTTGGGGTGGATGAATCGATTCCGGACTTGGCGGATTTGCCGGAGGGAGACCGCGCTATTGCCCAAGAAGCCTATGCCTACATGGATTTGCAACCGGGCACACCGATCTTAGGGACCCCGGTTGATGTGTGTTTCATTGGCAGTTGCACCAATGGTCGCATCAGCGATTTACGGGAAGCGGCACGGATTGCCCAAGGACACCATGTGGCTCCTGGGGTAAAAGCGTTTGTGGTCCCTGGCTCAGAGCAAGTCAAACAGCAGGCGGAAGCTGAGGGGCTACATAAGGTGTTTGAGACGGCTGGTTTTGAATGGCGACAGGCGGGTTGCTCGATGTGTCTCGCCATGAACCCGGACAAATTGCAGGGTCGACAAATTAGCGCCTCCTCTTCTAATCGCAACTTTAAGGGTCGCCAGGGTTCGGCCTCGGGGCGTACCCTGCTGATGAGCCCAGCAATGGTGGTGACGGCGGCGATCGCTGGCAAGGTAGCGGATGTGCGATCGCTGTAACCCCCCTATTCTCAACAGCCCTGGCAAAACTTAACGTCTCGTTAACGTGGTGATCTCGTTGTCTTAACCCAGACCCTTGACCATGGCAGATAGACCGGTATTAGAGACAACATTTAGGTCCGCTCATGCCTAGGGGGTATCGCCTCCGACGCTCAGCCTAATTGCTGCCTGTTTCTAAGCCGCCATCCCATTTGCTTGAGGGGCTCAGTATGTTTGCCAAGTCGTCGGTGTTGCCGGTCAAACTGCTGCCCACCCCAGCGCATCAGGGGTTTGTAGATGTTTTGGAGCAGCTCTATCGCGAGCGGACGCTGACCGCTTACCACGTTGGTCAGCGTATTGCCATGACAAAAGGCACCTTGTTAATTGTGTGTCGGGGGGTAGTGCAGCTCTCGACCCTCCAGCCCGATGGGGGGGAAACCCTGCTGGGGTTAGTGGGTCCTTCGGCACCGATTGGCTTCCCTTTAACGACCCTGAATCCCTATGGGGCCATTGCCCTAACGGACGTGGATGTGTTGCCTTTGGCCATGGCAGAAGTGGAATCCTCTCCCCTACTCATGGCAGGATTGAGCCACAGCTTGATGCTGCGGCTCCAACAAACGGAGGCCTGGCTCGCCATTGCTGGCAAGCGACTGGTGATCGATCGCTTGCATCATCTCTTGGTGCTCTTGGCTCAAGAACTCGGCCAAGTAGAACCAAGTGGGGTCAGAATTCCGGTGCGATTGACCCATCAACAACTCGCCATGGCCATTGGCACGACGCGGGTCACCGTAACGCGGTTGCTCAAAGACTTCAAAACCCAAGGTTGGCTCAAAACCCATCAGCGTCACTTTATTGTGAATTGGGATCAGTTGAATACGGCAAACCTGTATTCCTGAGTTTCGGTGCATATCCAGGTGGCCCCTTTGAACAAACCCATGGATTGATGCCACTATTGATGGGCGTTGATGGTGTGGAATGTTGCGGCAATCCCCAGTCTCTTTCACAAACGGATCCAATTTTTTTGACCCCCAGCGAAAATGACCCAAAAGGTTTTGATTCTAGGGGGGCAGGGGCGGGTTGGGGGCCAAGTTGCCGCCGATGTTTTGGCCCATACCCCTGCGATCGTGACCCAGACGGGGCGTCACCAGCAGCGGCCTTTGTATAGGCCATCACGTTGTAATTTTTTGCCTTTAGACCTAGCCGATCGCGCGGCGGTGATTGCGGCGATCTCGGCCCATGATCTGGTAATTCACTGTGCAGGTCCTTTTGCCTATCGGGATCACTATGTCCTTGAAACCTGCATTGCCCAGGGGGTGGACTACCTGGATGTGGCCGACAACCCAAACTACGTGAAGGCCGCCTTAGCCCTTAGCCCCCAAGCCCAGAGCGCTGGGGTAACGGCGATCGTGGGCACCGGGGTCTTTCCAGGGATATCTAATAGCCTGGTACGCCAAGGGATCGAGCAGCTTGACCAGGCCACGGCCATCCAACTCTATTACGGTGTTGCTGGGTCTGGGGGGGCGGGGGTGACGGTGATGCGCACCACCTTTCTAGAGTTACAACATCCCTTCCCTGCATGGCTTAAAGGCCAATGGCAAACGGTTCAACCCTATAGTCAACGACAGGTCGTGACCTTGCCGCCCCCCTATGGTCGCTGTGGGGTGTATTGGTTTAATACGGTCGAAGCCATGACCTTAGCCGAGTCGTTCCCCGTGGAAACCGTAATTACCAAGTTTGGATCGCTGCCAGACTTCTACAACCATTTGACCTGGCTGATGGCCCATGGGTTGCCCAAAGCATGGCTACAAAAGCCCGCCATCGTGGAGTTTTTGGCCCAGGTGAGCTATGGCATGACCCAAATCAGCGATCCCATCAGCGGTGTCGGCATTGCTATGGTTGCTGAGATTCAAGGTGTCCGTGATCAGCAATCCGTCAATTATCGGGCCACCTTTGCCCATGGTGATACGGCAGCAGCAGCGGGGATGGGCAGCGGCAGCATTGCCCAAGGAATTCTCTCTGGGGCATTGTCGAAACCGGGGGTCTGGCCAGTAGAACAGGGCCTATCGACAGCCCTATTTGAGGCCATGTTGGCTGAGCGGGGATTGACCGTTCAGTCAGAAGTGACCCCTCAATAAAAACCCGGTTTCTCTCTCAGCTCAGCGCCCCTCTGGCAGGGGGCGTAAAGGGAAACCGGGTACTGAATTGATGGTCAAAGCTATCTTGACAGCGTGTCCTTAGCCGAGGGCTTCTAGGTAATCCCGCACCCGATTGCGGCGCTTAGGTTGGCGCAGCTTTTGTAGGGCCTTGGATTCAATTTGGCGTACCCGCTCTCGCGACAGATCAAGGGCTCGACCGATTTCTGCCAAGGAAAAGGGGGTGCCGTCCCCTAGGCCAAAGCGTAGTCGAATCACTTCTTGTTCCCGGTCGGTAAGATCCGCCATCAGTTGCTGTAGATCCCGCCGTAGGGCCTCTCGCATCAACAAATCTTCTGGGGAGATGCTGTCGGTTTCGAGCAGGTCACCCAGCTCTGTATCCCGCTCCTTACCCACTTTGGTTTCTAGGGAAACTGAGCGAGGGACCCGCAGAAGGACTTCCCGCACTTGGGCAGCGGTCATGTCGAGTTCACGGGCTACATCATCTAGGGTCGGGGTCCGCCCTTTATCTTGGGACAGCTTGCGCTGGGCCTTTTTGATTTTATTGAGCTTTTCGGTGATGTGGACGGGTAGGCGAATAGTGCGGCTTTGGGTGGCGATCGCCCGGGTAATACCCTGGCGAATCCACCAATAAGCGTAGGTGCTAAATCGATAACCCTTGGTGGGGTCAAATTTTTCCACCGCCCGCTCTAGCCCCAAGGTGCCTTCCTGGATTAAGTCGAGGAGCTCTAAACCCCGATTTTGATATTTCTTAGCGACGGACACCACCAACCGGAGGTTGGCCTTAATCATGTGCTCCTTTGCCCGGACCCCTTCCCGCAGGGCGAGTTCTAAAGCACTGACCGACAAGTCTGCCAACTCGGCCCAATGGCGCTTACCCGTGGCCAGGGCTGGCTTAAGGTCTACCACTGCAATGCCTGCCGCATTCGCCCAGCGCTCTAAGGACGGACGATACCCCATATGAGAGGTGAGGCGATCGCGGGTATTCATCAAGTGAACATACTGCTCCAGGGTGCCGCTAGCCTGCTCTGCGGCCTGGTTTCGCAATTCCACCAGCTGCATATAGCGCTGCACCAGTTGCGCTTCTGCCACCTCTTCATCCCGCTCCAATAGCGGTACTCGACCAATTTCTTGTAGATAAAGACGGACTAAATCTGTGGTCCGCCGGGCACTCCGGCTACCGTCAACATCGGTCGTTTCGGTAAACTCGACCGTTTCTGAGGCAACGAGCTGCTCTAAATCCTCCGAAGGGGTGATTTCTGGCAAGTCGCCATCAGCAGAGGTGTCCATGGCGGGGTTCGGGTGGCGGGATAATGAGGTCATAATTGACGATTCGTCACTCCAGGAGGCGCGGTCAGACGGGCAGTGCTTATGGTCAGTATGCCCAGTTGTTAAAGACCAGACATCACCCCTAAGGGTTCCGCCTAGGTCGTTATCAAACCCTGATTCCAGTAAGTTCACTGTATAGATCGGCCACCGTTGGCCTCGTGACCTGGGTCAAGGTTGTAAGCTAATCTACGTCACATGTCAGGGGAATTCCTGACAAAACGCATGACAACATCTGACGTATCGCTCAGATGCTGCCCTGCACCAGGACAAGATTGGGCCAATTTTCATGGCTATTCCTTGGTTAGGCGATCAGGGGGTGAGGGGCACATCGCAAGCAAGGCTTAGATCGAGAACCCACCCTTAGCCCCTAGGGTTGATTCATTTGGCAGAGACAAAATCCAATATGGTCCATGGGCTACTTCAAACATCGCGGCACCGGGCAACGGCCATAACGAAATCTCTACGAACCGATCGTTGCAAAGGCCCATTGAGTAACACTGTGCGCGAGGTCCAGGACGGCGCTTCGTCCTGGTGGTAGGCCGCAGGACGTGCGTAGCGGGGGTCTGGGGGTAATCCAAATGCCCCCGATCGTAGCGTCCCATCGTTGATCGAAATCTTCGCCTAACCTAACCGGTGTGAACAAAGCCTGTTTTTTCCCTTTAAAGAATCAGCCCTACCCTTAGTCCCTAGATTGATTCATTTGGCAAAAAAAGCTGCGATGCCCAATCAGCGCGATGGTGCTGAATGTCCATAACGGAGTCTCCACGAAACGATCGCTGGAACGACTGAACCAGAAACACCTTCCCCGTCGTCCTGGACCCACCGGTTTATAGTCTCTAAATCTCTGGCAGAAAATATTGCAGCTAGGATCGATCGCTATGCAACATTCAGCGCCCCATGATGCTTGAGCCATTGCTTTTGTTGACCAGACAGCCCGGTCACATCGGTAAACAGTGCCCCGTCTACCCGACAATCCGTTAGGCAAACCCGATCCATCTGGGCATTTTCTAAATTCGCGTGGCGTAAATCAGCCCCCGCCAGGTTTGCCTCAGTCAAGTTGGCGTATTCCAGGGTGGCGTTATAGAGCGAGGCTTGGGCTAAATCGGCCCGCACCAGAATGCCATTCCAAAAATCCGACCAATCGAGTTGCGCCCCTTGTAGAATCGCTGCGGTCAAGTCCGCCTGCTGAAAATTGGCGCTGGTGGCTTGGGCTTCAGAGAGGTTGGCCCCCACCAAAAGTGCTTCGGTAAAATTCGCCTGGGTTAAATCCGTTGCTGCCAGGGAAATGCCCGAGAGGGTGGCTTGACACCACTGAGAACGACTGAGCCGCGCCCCTGCAAAGCTAGCTCGGCTAAAGTTGGCTCTGTCTAGACAAGCTTCGATAAAACTGGCGTGCTTAAACCGGGATTGGGGGCCACTGACCTCACGCAGGTCAGAGCGGTCAAAGCGACCATAGGACCCATCGGCATCATCAAACCGCACCCCATAAAACTGGGCGGCGGTGGCTTGGCACCGTTGGAGGTTCGCCCCCCCTAGATCGGCCTGGGTGAGCACCGCATGGGTGAGGTTGGCCTCTTCTAAACAGATCCCCGCGAGGTCGGACAGGATCAAGGTGGCGTTAGAGAGATTGGCCCCTCGGCAAGAGGAATTTTGTAAGCGGGTGCGGCGGAGATAGGCCGCCGAGAAATCGCCGCGATCGAGGTGGGCTCCACTCAGGTCAATGCCACTGAGTTCCGCATGATCCAAAGAGCTGCCCGCGTGAACCCTGGTTAAAACGTCAGATACGGTGAGTTGAGCCATAGAACACGAAAGAATGATTCAGCCTCCATGCTAGACGCTTTCAGTATCATTAGATACAGAATTGCGTCTAAATTTTAATGAAGCGGCTCAGGTTTTACAGAATCTTCATTGCCCGGAGCCGTGCTGGTTTCGGGCTGGGGCGTTGCACCGGCAGCGGTCTGATTACAACTGACGGACAGTCGATCAAAAGACAAGCCCCTTTGACGACAC
This sequence comes from uncultured Leptolyngbya sp., assembly GCA_964353225.1. Classification (GTDB taxonomy): domain Bacteria; phylum Cyanobacteriota; class Cyanobacteriia; order Phormidesmidales; family Phormidesmidaceae; genus PCC-6406. Next base: position 7,309 of record CAYGVA010000181.1, read on the forward strand.
CCTCGGGCGCTATAGCTGGACCTTGCTGAGGTGGCTGCGGGGATCGGTGGTGCGCTGGGCCTGAATTTGCTGATAGAGCTGGCGTTCTGGATCGCTGAGGGTCTTGGGGGGGGCAATCACCACCTTCACCAGCTGATCGCCGCGGCTGCCCTTGGGGCTGGGCCAGCCCTTACCCCTTAGCCGCAGGGATTGGCCCGAGCGAATACCGGGGGGGAGTTTCATGGTGACGCTGCCGTCGGGGGTAGGAACATCAATGTTGCCCCCCAAGACCGCTTCATCTGGGGCGATCGGCACTTCACACACCAGCGTATCCCCGTCGAGCTGGAAGATATGGTGGGGTAAGAGGGTGACGACTAAGTAGATGTCTCCCCGCTGACGGGTTTGGGGGTTCATCTGCCCCTTACCCCGTAGCCGGATTTTGGTGCCCTGCTTGGCCCCAGGGGGAATGCGGACCTCCACCTCTTGGGACCCAATCTTGAGGCGCTTGCGGGTGCCCTTAAACGCCTCGCTGAGGGTTAAAGAAATTGGGGCTTCTTGATCTAAAGATTGTCTGGCGGCACCCGCCCCCCCGGCAGTGCGGGGATCAAAACCGCTAAAGCCGGGTCCTCCGGGTTGGGGACGATAGCTATAGTTTGCGCCGCCGCTGCTCCGACTAGAGCCACCAGGGCTGCCAGGGCCACCAAAGCCGCCGCCAAATCGGCCCAGCAGTTCGTTAATAAATTCGTCAAAGCTACCGTACTCGTTAAAGTCAACCCCGTTGAAGTCGGCGGGGTTTGCAGGGCCACCGCCGCCTCGGCTGGCTTGTTGCCAGTATTTGCCAAACTGATCATATTTTTGGCGTTTCTCGGTGTCTGACAGCACCTCGTAGGCTTCACTAACTTCCTTGAATTTAGCTTCGGCGGCACTATCGTTGGGATTCACGTCCGGATGATACTTGCGCGCCAGCTTGCGGAAGGCGCGCTTAATGTCATCGGCACTGGCCGACTTACTGACCCCGAGTACCGCGTAGTAATCTTTGAAGTCAGTGGCCGCCATGCATTGTCTCCCAAAAGCTTGCTTGC
>CAYGVA010000182.1:0-8318 GCA_964353225.1 uncultured Leptolyngbya sp.
ATGCTGTTTAGGGTACCCCCCTAACGAGGGTTCGAATCCCTCTCTCTCCGTCCCAAATCAGCGATAGCATCCGAATGCGTCAACCCCCAACGCCATTTATAAATGGCATTGGGGGTTTGCTGAAGGAAGCGATCAGGGCCGGTCCCCCGCTACCGCCGCCCCTGCGCTAGCGCGTCGCCTGCAAGCGCATGCCGCTAGGACTGCCATGTTTCCTGCGTTCAGCAAAATCAGGCATGCATCGAATCAAGGCTCTGCACGGTGAAGGCTGTCGCGCCCAGTTGGATGTCCGGTTGATGATGGAATGCAGCCCCAAGGGCCACTAAATAGGCTTCGTGCCAGGGGGGCGCAATTAACGTGATCCCGGTTGGAATACCGTTGGTTTGAAACCCGTTAGGAAGGGCGATCGCCGCCAAATCTAGCAAGTTCACAAAATTGGTGTAATAGCCCAAGTTCGAATTCAGCCTTATGGGTTCGGCCTCTATTTCATCAATGCGATAGGCGGTTCCCGTTGTCGGCACCACCAAACAATCTATGTCATCCCACAACGGTTGCACCGTTCGCTTTAACGCTTCTACCGCATACAGCCCTTCGAAGGCCTCCGCCGCTGTCAGGGTTTTGGCTCTCGTCAGAATCTGGCGGGTAATGGGAAAAACAGCTTCTGGATTCGCATCAACAAATCGACCGACCGACGCATATCGCTCTGCCACCCAGGCTCCGTTAAACAGCAGCTCATTGGCTTGCAGAAAAGGGGTGTAATCGATTTCGATACAGGTTCCACCGAGGGATGTGAGCGCAGCGATCGCCGCCTCATACTGGGTTTTCACATCCCCATTCCCAAAAAATTCCCGTTGCTCAGGCCGGGGCACCCCAAAGCGGAACGCTTGAGCCGCCTCATAGACCGGGATTTGCTTGGGTCGCAAGGCTGGATCACGGGAAAAGGAATGGGCCGGGTCAGATCCCTGGGTTAGGTTAAAGGCGGTGTAGGCATCCGTTGCAGTCAATGCAAAGATCGACAGACAATCTAAAGTCTTGCAGGCTTCTACCGTATGCCTAGTGCTGAGGAGCCCCCGCGTGGGTTTTAGCCCCACAATATTGTTCATCGCCGCAGGGACCCGACCCGAACCACCCGTATCCGTGCCAATGGCGAAGGACACCAACCCCGCTGCTACCGACAGCGCCGCCCCCGAACTGGAACCACCCGGAATATAGGCTTCGGAAAAAGCATTGTGGGGTACCGTATATCCCGTGCGAATGCCGACTAACCCTGTGGCAAATTGGTCTAAATTGGTTTTGCCAATGAGCATCGCCCCAGCATCCAGGAGGGATTGAATGACGGGGTTCGTTTGAGTCGCCTCATAGGCAAATGCCGGACAGGCCGCAGAGGTCGGTAATCCGGCCACATCAATGCAATCTTTGACACTAAAAGGAATGCCCCAAAGGGGATAATGCCGCCGCTGCGCTTTGGCGATGGTTTCCAGCTCGGTCGCCCGCACCAGCAGATCTGCCCGTGTAAGGGTCGTAATCCAAATTCCATCGTTCCCACGGCGGGTCAAATGGGCCGAGATCGCTTCAACCAGTTGGGATGGCGTCAGTTGCCCCGTTGCATAGACGTGCTGAAGATGGGGAAGGGTGAGCAATGGAACCGATTCAGACTGCTGACGCATGGATTATGGGGGATTAAATGTGTCGTTAACAACGGTTTGATATGGGTGCGGACATACACCCAAGGATTGGAGTAGGTAGCCAGACGGACCCGTTTTTATCCTGATTTAGCCATGCCTGTGCCATGACAATGGAGGTGAAATGTTTGCCCCCTAGTTGACTGACAAAAGTACTGAGCTGGTCGCAGAAACCGCTCCCCTACAAGGGTGACGTGAGGGGTGAGGAATCAGGTCTCCTGAGCCAATGCACAATTGGGGTTTCAGGCTAGTTTGTCGGTCCATCAGGGTTTTCCCTTCTCCTCAGCTAACGCTATTAGCTATATGTATTTGTGCGATCGAATGGCTTCACAAACGACATCTGCAACGGGATTATAGCGGAAATCTCCAGAGGCATGAAATGTCATCGCCATGGTTTTTGATTTTTGCCAAAGCCGATCATTTAGGCGCTCATTATCCTTATTTTCAACCCAGACTCATCGTCTGATTTGGCATAGGTCCTAGTTGATCGTGTCCGCAAAGGTTGGGAGATCCTCGGATATTTCTCCCCTTTGTCGACCAATCTCAACATCTCAGCATCAAAAAAAATGATGAATCAATAAATTTATTGATTCCACGTAATCTCCTAACTAAGCTGATTTGTCAGATTTAATACAATTCAACCATCGGGTCCTTGCAAAATGAACTTATGTTTCAAGCGCTGAGTAAATGCCTGAGGGAGTGAGAGTGCTACGTCAAAAATGGGAATCACTCACGCTTGAGTCTGTTGCACTGTAGATGTATTTTGTATTTGGAGACAGGAATGCGGCAAGCTATTGAACGTTTTCTCGATTTGCGTATTCTAGGTCGACGTAAGCTTTTTTCTATTACAGGTCTGGCTGCCTGCTCATTAACCCTAGCCATTGCATGTGGTCCCTCTGCCCCCACTGCCGTTGAAGAAACCGCTTCCGAGCCGGAAGAAACCACCGAAGTTGCCAGTGAACCGTCTGAGGATATGCTCAAGGTTCGCGTCGGCTACCAAACTGGGGACATCAACAACATCACGATGGTGGCCTACAACGAAGGCTACTTTGAGCAAGTCGGCTTAGACGTTGAATTAAGCCCCTATTCTTCTGGCGGGGCGATGGTTCCGGCCCTGGCGGCTGGGGAAGTGGACATTACTTGGTTTTTCCCATTCCCTTCCCTCACTGCCTATGCAACCGGTATTGATATTGAAGTGGTGCTCCTAGATCACGCTCCACTCACTGCCGAGCGATTGATTGCAGCGGAAGGCATTGCCGATACGGCCAGCCTCAAGGACAAGACCGTCGGTGTCACCATCGGCACCTCTGGGCACCATTCTCTATTGGCTGCATTAGAGCAGGCTGGGCTTGCTCAAGATGAAGTGACCTTAGTGAATTTAAAGCCCTCTGAAATGGCTGCGGCTTTCTCCGCTGGTCAAATTGATGCGGCATGGACCTGGGAACCCGCAGCGGGGAAACTCAATGAGTTAGGCGGTACCGATATTGCCACCGCAAAATCAGTGGGTGCTTACGCTGTGGCTTTGTGGGCGGTTAGGACAGAGTTTGCTGAGGCCAACCCAGAGATCATGCGGAAGTTCATGGAAGCCTGGGATATGGCTCAACAAGACTATCTGGCCGATCCTGCCTCTGGGCAAAAGTGGGAAGCTGAGCGGTTGAATCTGACAGCAGAGGAGTTCGGGGCCATGGTGGGTCGCCAAGGATCAACCGTCATAAAAATAGAGGATCAGCTCTCAGATGACTGGCTAGGAGCGACTGGGCAACCCGAATCAACCGATTTATATAAAGCCTATGCAGAATACGCTGTGTTCTTGGTTGACCAAGGGCGTCTGGACACTGTGCCAGAAGATTTAGCACCTTTGATTAATTCGGCCTATATTGCCGATTATTTGGAATCAAAGTAGTGGGTTGCAGCAATTCCTAATGGTCAGCCAGGATTTCTTTAAGGAGTCCTGGCGACTCAATCGAGAACATCTATCCAGACGCCACTTATGTGAGTGAACGCATTATCCGAATGTCTTACTCTTTACCCAAAATGTCGACAACGGCTCTTGAGTCTGAGCGTAATCTCGATCATGCTCAGGCGGAGGTGATTTCGCTTGAAAATGTGTCCTTTGGCTATAGTCGCAAGCGATTGGTGCTGAAGGACCTGGATTTGAGCATTCGTAAAGGGGAGTTTTTGACGCTATTAGGACCATCTGGGTGTGGAAAATCTACGATTCTCAACTTAATTGCGGGATTTCATTCTCCATTGGCAGGTACGGTGACCCATGGTGGCGAGACTATCAAGGGTCCATCTGCCCGTCGAGGGGTTGTATTTCAAAGTAATGCGTTGTTTGATTGGATGACCGTTGAGCAAAATATTGCCTTTGGTTTTCGCTTTCAATCCACTTCAAAATATGAGAGCCGACAGCGGGTAAAAACCATCATTGAGTTGGTGGGTCTGCGGGGCAGTGAACGTAAATATCCTTACGAGTTATCGGGGGGAATGCGCCAGCGGGTCGCAGTGGCTCGGTCTATGGTGGTTCAGCCTGAAATTTTATTGATGGATGAACCCTTTGCTGCGGTGGATGTTCAAACCCGTGAAGGGTTGCAAGAGGAATTGCTCAAACTCCATGAACAGGTGGCGGGGGCAATTTTATTTGTTACCCACAGTATTGAAGAGGCCGTTTTTCTGAGCGATCGCATTATTATTCTTGATCGCAATTTTGGCGGAATTGCCCATGATATATCGATTCATTTACCGACGCCCCGTTACGTTGCCATGAATCGAGTGTCGGATGAGTTTAACAACTACCGGACGGACCTGTATTTAAAGATGAAAGCGATTAGTTAGTCTCTGCTGAGAGGTGTCTGAAATGTTTCACGGCGCGTTTCGTCAGGATCTGAATTTGAATGTGATGGGTTCTTCAACACTATGCAACTAAAGGCGTCAAAAAAAGCAGATCCGCTCGCGTTTGCCGGGCCAGATTTGCAAACCCAGGCATTGCGGGAAAAAGCCCTCTTGTTTGGAATCGCGATCGCCATTCCCTCCCTCATCTTGATTCTGTGGGAGCTGACCACGCGCCAAGGGTGGATTGATGAGCTATTTCTACCCAGCTTGTCAGGAATTGTGACCGAGTTTCTGGCCATGGTGCAAAAGGGGTATGCGGGCACGCCGATTACGGTGCATATCATTGCTAGCTTGAAGCGCGTGTTTATCGCCTTTGGCATTGGCACTGTGGTCGGGCTACTCCTCGGACTATTAATGGGCTACTACAAATATGTTCGGGCCGCCTTCTATGTCGTCACCGAGCTGCTGCGCCCTATTCCGCCCCTGGCCTTCATCACCTTGTTTATCCTTTGGTTTGGCATTGGCGAAGTCTCAAAAATCTTGATCATTCTCTATGCCGGGTCACTGATTGTGATGTTGAACACCATATCTGGGGTTCAATCTTGCCCTAAAGACAAAATTCTAGCGGCTCGAACCTTGGGTGCCAATGACATGGCTATTTTTCTGTATGTCATTTTGCCCGCCGCCTTACCCAATATTTTTACGGGGATGCGGGTGGCCCTCTCCGTTGATTTTGGCATTTTGGTGGCTGCAGAATTGCTCGCCGGAAACCAGGGAATTGGCTACATCATTCAGGATGCCAGCACCTTTTTTAATGTGGAAGGATTATTTGTCGCAATTTTGATGATTGGCTTTTTTGGGGTGATTTCGGATGTCGTACTCCGCTTCCTTTCCCGGCGCATTGTCCATTGGCAAGGGTAATCAGACATTTGATTGGGCGTTGTTGGAACACCACCTGACCGATTTCATTCCCAGCACCCCGCTATTCCATGGCGGATTTGCCGCCGCTAACGCTAAGCCCTCCCGAATCGGTTCCTAGCGGGAGACCAAGAACCCAAAAACCTTAGGAATCAGAAAACCGCACTATTAGGAGCTAAAGCATGCTAGAAACCCTCTCTACCCCATCAGAACTCACCGATTTCCAACAGGAGGTAATCGCTGGCATCACCCAGGAAAAATGCGTCCAATTGATCCAAGCATTGGTGCCGACAGGGCAACCGGGCTGTGGGAATTCCATCGATCCAGAAGCGCCGATGGCGTCTGAGGAAGATATTTCTAAGCAGGTGGGGCAACATTTACAGTCCTTGGGTTTAGAAGTGGAATGGGTTTCTGCCATCGAAGGTCGACCCAATGTAATCGGACGGTGGAATGACGGATTACCCGGCCCCTCGCTGATTTTCAATGATCATTTAGACACCTACCCGTCCTGCGATCCGAAAGAATGGCACATGTCGGGACACAACCCTTACAACGCAACCCTGCACGGCAAATATCTCTACGGTCGGGGAACATCAGACACCCGAGGCAATATGACCTGCCAACTCATTGCCATCGAGATGCTGCGCCAGGCCGGGGTCAAAATCAATGGCGAACTGATTTGTGCGTACACGGTTGATGAAGAGCGCCATGGACGTGCCGGAGCCCTGCACTTACTCAATGAGTATGGCCTCACCGCTGACTATGAGATCACAGCGGAACCCACCTCCTGGACCGAGGAGAATGAATGGGGCATTGGCATTGCCTTAGCCCACTCTGGCCTGTGTTTGGTGGATATTGAAACCACTGGGGTGCGATCGCACATCTGGCGACCGGATGAAGGGGTCAACCCGGTGTTACACATGGCTCAGCTGATTGAAGCCCTGCGGAATACCACCTTTACTCACGAGCCACCCCAAATTTATGGCCCCACCCAACCCAGTATTTGCCCCGTCAAAATTGAGGCGGGCCAAATTGGCGAAGGGCAATTTACCCCACCCTCCTGCAAGGCACGGGTATGGGTGATTGGCCTGGTTCCTGGCATGACCTACGAGTCGATTGTGCAGGATATGGAAAAAGTCATCGCTGAGCTGCAAGCCGCAGATCCCGCCTTCCAGGTAACCATTACCCAAGTCGAGGGGGAAACGTTTGTGCCTGCATCCATTGAGGTCGCGGACGATGCCGCCCATGTCCAAGCGTTGTCACGGTCGTATCAGACCATCTTAGGGAAAGAGCCCGTTCTGTATCGCAAGAATGCCTATTGCGATACCCTGCGCTTTTCCCACAGCGGCATTCCCTCGATTACCTTTGGCCCCGGCGAAGATGGTTGGCCGCCGGTAAATGAGTTCATTGACATGGACAAAGTCGTCGCCGCCACCAAAATTTACACCCTATTTTTGCTGGATTTTTTCAAGGCTGAGAAGGGGTAAGTTCACAATAACAATGCTAGGCAGTGCCCACCCTACCCCTTCTCAAATCACCCTTCCGACCCGGCCATATCCCTTGGGGCTGACGTTGACCTATACGGCGCTCTTGGTGATCGACATGCAGAACGATTTCTGCACCCCCGGTGGGTGGGCCGATCTCAAGGGCTCTGACATTAGCCAAACGCAGAGACCGATTCAACCACTCCAAACAGTGTTAACCGCACTGCGACCCACCCCAGTAACCATCATCCATACCCGTGAGGGACATCGGCCTGACTTAAGCGATTGCCCCCCCCACAAGTTAGCCCGCTCAAAGCACCAGCAGGCTGAAATTGGCAGCGAGGGAACCATGGGGCGGTTATTGACCCGAGGCTCCAAGAGTCATGATTTTGTCGAGGGGCTACAGCCGTTGCCGGGAGAAATTGTGCTGGATAAGCCAGGGAAAGGGGCTTTCGCCGCGACAGATTTGGATTTGATTTTGCGGCAACGGGGAATCCGACAGCTTTTGCTGACGGGGGTGACGACGGAATGTTGTGTGCATACCACCCTGCGCACCGCCAATGATCTGGGTTATGAATGTGTATTGCTAGAGGATTGTTGTGCGTCGTTTGTGCCAGACTTTCACCGAGTAACCGTAGAGATGACCCAGAGGATTTTTGGTTGGGTCACCGATTCTAACCAATTGATGGAGGCGTTGAGGGGTCTGTAAAACTTACGCATTGCTCTTTTGTCGGCCCCCCACAGGCATCTGGCAGGCCATCGGCTAGAAAAGGGGTGCGAGCATCTGAAATGACCGATAACAAATAGAGATGAAGCTTCCTCATAACGGCTTTTACGGGACCTGGCTGGGTTCGGGCCTTTGCGTCAGTTCGATACGGTATCCATCTGGATCGGCAATGACAGCGCGTAAGCCATAGGGCGAGTTCTCTGGTGCTGAGATGACATTGCAACCGGCCCCACGCCACTGGGCAAGGACGGCGGCAATGGACTCGATCACGAACCCTAAACGTACCGTGGTAGCGGGGCAACGCTCAGAGGCGGGATAAAGTTCAAATACGGTCTCCCCGACCCAAGCGCTGAAGTGTTCGGGGCCGGTGCCATGCTTTTCACGGTTGAAGGTCAGGCCGAGGGCAGAGTAGAGCGCCACAGACCGCTTGATATCGGAAACGCGGAGGACAATCAGCGAAAGCATGGGAGCGACTTGCATATATATACCCCTCACGTTTAAAACACCACAATGAGTATGCTTCGCTTATTTGAGGTTAATTTTCGTAACCGTCCCCTGAGCGGAGTCGAAGGGGACATCTTGCATAGGTTTTGGCTTTCTCCCTTTGGGAGACGCGTTGCGAACGACTTCGCTCAGCCAGCGTAGTACCAGGGACGCTTACTAATTTTCAATCCATCT
>CAYGVA010000183.1:0-8311 GCA_964353225.1 uncultured Leptolyngbya sp.
TCAATATCGCCAGTTTTTAGGTCGACGGAGAGTTGCCGGAGGCGCGTCACTAGATCTACCGTCGGTGCTGGCTCGGCGGGGGGCGGGGTGGCGACCAGTTGCACGGTGGTGTCAGGGAAGGGGAGCGATCGCGTTTCTCCGGTTTGGCGATCGAGATATTGTGCCGTCAAACGGTACTTGCCCAACGCTGCATTGGCGGGTGGAAACACCGACAACCGTTCCACCACCTCAAAGCCATTCCCCTGCGGCTCGGCATCGCCATAGAGCTGCCCCAAACCAATACCGTGATCGCTGATCCACTGCTGGCGCACTGATCCCACTGCCAAGGTGCCCGCTGCCGCATCCTCCAACTGCCAGGTCAGGAGCACCGCCCCCTGGGTTAAATCAGACCAAGGCCCTTGCATGCGATAGGTAACGGGACTGGCTTGCCCCACACTAATCTTTTCTGGTAGCTCTACGGATGCTATTGAAACGGCTGTTAAGGGTTGACTGAGGGGATTAACGGTCACCGGGTACACCTGACGGCGGTGGAGCCGCAGCACACTCTCGTCGGGCAACATCCACTGCCGATAAACCGGCAGGTCAGGATCCTCCTCGATCAATTCTCTTAGCCGTATTTGGCCCGGCGCTATGGGGCCATAAACTCCTTGATCATCGGTCTTAGTTAAGTACCAATTCAGGGCTTTGGCATCGGCCTCAGCCGTCTCGATATCTGTGGCAAGCTGGCGACTATTCACCTGAAAGTTGGCTAACCCGCCATAAAAATCCATATTGAGCGGATTGAGCTGGGCAGTATTTACCACCATGCCTAAGTTGGGCTTTAACCAGGGATCTGCTTCAACCATGGCCTGAACCACCTCATGATTGGGCCAGGGCTCCCCTCGGTAGGGCCATTTAGCACTTGTGTTCAGAAAAGCAGGTCTGGGCAGCGGGAAAAGAAACAGCAGCACCCACATCACTGAAAGGGTAACCGCCCCCCAGCGCAGCCACCGTTGCCAGGGGCGATCGCGCCAAGTCAACACCTGGGCCATAGCCATCAAAAGCATCGGCAGAGCCGGGATGAGTAACCGAAGGACTTTATTGGACCCTAGGGATCCCAGGATATAGATCCCAATCAAAAAAGCCGTCAGCCATCCTTTTCTGGACCGTTTTTCGGCTTGCCATGGGGTGTTGCCATGGGGCAATTTCACCACTTGCTGACCTTGGCCCTGCCAGAAGGGTTGTAGCCGTTGCACGGCCCAAACCCCAACGGTCGTTACCAACATCGGCCACAGCACCATGAAGGGTAAAGCCCTGGGGTAATACAGCCAACCGGCTAGGGTGTTGGCTTGGGGCGTTGTGCCATAGATCACCCCATAGGCGCTCCCTTGGAGGGTGGTATTAATAACCGTTAGCCAATTGGTACTAAACCAGGGCCAAATCACGCTGATACCTACCCCCAGGATCACCCCAATTTGTGCCAATTGCTGCCACCGACGGCACCAGAGACATCGCCCGATGGCCCAGGTGAAGGGGGGAATCAAAAACAGCAAGGCTGATGTGCGGGTTAGGAAGCAGCATCCTACGGCCAAACCAGATAGGACCGCAAAGAACCACTGTTGGGAGATTCGTTCTGCCATCCACCAGTATGTCAAGGCTGCAAAAGTGGCGGCAAACACGGCGGTTAGGCCGTAGTCCAGCAAATAATCTAGCCGGAGCTGTATCAGCTCCGGTGACAGTAGTGTCAGGCCAGCGGCCCAGAGACCCACCTGGCGTGAAAATAAGCGGCATCCGGTGACATAAACCGAGATCAGCAAAATGAGCGTAAACCCGAGATTGACCCCGAGCCCTTGATCAACGCCGGGACCTAGCACCATAAAAAACGGCACGGTCAGCAGGTAAACCAACGGGGCTCGCTGGGTCGGGGCTTGCTGCCAGAGCGTACGCCACCAGGTACCGTCAAACCAACGGGGGGCTTGCAAAACTCGCCAATGGTTTAAGGCATGGTTGAGGTGATTGCCTTGATCCCAGGCGGGTATGCTTTGGTCAAGGCGAATCCAGGTGAGATCACAGCATAGGATCAAGACCCAAAGCCCGCCCAGAATCAGGGCATCTTGTAGCAGCGGCGATCGCTTAGGAAATTTCACAAAGTTGATGGCGTCGGTAATGGCCCCATTACGATTAACACAGATAGCGGGCTGGATCCCATCAATTATCCCAGTAGCGGTCCGAGGAAGAAATTCGGCTCAAAATATCAGGGATCCCTGGGCAGAGGGCCCAGGAATACAGTAGATGACCTCGGGGATCGATCTAAACAGCCCCATTTACCATAGGTAGAAATACTTGCTATTTTTTAACAAGCGAAATCAATGTTGGCAGATGCCGACAAACCCCTAGGCGTTTAGGCAAGGGAAGTTCATCACTCCTATACAATTGATCCCATAAAGCAAATTTTCGATATTTCGTCTTTTAACAACCCATGTCTTTACCCGTAAGTGACACCACGTTTGACGCTGAAGTCCTTGGCTCCCAGATTCCTGTCTTGGTCCATTTCTGGGCTCCCTGGTGTGGCCTCTGCCGCATGATTGAACCCCTACTCCAAACCTTCGAAAGTGAGTGGGAGGGCCAGGTGCGGCTAATTGATATCAACGCTGATGAGAATCTGAAGCTGGCCAACCAATATCGACTGACCACCTTACCCACCTTGATGCTGTTTGAAGATGGGGTGATTCGCCAGCGACTAGACAGCTTTCGAGGAAAAGAAGAGCTACGGGCAGCATTGGATGGCTTTATGCAAACTCTCCAACTGAGTCGCCATCGTCATCGCCAAGGTCGCATTATCACCTATCGAAATCGATAGAGGGCTGGGGCGTGAGGGGCAAATAACCGCTGATCAAGAAGTCGAGACCGCAGGCTATGACCTTAGGCTGCTCTAAGGAGATCGCCCCATCCATGCGATCTAACCCCAGTTCACCCACTGGAGAAGGGGCCTGAACGCCCCCAATGATTTTGGGGGCCACAAACGCCCACACCTTTTGGACACAGCCCTGGGCGATGGCAGCGGCGGCCAATTGGCCGCCACATTCCCAGAGCACGGCAAGGTATCCCCGTTGATAGAGGTCGATCAAGACCGCTTTGGGGTTCAGATTTTCCAAGCGCACCACTTCCACTCCCTGCTTCTCAAGGTGTTGCGCAGTTTCCATGTCTGCTTGCGGGCCACAAAACACCACCGTAGGGGCTTCCTGTTGGTTCCAGAGGTGAGCAGTTTTAGGCAAATTGAGTTGGCGACTCATCACGACCCGCAACGGTGGGCGATCCCCCTGGCCATGGGGGGTCAAGTGGGGGTTGTCTTGGCGTACGGTGTTGCCCCCCACAATCACCGCATCACAGCGATTGCGTAAACGATGGACTTCGCGGCGAGCGGTGGGACCCGTTACCCAGGCACTATGGCCCGTGCGGGTTGCTATTTTGCCATCCAGGGTCATGGCATATTTCAAAATGCCGAAGGGGCGTTGATAGTGAATGCGATGCACAAAGGCTTCATTGAGTTGCTCACAGGCCGCCGTTTCGACCCCCACGGTGACCCGAATCTGGCTTTGGCGCAGGCGCTCAATGCCACCTCCAGAGACCCGAGGATCAGGATCGACCATCCCCACCACCACCCGCTGGATGCCTGCGGCTAGAACGGCCTCCGTGCAGGGGGGAGTGCGGCCCGTGTGGTTGCAAGGTTCGAGGTTGACGTAGAGGGTTGCGCCCTTGGCCGCCGCCCCGGCTTCCCGCAAGGCGAAGACTTCGGCATGGGGTTGCCCTGCCCCAGGATGATAGCCCTGACCAATGACGTGATCGTCTTTAACAATCACAGCACCGACTAAGGGGTTGGGGGCGGTTTGTCCGGCGGCTTTTTCCGCTAGGGTGAGGCACTGCTGCATAAAGGCGCGATCGCGATCCGAGATATCAGGCAAAACAGATCTCCAGCAACGTTAGCGATAAGAACCGGGCCAATCATCCCTAATAGCGAGGGACCGTAGGATCAACCCTCAGGGAATAGGCATCTATGCCACCCGCCACATTTTTGACTTGGGTAAACCCTTGGCCCGCTAGCCACTGACACATTTGTGCAGAACGCATGCCGTGGTGACACAGAACGATAGTCTCTTGATCCGCTTCAAAGTGACTATGGATCTGGGTTTCCCACACCGAAAACTGACTCAGGGGAAGATTCGTAAAACCTGTGATCGCCGCTAACGCCAGTTCTTGGGGCTCTCGCACGTCAATCAGTTGCGCAGTAGGCGGGGCTGCGGCCAAGATTTCGGCCAGGGCATTCACATCAATCTCGATAAAGGGGGGTGGGGCGGTCATAGTCTAAGGGAAATGAGCGTTCTGATCAGCATAAGCCGATCGCCCTCAGCAAATCGAGCTGTTGTTTGACCGGCACCAGGGTATTGGCCGTAATCCAGCCACTGGCGGCCACCGCAGGCAAACCGATGCCGGGAAAGGTGGAGTCACCGCAACAGAGCAACCCCTGGAGCGGCATTTTGGGACCCGGAAAGAAGCCTTGCCCGGCGGCGATCGCCGGTCCATAGGTGCCCCGATGCCGTCTGAGAAAGCGCTGGTGGGTGAGGGGCGTACCCACCAGCGTAACTTCGGCACGATTGCGAACCCTCGGAATCACTCGCTCCAAAGCCTGCCATAGCACCTCAGCTCGGGCGGCCTTGAGATCACCGTAGGCGTCACTGCGTCGATCCAGCCCCTGCCAAAGGTCGTAGGGCTCATTGCCAGGACTATAGACATGGATTGTATGTTTCCCTGGGGGAGCCAAAGTGGCATCTAGCAGGGAAGGGATCGAAATCAGCACCACATTCTGGGGCGCAGCAATGCCCAAATTCCAGTCATTCACCACAATGTGATGGCAGGCCAAGTCAGCCGGAAGATCCGTGGCATCAATTCCCAGATGGAGATGCATGAAGCTATGGCACTCGGGGGTCTGCTGCCGCTGCTGTCGGAAAGCGGCAGGGATGGCTTCTTCAGGCAATAAGGACAACGTATCCCAAATGGAGGCATTGCAGACCACTGCCTTGCGAGCGGAGATCGTCTCCCCGGACCTTAAGCGCACCCCCTGGGCACGATCAGATCCGACCAAAATCTGGTCAACGTGGGCTCCGAGACGGAGCTGCCCTCCATATTTTTCTAGACCTCGCACCAACGCCGCCACCAGGGCGGCGCTCCCCCCCACGGGATAGTCCAGCACCACATTGGGCTGATACCACTCCGCAAACATAAATGCCATCTCAGCGGCACTGGTCCCACTGGCAGGTAGCCCCGACAGCAAAAAACAGAGTAAATCGAGCCAGTTACGCAGAAAGGGATCCTGCACCCCAGGGTTCATCAATGCAGCAAACGGGCCACTCAATCGCCCCAGGCGTGAACCATGGCGCAGTAATCGGGGCACAAAAGGCAACATGCTTCGGGGCAACCCCCAATCGGCTCGCAGGGTCGCAGGCGGGAGGGCGATCGCGGCCTCCCCATAGGGGGCCATCATCTGCTGTAATTGTCGCCACTCTGCTAACGCCGCCGGAGGACGTCGGCTTTGTAAAACCTGGCCAAAGGCATCGGCCCCCACCGCTGTGTCAAAGGTTCCTTCTGGCAAACAACATCCCCAGGTATCGTAAGTGCACCACAGGGGTGCTTCCCCCAAGGCATCCAGCACATGGCGCAGCGGATTGGTGGAAGGACGGTGGGATAACCCGGAATACAAGGAAGGACCGGAATCAAAGCAAAAGCCCCCCCGCTCAAAGCCATGGGCCGCCCCTCCAGGGAGAGTGTGGCTCTCACACACCAAGACGTCCAAGCCATAGCGGGCTAAGAGGGCAGCCGCACTTAACCCCCCAATGCCACTACCGATCACCACCACATCTGCATCCACTACCATCAACTCTTGTTCCTTGCTTTCCCTTAGGCCAAAACCCTTGTCAAAATTGCCCTGGACAATTGCCACAGATGGTTAAGTCTGGGTCTTCAGCCCATCCTATTGATCAAGAATGAGATGCGTTTAGGCAATACCAATGAATTGATTCCTGATGCCAGTCAACCCTTGCCTGAGGGGGGCTTCCCATCAGTAATCACCCATATTGGTACTGTGTAAGTCCTAAAGGACCGTGCCAGCCATCGAGGCATGTACGGTTTGTTGATATAGCCATACTTGGTGAGGAACTCCCCCGATCATGAGAAAGCCGTTTTTCCGCCCCCTTTTACTGAGCCTATTCTTGGTTGCTGCCTGCAACACCGCCCCCCCTACGCTGGAAGAGTTTGCCTCGGAAGACGGTAGCTTCACTGTTCAAACCCCAATCACGCTGGATAAAGATAGCCAGTCGGTTGATACAGCGGTAGGCCCCATTGAAATCCATACCTTTACCGCCGAAGATCGCAACGCCGCCTATGTGGTGGCCTACTCTGACTACCCGGCTGAAATGGTGGCCCAAACTGATCCCGAGACCCTTCTCAGCGGCAGTCGTGATGGGGCCGTTCAAAACGTCGGCGGCACCCTTGTCAGCGAAGATACGATTGACCTCAACGGCAACCCTGGTCGAGATCTGGTCATTGACGCGAAAACCGATACCGGAGAAGAGGCAACGGTTAATGCTCGTCTCTACCTCTTCGAGAATCGTCTCTACCAAATCTTGGTGGTTGTACCCAAGGGTGAAGAAGACGGTGTGGATGTGGATGGCTTCTTAGATTCCTTCAACGTCGAGTAAGCAATCCCCAATCAACACCAGTTCTGTTTGCCCATAGCTAAAAAGGAGCGCAGCAACGCTCCTTTTTCCTAGGTTGCCAAGGTGGCTTGCAGGGTGGCTTCGGGGGCACGAAAGCCAACGAGGACAGCGGTTCCGTCCTTAACAAATAAGGGACGCTTGAGCAGCATGGCATCTTGGGCAAAGGCTTCTATCCACTGCTCATCGGCCCAAGTTTTTTTGGCTTCCCCCAGGGCACGATAGGCTTGTCCCGAGGTGTTGCGCATGGGTTTAGAGCCCAAAGCGGCCACCCAATCCTGGATCATGTCGCGGCTGGGGGGCGCAGTCTTGGTATCGATAAATTCATGGGCGACATCGTTACTGGCGAGCCACGACAATGCCTTTTTGCAGGTGCCGCAATTGGGGATACCGTAAACCTGAAGGGTCATTGTTTTTCTCCCATAGAGTCCGAAGATTATTGTCTCCTAAGATACTGAGGGAATGATGTGAGTCAACGAAACCGACTCACATGCCAATGACATACTTACCCCATTCGGCATGATTGCCGCTGCGGACCTGGCGCGTCACCTCAAAGTACAAGCTACTGTGGGGGCGTCGGGGTGGGTTACGCAGGGCCATATTGGCTTCGCGGGGGGTGCGATTTCCCTTTTTGACGTTACAGCGAACGCAGGCTGTTACCATATTTTCCCAGGTGTCGCCCCCCCGACGAGAACGGGGCAAAACATGATCTAGGGTGAGCCCGTCGCCAGAATGGCCACAGTACTGACAGGTATGGCTGTCCCGTTGCAACACATTCCGGCGGGTAAGGGGAATCTCCTTGTAGGGTACGCGCACGTAGTGGCGCAATCGGATCACCGTTGGAAACGGAAAGTCCGCACAAATGAGTTGGCCGTTATGTTCAAGTTGCTCGGCCTTACCCTTAATGAGCAGCACCACTGCCCGACGCCAGCTCGTAATGTTGAGCGGTTCGTAGGAGGCATTGAGCACCAGAACCTTACTACCCATCGGGGAATGGCCAGCATATAAACGCCCTGATGGTAGCACAGGTATCCTTTTGGCTGATGGCGCAACGGTTACTCTGGCAGAGATTCAGGCAGTTGAGCGGGCCACGGTGCGCTGCTGGAAAACCATCACCCGAACATTAACCCCTTTTGCCTGGGGATTCATTCAACTGATACATCAACCCTAGTCAAACCACGGAGTCCCCATTAGGCTAAGGCACAACAGGAGTAATGGTCCGATGGGAGCAATGATCCTGAAAGAACTGTGAGGAAAACCGTTAGGGAGGCGTGAGCCGATGTTGAGTTGGGAGCAAACCCCGGAATTGACCTCCATGCGGTGCTGTCGAGCCTGGGTCGAAGTTGATCTAGCCGCCCTGCGTCATAACGTTCAGCAATTGGTCGCTCACCTTCAAGGGCGGGCCGAGCTGATGGCGGTGGTTAAAGCCGATGCCTACGGCCACGGCGCGGTCACCGTAGCCCAGACGGCCCTGGGTGCTGGGGCTAGCTGGCTAGGGGTGGCAACCGTGCCCGAAGGGATGGAACTCCGGCAGGCGGGGATTAAAGCGCCGATTTTGGTGATGG
>CAYGVA010000184.1:0-8238 GCA_964353225.1 uncultured Leptolyngbya sp.
TTAGCTAAGAGGTCCATGCCGCGCTCTAGGGCGCGACGGGCGTCTTCGTTGTAAATGATTTTCTTGGCCATGGGGTCTCAGTTCCTTGGTTGTGATTCTGTAGTGGTCAAAAAGACAGTTAAGGCAGGAATGCAATATGCAGTGGCCTACGCGAGGGTGGCCAAGACATCTGATTCCCGCAGTAGGACAAAGTCGTCACTGGCGAGCTTGATATCGGTGCCAGCGTACTTGGAGTACAGGACTTTGTCGCCCACCTTGACTTCGAGGGGCTGGACAGCGCCATCGTCATTACGCTTGCCAGGGCCGACCTGAACCACTTCACCCACTTGGGGCTTTTCTTTGGCGGTGTCGGGCAGCAGAATACCGCCAGCGGTTTTTTCTTCGGCATCGCTGACTTTAACGAGGATGCGATCGCCAAGGGGCTTAACGGTAGAAACGGCCAGAGAAATGGCAGCCATGGGTAATAGTCCTCCGTAGGTTGAGTAAAGACATGAAAGACAGTGGTTGGGACATTGGCAAAGCATGCCAGTGACTTACACGAAGACACCGATCAACGCACACCGAGTCAATGGCAGATAAATGCATTAGCACTCTTCCCATCCGAGTGCTAATTTACTGGTTGGTACGCCTTCCAGACAATTCCATGTGGTGTACGGGTTGCCGAACCCTAACCAAGGGAGCGGGGTTTAGTAATAGTCGTAAACGTCCGATTGCGGCCTGGTTGGATCAGGGGCAAAGGCCAGCCACAGGGGAAATTGCAGCAACGACAGGCTGATTTTGTCCTCGGATTCATCGATCACAATCAGGGGCAGTAAATTATTTTCCTGGAGACGTTCAGCTCTCTGGGCCAGGGGCTCTGGGGATTCAAACAGGGTAATCCCCCGACCGGTGCCAAAATCGCCCCTGGTCACCCCCAAGCAGTCTTGAAAGCCCCGTCGCCATTCCCCCAATCGTTCGGGGGTATTGGCCAGCATGAGCACCCGCAGGCGATCGCCATAGAGGGCATTCAAAATTGAAATAGATGCGGAGGCCACCAAAACGTTTTGCAGACGACTACTGAGGCTCTTAATGGCCCCCCGTCCCCCTTGGTTCAGCAGCCAATTAGCCGTGCGCTCGGCGTGGATGGGCTCAAAGGTGCGCCGCAACTGCCATACAGGACCGTAGTAATCAGGCCGCAGGCGATATTGGTCGAGCAGACTTTGAATGCGGTCGGTCTGGCGCTGAAACCGAGATTGGGCAAACTCAACCCCATCGCCCCCCTGCTCAGGACGGGATTTTGTGGTTTGGGCAGCCCGCTCCTCTCGCCTAGCCGGTGGGGCTTGGGGGGGAGCCATTTCGAGCTGTTCGGCAGCGGTGGCCAGATCTTGCAGGCTACCGACCAGATATTCTTTGAATCCTTGAACCCGCACCGCTAAGTCCTGGGATGCGCCAGCAAAGGTGGTTTTCATCTCCACTTCAATGCGTTCGCGTCGCCGCTCTAGTTTTTCGATTTCTAACTCTAGGGACCGCTTGCGGTGCTCTAAATCTCCCACCCCCTGCTTAATCATGCGGGCAATGTCAGCTTGAGCCTGGTCTGTGGCCGAACTGCTGCCTTCCTTGGGGGAAAGAGACGGTAACGGTTGGGGAGAGGATGGATTAGGGGGAAACGCAGGGTCGTCAGCGGTCATAATCTGAAATCGCTAAAAGAATTAAGCCAAGGTGATTAACAAAAGTTAGGAGATCCCAATGATTAAGGGGACGCTGGGGAGCGTTCGTTATCCAGGGGAATGTGTAGCTGTAGCTGCTGTCTCAGGGATTCCGGTTTAAATAAAATGGGTAAGAAGTGAATGCTGTTCACTTCTCGAAAGTAGAACAGTATTGGGACGGGTGCCCAAAAAATCTCCCAAGTGGCCCAGTCTTGATAGGAAAAGCGGCGAATGCGAGTGTCGCTCCGGTAGATATCCAAATCAGTATCGGTAAAAACCAGCCTGAGGGTGTAGGCCTGGATGCCCAAAAATACTGCGAATAGGGCCGCGATCGCCCCCACCCAAATCTGCACCACCATTATCGGCAGAGCCATGATGAATAAACCCATGGGAATGCGATAGCTGGGCTCTAGGGTCGTTGTCGAAGCAGAGTTCATGACAGAGGCCACCGGGTCATCAGAAGACATTACCAAGGGAAATAAGCCAGCGAGATCACGGCTCCATTGTAAGGGGTTCACCGCCAGAAGCCGGTCAGGCCGATAGGGCGCTGTCAACGGCACTAGGCTCCCCCCAACATCGCACTACCCGTACCCTGGAACATTAACCAGGACAGGAAGAAGTTGCTGATGAAAATCGCCAGCAGCGCCGTTACTACAGCAGTGGTAGTGGATTGCCCCACCCCCTTAGCGCCCCCAGTGGTCGTCAGCCCCCAACTGGTGCCAATCACAGCAATCAGTAAGCCAAAGATAAAGGCTTTGATAATGGCACTGATTAAATCCCAGATGCTCAAAAAATTCTGAGCTGAGGTCATAAAGACCGTTTGGGAAATGCCATAGAGATTAGTGGCAATCAGCAGCCCCCCCCCCATGCCAGTGAGGAAAGACAGCAGGGTGAGCACGGGTAACATTAAGGCACAGGCCACAACCCGAGGAATCACTAAATAGTCCACCGGGTCGGTCTTGAGAATTTGGAGCGCATCGATTTGCTCGGTCACCTTCATGGTGCCAATTTCGGCAGCGAAGGCAGACCCGACGCGCCCAGCCAAAATGACCGCTGTCAGGACCGGTGCCAATTCGCGGGCGAGGGTCAGGGCCAACACCCCACCTACGGCTGTGCTGGCCCCAAAATTAATAAATTCGCGAGTGACCTGAATCGTAAACACCATGCCCACGAAACTGGCTGTGAGCAAGGCAATGAGAAGAGATTCGGGTCCCACCGCAGCCATCTGCTCAATGGTGTTACGACGGTGTAGGGGGCGGGAGATTAGGTGCATCACGACCTGTCCACCCAGCAAAATAGCCGCCAATAGCCGACGACTCCATTGTTGCAAATTAGATGAGCCAGTGGCCTGGGTCAACGGAGCACCTCACGACGCTAGAGAATGGTCGGTTGCGACGGCAAGGACCAAACTGAAACCTTTTACCCCATCAGGGTAAAGGGATGGCCAGACTTTCTCAAGGTAAAAATGGCGTCTCATTTATGCGGGCTACGTCTGTTTTTAACGCTTATGGACGGTTGATTGTGTTGGAATCTGTCATAAGTTGATGCCGATCGCGGGATCCCTGTGGTGAAATTGGTAAGGTATCTTTCGCGATCGCCCATGACCTTTTCCTGGCTAGCTTCTCCCCAGCGTTTCTGGTGCTCCCATCGCGCCTTCCGGCCCATCCTTGCCCTGTTGTTGGTGCTCTTCACCCTGACCGCACTACCCCTGCCGGCCTTGGCTAGGGATGTGCAGGCTGGGCAAAGTACCGTGCAGCCCTACCTCGATCGGGTGGCCGATCAGGTGAGCGAGTTCACCCTCGACAATGGCATGACCTTCATCGTTATGGAGCGCCACCAAGCCCCGGTGGTGTCCTTTATGCTCTATGCCAACGTGGGTGCTGTAAACGAGGTGGATGGCCAGACGGGGTTAGCCCACTACCTGGAGCACTTAGCCTTTAAGGGCACCACCCAAATCGGCACTCGGGACTACGCAGCTGAGCAACCCCTCATGGTGGAAATGGATGCGGTCTTTGATCAACTCTTAGCCGCAGAAGCCGCAGCGGATGAAGACACCGCTACCACCCTCCGTTCCCAGCTTGAAGCCCTGCAAGCTGAGGCCAGGGAATATGTAGAGCAAAATAAATATGGGCAAATCATCGACCAAGCTGGGGGGCGGGGGCTAAACGCCACCACCTCGGCCGATGCCACCCGCTACTTCTACAGCCTGCCTTCCAACAAGCTTGAACTGTGGATGTCATTGGAGTCGGAGCGGTTCTTGGATCCGGTCTTCCGAGAATTTTATGAAGAGAAAGAGGTGATCCTAGAGGAGCGTCGCCTGCGGGTCGATAACTCCCCCATTGGTCAGCTGATTGAAGCCTTTTTAGAAGCATCCTTTGATCAACACCCCTACCAGCGTCCGGTGATTGGCTACCAGGAAGACCTTTACAACGCCACCCGCGAAAACGTCGAGCGCTTCTTTTATCAGTACTACGGCCCCAACAACATCATTGCCACGGTGGTGGGGGATGTGGACCCGGTGGAAGTGAAAGACATGGCCGAAGCCTACTTTGGCCGGTTCACGGCTCGGAGTCTGCCTGCGGAGGTGGAGATCATTGAGCCCCCTCAAACCGCCCCCAAGGACTTCACCCTGGCGCTGCCCTCCCAACCCTGGTACCTAGAGGGTTATCATCGCCCCGGCATTACCCACCCCGATCACCCCATCTACGGCATGATCGAAAGCATTTTGGTGAATGGCCGCACCGCCCGCTTCTATAAAACCCTGGTGGAAGACGAGCAAGTCGCCCTGGATGTGGGGGGCATCAACGGCTTTCCTGGGGATAGATACGCCAACCTGATCGTGCTGTACGGCTTAACGACACCAGCGTCTACGACCGATGACATTGCTGCCCTGATGCGCCAAGAGCTGGATCGCCTGATCAATGAGCCGGTCTCAGCCGCAGAACTAGAGCGGGTCAAAACCCAAGCCCGAGCTGGGCTGCTAGGGCGGCTCGCCTCAAATTCCGGCATGGCCTCTCTGCTGGCGGAATACCAAGCCAAAACCGGCTCCTGGCAAAACGTGTTTTCGGAATTGGCCACCATTGAGACCGTCACGGCTGCTGATATCCAGCGGGTCGCCCAGGCGACTTTCCAGCCCCAAAACCGTACCGTAGGACGCATTGTGTCGTCAGAAAGTTAACCGGATCCCCCCTGCCCCCTTGTCAAGGAGGGTGGCGACAGCCGGGGGGATGCTTTTTCTATCGTTTTCCTGCCCAACTGTTTATTGCCGTCTCTATTTGCCATGCGCTGGTCAAGATTACTCCAACTGTTTCGCCGCCCCGCTGGGTTTATGGGATTAGGGCTGTTGCTGGCCCTGGTGTTCAGCCTGAGCTGGCAGCCAGCGGCGATGGCGATTATGCCACGTCATTACAGCGAACTCGAATTCCCGGTGCTGCGAGCCATTCAAATTCCTGATTTTGAGCGCTATGAGCTCACCAATGGCCTTGTGGTTTATCTCATGGAAGATCACGAGCTGCCCCTGGTCAGCGGCAGTGCCACCTTTAAGACCGGCGATCGCCTCGTCCCTGGGGCACAAACTGGCCTCGGGGAAGTGACGGGGGATGCCATGCGTCTGGGGGGCACCGACACCTATGATGCTGATACCCTGAACCGATTGCTAGAGCAGCGGGCAGCGGCGGTGGAAACGGCTGTTGACAATGATTCTGGTAGCGCCAGCTTTAGTGCCCTCAGCGAAGACCTCAATGAGGTCTTTGGCCTGTTTGCCGATGTGATTCGCAATCCGGCCTTTGCCCCGGATAAAGTCGAGTTTGTGAAGAGCCAGTATCGGGGCAGCATCGAACGCCGCAACGATGACCCTGATGATATTGCCTCGCGGGAGTTTCGTAAGTTGGTGTACGGGGCCGAGAGCCCCTACGCCCGCACCATCGAGTACGCCACCCTCGACGGCATCTCCCGAGACGACATGATCGACTTTTACAAGGCTTCGGTGCGCCCCGATCAGACCATTTTGGGCATTGTCGGAGATTTCGACCCCGCTGAGATGAAGGTGCTGATCGCCCAAGCCTTCCGAGACTGGATGGCCCCGGCGGTACCATCGCCATTACCCTCCGTGCCTTCGGCAGAACAGGCCAGCAGCGGCGTCTTCTTTGTAGACTTGCCCCAACTCACCCAGAGCTATGTGCAAATTGGCCATCTGGGCGGTCAGCTCAGCTCCCCTGAGCACCCAGCCCTGGCCGTGCTGAATGAAGTGCTGAATGGGTTTGGGGGACGGCTCTTTAATGAGGTGAGATCGCGCCAAGGGCTGGCCTATGTGGTCTATACCTTCTGGGCGGCCCGTTACGATTACCCCGGTACTTGGATCGGCGGGGGGCAAACCCGCTCTGAGACCACGGTGCCGTTTATTCAGTCGGTGCAGCGGGAGCTAGAGGCGGTGCGCACGACGTCCATTTCCGAGACGGAGTTACAGCAGGCTAAGGATGCGGTGTTGAACAGCTTTGTGTTCAATTTTCAAAACCCCAGCCAGACCCTCTCTCGGCTGATCCGCTACGAGTATTACGATTACCCGGAGGATTTCATTTTTCAGTTCCGGCAGGCGGTGTCGGAGACGACCCCTGAGGATATTTTGACTGCGGCCCAAACCCATCTACGTCCAGAGGATTGGGTGATTTTGGTGGTGGGTAACAGCGGGGCCATTGATCCGCCCCTCTCAACTTTGACGTCAGGGGCAACGGTGACGCCTTTGGATGTGTCGATTCCGTCACCAGCCAAAACTTAAGGGCGATCGCGTGGGTTGGCAAAGCCCCCAGGATTCTCTTCAAATCCTGGGGGCTTTGGGAGTTATCTGCATGGGGTCAGGAGACCTGTCCTCTACCTTTGACAAAACCCGGTTAGGGGAGCGGTTTCCACGCCCGATCCTGGTCTGTTCATTGCCCGAAATCGCCTCGTCAAGATTCGCTGATGGGCGATCGCGAAAATAGCTTGAAATACAATGCCTGTAACGTTTCCTTGATCGGGAAAGTCAGGTAAGTAAGCGGGTTGATGGTGACAATAATATTGCGCACATCCCGCTTTGCCAGGGCCACCACTGCCCCAGCCACCCAATCTGCCCCCATTACCCCTACCGGGTTGAGCTGGCTTTTAAACGGACCCAACACGACTTTGCGAATAGTGCAGGGGGTATCCTGGCGCTTGAGGGTAATCAAGTCCCCGAGGAGGCGCTTGGAGACTTCGTAGAGGGGACTAAAGGCAGGGCCAACCTCCGCTTCAGAGGTATTGACCCAAATTTCCTTCTGGGTTGCTCCCGTGGTGGGTTTGACGGTATCCATAAACCCATCCATGAGCCGTATGGCTGAGAGGGCATTGACCTCTAGCGACTGGGCAATCGCGGCGGGGGTGCGATCGCCATGGACATTCACCCCATGGTTGATCACCAAAATATCCACCTGGGCCAGGGCCGCGATCAAGTCCGTTTCTTGTCCCGGTTGCCACGGTAAAACAGCCACGCCCTCAGGGAATTGAGCCTGGGCTGAGGTGGTAACGGCGATGGGGTTGGCCCCCTGTTGGGCGAAGGCCGCCAAGAGCGATCGCCCCAACGTGCCCGAGGCCCCGGTCACTGCCACGGTTTTGTTTTGTAGCGATAAGGGGGTGCCCAACAGCCAGTCCAAAATTGCAAAAGTAGGCATTGACAGTCTCTAGATGGGGCCGCTTTTGAGCACTGTGGTGGGTCTGCTACAGGCCAGAAATTGCCCCTGTGGCATCCAGATCATGCCTGACCTGAGCGCTGCCGCCTAGGCTTGAGCAGCGGCAAAGGCGGTCCGGATGGCTTCGAGGCGATCGCGATTAACCCCTAAATCTGATTGGCCTAGACGGGCTGCGGCCCGCATTTGAATCACCCCAGCAGCAGGATCCAGATAAAACTCCACATCATCCACAAAACCCATCAACCGGCTGGTGAACTCAAAGTAAAGGTAATCATCTGTTTGCTGGATCAGTTCACTACGGGGTTGGTCCACCACCACTGTCGCCAGGGTGGCCATGGCGGCAGTGGCGTCTCCGGTAAAGGCGAGGGGGGCAATCCCATGGTCGGCATCGGCCCCTTGGCTAACCACGCAGTTGGGGCTGGCCGGACAGGTGGCCAGATGGCCATCTTTGACCCCGAGAACGTCAGGGCGCTGGCCTGAGAACATCGTTTTAAAACCAGGCAATGCAGCAATAAACATAGGATTAGCCTGAACAGGTTGGGGGACAGCGAAACTCACCAGCAGTGCCAATAGGCCGGTTAACAGGAGACGGGTAAAGACCTTAGTCATAAATGATGATGAGGGCGGTAGGGTAGGATATCGCTTTTATAAAAGTTTATCGAACTCCGGTCTCTAGCCCATGGCTCAGCCCCAAACTGACTGCAACATGACAGGATGTGAATGATGTGGCGGATCGCAGCATCACGCCAGGGTGGGAGCCGGAACTGATCAATTACACCCACGCTGAACCATGCCCACCCTTCCCCCCACCCTCCGCTGGGAGAACGGCGTCCTGCATCTGATTGACCAGACCC
>CAYGVA010000185.1:0-8131 GCA_964353225.1 uncultured Leptolyngbya sp.
ATGATGGGCGATCGCCCGCAGATTACCACGGCAAGTCCTTGCTCTTCACCCCCTTTAACCCCTCACTCCTATGGCTCCCACCTGGCAATGGCAAACCTGGAATGACCACCCTTATCTAACCGTCAGTCTGCTGGCCGATTGGTCCCACGGCTTTTTCACCAGCCAGTCCTGGCCCCATACCCCCGAAATCTTGACCCATGGACTCGATGAGGCGGCTCAGGTCTACCGTGTTAAGCAGGTCCATGGCAATCAGGTCCTGAGCCCTGAAGAGATCTCCCCCGCCTCCCCCGAAATGGCACCGGATTCCCCTCGCCCCGAAGCCGATGCGGTCGTGACCCGTGCTTCCCAGCAAGCCGCCTGGGTTTGTAGTGCCGACTGTACCCCTGCCCTCATTGCCGACCAAGGTACCGGTCAGGTGGCGGCGGTGCATGCCGGTTGGCGCGGCACCGCCCTGAAAATTTTACCCACCACCATTGCCCGTCTACAGGCCCAGGGCAGCCGTCTGGAGGATTTGCGGGTGGTCTTAGGACCCGCTATCGCCGGGGATGTCTATCAGGTCAGCACCCATGTCGCGGCTGAGGTGGGCCGCACCGTTGCGTCGCCCAACACTGACGATCCGGCGGTGATTGCAGAACTGCAAGGCTGGGAGCCCCCGCCCCTTTTACCCGATGACGCCCCAGGGCGATCGCGCCTCGATGTGCGCCAGATCAATTGGCGACAGCTCACCCAGCTCGGATTGGCCCCAGAACAGGTGGCGATCGCCCCCCACTGCACCTATCAAGAACCAGAGCGCTTTTTTTCCTATCGCCGCACCCGTGAGAAAAAAGTACAGTGGTCCGGCATTGTCAGTCGTTAGTTGGCGTCTCTGGCTTAGCCTCGGTTAGGTTATCTAGCTCAGCCACCGCCTCCACTGGGGCTTCCACCAGCGGTGGCGGTGGCTGAGGATCAATCACCCGCGTCGGTAAGGGCACCTCCTCAACGGCGGGTACGGTTTCTACCGTCAGCCGACTAGGGCGGCTACTACCAGAGAGACGTTTGAGGAGCTTCGGCTTCGGGTCATGGAGGAGGTAGACAATGCGATCTCCCACTTGCCAATCACCCTCGGTTAGGGCAACCCACAGTTGGTCGTCCCGCCTCACGAGCAACGGTAATAAATCCTTGCTGCGCATCAAGGCTCGCAAGTGTGCCCGCTGCATCAAGGCACCCTTCGCCCGCAATATGGTTTCCCCCAAGCGCACCGTCCCTTCAGTGAGCCGATTGTTCCACGCCTTGAGGGGCAGCACTGGCAAAGGCACCTTCGGCAAAGACACATTGGCGGATTTTCCTGGGGTTGGATTGTTGGGCAGGGGAACACTGCTGGTTTCTGGGAAAACGGCCAAAATATGGGGAGGCTGAAAGTTTTCCTGAGCCTGCTGAGCCACCACGGCATTGACTTCGCCATTATTGGTAATGGCTAAAAAGGTTCCAGCTAAAGCGATGCCAGCCTCTTCCAGTACCCCTTCATCGAGAGCGCTACTAATGCGGACCGGAATATTCTCTTGTTCCGCTTGAGTGCAGGCGGCGGCATCGGTATCGATCAGAACCACCGATTCCCCCGCATCCTGAAACATTCGGCCAATCAGTAAACTCAGCGGATTACACCCCACAATTACCGCCCCATTCCCGGCCCGTTCCACGGCCACGCCCAAAAATCGAGCCAGCAGCCCAGCGGTCAACCCTTGGGTCAAAACCGTCACGATGATGGTTAAAAACACCAGTGCCTTGATCGCATCCCCCCCGCTGATACCCCGCTCAGTGAGCAAAATTGCAAATAGGGAAGCCACAGAAGCAGAGACGATGCCTCGGGGGGCAATCCAACTCAGAAATAGTTTCTGACGCCAGTTCAAATCGCTGGAGGCGGTGCAGGACAAGATGTTTAGGGGGCGAACCACAAACATCAGCACCAGTACCGTGAACAGTGCCCCTTTCCCTAAGGCAAACACGCTGGCGATCGATAGGTCTGCGGCTAGGAGAATAAAGAGGACAGACACCGCCAAAATTGTGAGCTGCCCCTTAAATCGACGCAACAAGCGCTCATCGGGTACGGATAAAGCCCGGACAACCAGGCCCGAAATGACAGTGGCCATTAGCCCTGATTCACTACGGACGATTTGTGCGAGGCCAAATAGTCCCCAGAGTCCGGCTAGCACCACCAGATTTCGGAGTTCTTCTGACAAGAACTTGGCCCGCTTCAGAAAAATCCCTAACAGGGCACCGCCAAAGCCGCCGATTAACGCCCCCGTACCCAAACGAACCACTAGGCCACTCACGATATATAGGGGACCGGTATCACCGCTGAGGATGATATCCAGAACCACCACCGCCAGGATTGCGCCGACGGGATCGATCAGCACCCCTTCCCCCTCTAAAAGGGTCGCCACTTTACGATCAACTTTGACCTGACGGAGCAGCGGGTTAATCACCGTGGGGCCAGTGACCACCACCAGGGACGCATACAAAAAGGATAGGGACCAGGGGAACTCCCCCAGCCAATGGGCTGCCATGCCACCCCCGACCAAGGTGATAAACACACCCGTGGTCACCAAGTTACGCAAACTATTAGAGACTTGGCCCAGCTCCTTGAGTTCTAAGTTGAGGCCCCCCTCAAACAAAATGATGGCAACACTCAGGGATACCAAGACCTCAAGACCGACCCCTAGGGCTTGGGGATGGAGTAAGGCCAGACCATCTCCCCCCAGGCTAATGCCGAATAGGAGCAGGAAAATAATGCTGGGAACCTTGAGATACTCACCCACTACTTGGGCAGTGATGCCAGCAAGAACCGCGAGAACAATTTGAAGGGTGATCTCGAACGGCGCATCCATGGGCGCTATATCCCCTCTGTCAGGCTAAGACGCTCGGTAGGGAAGGGCGGAAAAACAATCAACAACAATTGCAAAGAAAACTGAGGTGATGCGCCCCAAGTGGGGGCTTTTAAGCTCCATTTAACATAGCACCCGAGGGATAGGGTTGAGGCTCAAGGGCGCAAAAGCAAGTAATAAAGCGCCCCATTCGTATTGATTTGTCCGGCTTGCTCCCCTGCGGCAACACCGCTGCCCACAAAAATATCAACGCGCCCTGCCCCTTGAATGGCTCCCCCCGTGTCTTGATCCAGCACATATCGGGTTTGGGGTTGCGCTTGCCAGGTTCCATCCGCGCCGCGCTCGGGCCAAGGTAGCGTGATCAATGCCAAGGCACCGGGCGGCATGATCGACTTATCTGTGGCGATGGATCGGCCTGGGGTGACGGGGACGGAAAGGTTGCCGGTGGGGGGGCCGCCATCGGTGGCTGCAAAAAAGATAAATCGCTGATTGCGGGGCAGGTAGGTATCCAGATCGGCGGGGAAGGCCTCAAAGTGTGCCAAAAGCCGCTCAAGGGTCAGGTCGGGGGCCGGAATAATACCGTCGTTGATCAGTTCTCGCCCAATGCTGGTGTAGGGATAGTCGGTGCGACCGGCATAGCCCACGGAGAGAAACCCGCCTTCGGCCAGTTGCAGGCGGGCGGAACCCTGGACCTGTACTAAGAAGGCGTCGAGGCGATCGCGCAGCCACACAAGTTCCAGCCCCCGTAATGGCCCCTGATCGGCCTGTAAGCCATCCACCCCTTCTAGATCCTGGCGGGTGGGGTGGGGTAAGGGCCAATCGTCTAAATTGGGGGGGCGCTGATATAGGGGATAGCGATAGGTCTGATCGGGGGTGCGGCTCGCGGCGAAGACGGGCTCAAAGTAACCCGTAAAGTGGACCGTGCCCTGGTTGTCATTGCCCACGGATTGGTACAGCACAAATTCCCGCTGTAGCGCCCGGTAAAAGGCATCGGGGGATTGGCTTGTGACCAAAAGGGTCCGAAAGCGACGCAGGCTACGACGCACCCGATCATGGCTAATGGCCGCAATCCCATAGTCGGCGTAGGTGGCTACGGCGGTGGGGGTGTTGAGGTAACTGAGGCTATGGTCAAGGGCGGTAATTAGGCTGGCGCGATCGCCCCATAGATCAGCTTCTTCGGCCAATTGCGCAACCGCGTCTTCATCCGGCACCGCCACGAGCGGTACGAGAGGGGGCTGTGGCGGCTCCTGGGCAATGCTAGGGGCCGATAAGCCAGCATTCAATAATAAGCTCAACCCCAAACTGACCCCTAAGGCCAGCCGCAGTTTCCCACCGATCATCTTGATCATTGGCAGTGCCTAATACCGATCAATGCTGGAGCTAAAGATGGGTTCCACGCGCATGGCGGCAACCCGTGATGGGCGAACCACCATATACTCCCCAGGATTGACCTTAGGAATCGGCACACTAATGAATTCCTCAGAGGTGGCCTTAGGCATCAGCTCACCGCTATACCACTTCTGAAACTCTTGAATGGTCTGGAACCTAACCTCTTCACGGGCACCCCCGTCAAAGATGATGTGGACAATATACTCAGTAGGCGTTCTTGGCATGGCCCTGCAATCTTTCCAAACATCGTCCCCATTATGGGCTGGGATGCCCTAAAAAGCTCAAAAATCTCAGGGCAACCGGAAACTGGGTGTTTTAACCCAAAGGGCCAGCATGGTGGCTGGGGGCGAAACTAGGGTTGCGAAATCTTACATTTATCAGGTCCTTTAAAATGACCCAATACATTAAAGAATCGTAGGGGCAGCCCATGGACCCTAGATACGGTCCGGCGCTATTGCGCATTAACGGCGCACCAACGACGTTCATCACCCCATTGTTACCCTCCAGAATGTTCCCTAGGTTGAGACTCGTCATGGCTAAACGAACCTTACGCTTTACCCTGGCTTTGGGTTTAGCCTGTTTAATGCTGATATCAGCCTGTCAGCAGGCTCCCAGTCGCTGGGAGACTACCCAGGATACGCCCCCAGCCATTGAGGCCCCCGTAGCGGATACCGCCGCTGACGCCGCCGAAATCGAGGTGTTGCCGGGCAGTCGTTTTAATGCGTTTTTCCCCGCTGAAGGGGACGGCTACGAGCGTATCTATACCCAAGAGAAGTCAGGTTTTGCGGAGGCGAAATTGAAACAAGAGGGTGCGGAGCTGGCCATGTTGTCTGTTTCTGATACCGCTGCGAATCCGACCGCCGCCACCAAATATCAGGGCAGCGATCGCACCATTGCCGGTTACCCAGCCACAGACATTGGCAGCACCAGCACTGGCCTTTTGGTGGGCGATCGTATCCAGG
The DNA here is from genome assembly GCA_964353225.1 of uncultured Leptolyngbya sp. Taxonomy (GTDB): domain Bacteria; phylum Cyanobacteriota; class Cyanobacteriia; order Phormidesmidales; family Phormidesmidaceae; genus PCC-6406. The sequence continues at coordinate 5,213 of CAYGVA010000185.1, forward strand.
TGAAAGTCCTATCCCGCAGTGACGACTTTGGCCCGAGTGATCGCGAAGTCTGGCTCGAAAAATTTGACCTAGCCGGTCTGGAATCCCTAGTTCCATAGCGCTGATCGCCCCCTGAGACCATTACGCCCCATCTGCTTGCCGCATTCCTGACCGCCCGAACTACCCCCTGTGCTGCCATGAGCAAACCCATTTATGAACTGGTTGACGAGTTGCCCACCCGCAACCTCACGGTATTTGCCCTCAATTCCCTCGATACGTTCTTGCCAGGTAAATGGGATAACCTCGTGGGGTTTGAGAAAACCGTGCAGACCGTGACTCGGGAAAAGGACGATGCCCTGATTCAGCAAGTGGGTGAGCGGGCGATTCATTTGTTTAACGACAAATCAGAAGGGTACCAACGGGCGCTGTGGCTGTATCAAACCATCGATAGCACCGGTAGTGCTTTGGGGACAGCGGCCTTGGCCAATAAGGTGGGCGAAAAGGTGCCGCTACTGGGGTTTCTCAACAAGATCACCCCCAAGCCAGAAAAGGCCCAGACCATTGACCTCTCCCTCAAGTTGGTCACAGAGGTCGTTGCTTTTTGCTCGATCAATGGCCTGCCAGGGGATAGCCTCCGGGACTTTGTCCGGGCCTTGGGCGATTACGGCGGTGAGTCCCTGGTGCGGATGACGGCATTGGTCTGTTTCGATGGTTTGGTGCCCCTAGGACCTGACTTTATTAAGGCCGTCCAGCGATCGATTACAAAACTCACCCCCAAGGATCTAGAAAACAACGGCACCTTTAAGCGCATTCAAAAAGTTTTGCCGGGGCGATCGAGCCAGGATAAGCTCAGCTTTATCGAAGCCAGCTTCGACTCCACCAAAGACTGGATGGGCGATTTGGTCGAATCTAAAGGCATTACCCCCCAGAAGGTGAGCAAAAATCTCCAAAACTTCATCGATTTTGCTGACGATAAAGCGGATTATTTGGGGGCTTTTTTAGATATGTCCACCAACTATTACGAGCACACCGGCATTCAAACCCTGGCACGGCGACTCATTGAGCGGGCTGTGGCTGAGATTTGACCGCGCTCCTGTGTCTGCTGAATCGATGCTTGCCCAGACAGGGCTCCATGGGCATCACCGGGCAATAGCGGATTGATCGTCGGGTTGTGACAAGGCCAACGCCCGACTTTAGGTCGGTTAGTGCCCTATGGGCAAGAGGGTTGCGCCGAGCCGTGCAGGTGCCCCAGAGTAAGCGCAACCTAGGTTAGGGTGCAGCGCCAGCCAAGAAACGCTCGACTTATCAAGTTTTTGACAATGTTTTTTTAGGGTAGGGCTAATTTCGTGATCGCTCTTTTACCCTTAGAAAAACATGGCACGACAACCCTACCAAACCCTTATATTTCGATGTTTACACGCCAGCCAAGGTCTATTAGCTGCCGCCGGAATGATCACGGGCTACTGGATCTATAACACCTGGGATCAACGGTTTGGCCAGATTCCTTTCCCCGCTGCGACTGAATCCATCATTGAGCTGCATGAAGAGATTGGCGGTATTTTTGTCGGCCTTTGCATCCTTTTTATTGCCTATAGTCTGTTCGCCGGACGCCGACGATTGGTGCAGGCAAAATCGCTACAACAACTGGGCAAAGTGGGCCATCCGATTTGGTGGTACAGCCTCCATCGATTTGTCAATACCGGCCTGCTGATCATGGGGCTCTTGATCATCGTCTCGGGGGATGCCTTAGATGATGATGTCCTGGAGCAGGGCACTTTTGCAGACTTGGCCTATACCCTACATCTCTCGGCCTGGGCGGGGATGGTGCTGTTGACGATCGCCCATGTGGGCCTCTCCCTCAAGGTGGGGGGCATGCCGCTGGTGTTGTCGATAGTGAATACGCGGGTGCGGTCTAGCGATCGCCCCACCCGCTGGCCAGCAAGATTTTTTACCTGGACCAACCGGCTTTTGTCTTAGTTCAAAAAGATTGGCTATCTTACCGAGTTCTTGACTTTGGCTTGTCATCTTAAAGTTGTCAACCTTAAGTCGGTACATGAATTATGAAACGCACCCTAAAAACCACCGCGATCGCCACTCTTTTCTCGGTTATGGGATTAGCTGGAATCACCCTCCTAGCCCGCACCAATATTGCCAATGCCGAATCTCCCGCCATGGCTGAACTGGCAGTCGATCAGGGTAAGGAGAGGGACGACGACGATGATGATTACGGCGAAACCGAAGCGACCCTATCGATAGAGGACCTCAATGGGGTGATCTCCCCTGGGGAAGCGGCGGCAATTGCCTTGACCGCTGCCACTGGCGATGTGGAGGAAATTGAACTAGAAAATGAAGCGGGCCGATTGGTTTATGAGGTGGAGCTAACGACAGCAGAGGTAACCGTTGATGCCCAGACGGGTGAGGTACTGGCGGTGGAAGCCGACAACGACGATGACTAGCGTCCGGTCCCGTCCTGAAGGCATGGGTTGATTGTCTTTACCCACCATTAAACGCGCCTGATAGAAATGGAGTCAGCATGTGGCATCAGCCCTATTGCTGACTCCATTTTTGTGGCTGAGGATCGGTGAATGAAGGGAGATGTGGCAATGGAGGCCCCCATTGATGTGTAGGGATGCATTAAAGGCAACACCCTTAATGCAAGCCTCAGCTTTTGAAACCGAAACGAAGCTGGTTTTACGCTTAATCCCAAGCAGACTACTCCTAGGGCAGAAGCCGGTGGACGGCAGCAAGTTCAAGAATTAGACCCACTACAAGCAAAATTAGTTGCCCCTGCAACCCTTTTGTCCAGTTTATTTGTGCTTTAAAACATATGACGTTGTATTTATTTGCATAAGGACCAAGGCACTCATTGAGGAGCCGCGACAAGATGCTTACTACCATTGATGAAGCTGGTCGTCTTAACAACTACGCCGTTGAACCCGA
>CAYGVA010000186.1:0-8033 GCA_964353225.1 uncultured Leptolyngbya sp.
TGACCAAAATCAGGGTGGTGGTATGCAAGCCCAGAGCGATCGCATGGTGAACTAAGAAGTCACCAGGCCCAATCGTCAAGAACAAAGAATTGCTTCCGCTATTGATTGCATCCATCCAGCCAGGTAGCCAAGCAGCACTTGTTTGGGTAAGGCTACCTGGATTCGATAACAGGGTATCGAAACCGTACAGCATCTTGCCAGATGCGGCTTGGACCCACTGAGCAAAGACAGGCTCAACCAGGATCTGCTTTTCGGGAGTACCGAAGGCCATGACAACGTCATTGTGGACGTACAGACCCAAGGTATGGAAACCAAGGAACAGAGAAACCCAGCTCAGGTGAGAGATGATTGCTTCCTTATGCTCCAGAACGCGATCTAAGACGTTGTTCTTGTTAGCAATCGGATCGTAATCACGGATCAAGAAGATCGCACCGTGAGCAAAGGCTCCCACCATCAAGAACCCAGCAATGTACTGGTGATGGGTATAAAGCGCCGCCTGAGTGGTGTAATCCTTCGCAATAAAGGCGTAGGAGGGCATGGAGTACATGTGCTGAGCTACCAGGGAGGTAACCACCCCAAGACTTGCCAACGCTAAAGCGAGTTGGAAGTGCAAGGAATTATTCAGCGTGTCGTACATTCCCTTATGGCCTGCACCTAAATCACCAGGGGTGCCAGAGGGAGGGTTATGAGCATTAAGGATCTCTTTAATGCTGTGGCCAATACCGAAGTTAGTCCGGTACATGTGACCAGCAATAATAAAGATGACTGCGATCGCCAAATGGTGATGCGCAATATCCGTTAGCCAGAGTGCCTCTGTCTGGGGGTGAAAACCACCCAAGAAGGTCAAAATTGCGGTACCAGCGCCCTGGGCAGTTCCAAAAGCATGGTTAGCAGTATCTGGGTTCTGAGCATACACTCCCCAATTACCGGTAAAGAAGGGCATTAGCCCCGCCGGGTGAGGTGGTGTAGACAAGAAGTTATCCCAGCCAACATGCTGTCCACGAGCTTCAGGAATAGCTACGTGCACTAGGTGGCCGGTCCAAGCCAAAGAGCTAACCCCGAACAAACCAGCCAAATGGTGGTTGAGTCGAGATTCAGCATTTTTGAACCAAGACAAACTGGGGCTGAACTTAGGCTGTAAATGGAGCCAACCTGCGAATAATAAAACCGCAGACAGAATCAGCAACCCAACAGAACCAACGTATAGGTCTGCGTTGGTGCGCATTCCGATGGTGTACCACCAGTGGTAGACGCCGGAATAGGCAATGTTAACAGGATTTGACGCGCCAGCCTGGGTAAACGCATCTACCGCTGACTGACCAAAATGGGGGTCCCAAATCGCGTGGGCGATGGGACGGACGTTCAGAGGATCTTTGATCCACTGCTCGAAGTTACCTTGCCAAGCAACGTGGAAGAGGTTGCCAGAAGTCCATAGGAAGATGATCGCTAGATGGCCAAAGTGAGAGGCAAAAATCTTTTGGTAAAGATTCTCCTCCGTCATGCCATCGTGGCTTTCAAAGTCATGGGCTGTGGCAATCCCGTACCAGATTCGACGTGTTGTCGGATCTTGGGCCAGAGCTTGGCTAAATTTTGGGAATTTAGTCGCCATATGCTTCTATTAGGTCCTCCTGCTATCCGATTGACAGTATTCGAGCATGGAAGAATGCCCACGTCGTGGCAATTCCGCCCAGGAGGTAGTGAGCAACACCAACAGCACGACCCTGAGTAATACTCAGTGCACGAGGCTGAATGGCAGGAGCCACTTTCAGCTTGTTATGAGCCCAAACAATTGACTCAATCAGCTCTTGCCAGTAGCCGCGGCCACTGAACAGGAACATCAGGCTGAATGCCCAAACAAAGTGAGCGCCCAAGAACATCAATCCGTAGGCTGACGTTGCCGAGCCATAGGAATTGATCACTTGAGAGGCCTGAGCCCATAGGAAGTCACGCAGCCAACCATTAATAGTGATTGCACTGGTGGCAAAATTGCCTCCCGTGATGTGCGACACAGCCCCATCAGGAGAAACCGTACCCCACACATCAGACTGCATTTTCCAACTGAAGTGGAAAATCACAATCGATAGGGAGTTGTACATCCAAAACAGCCCCAAGAAGACGTGATCCCAGCCAGAAACCTGGCAGGTGCCGCCACGGCCTGGACCATCGCAAGGGAATCGGAAACCAAGTTCGCCCTTATCTGGCACCAAGCGAGAGCTGCGAGAGTACAAGACCCCTTTCAAAAGAATCAGTACAGTCACATGAATGGTGAATGCATGGATGTGATGCACCATAAAGTCAGCCGTACCCAATGTGATGGGCATCATGGCCACCTTACCGGCAACAGCGACGACATCTCCACCAAAAGCAGGGCTCACACCAGCCAATGCATTAGGTGCAGTCGCACCCGCTGCGGCGGCGTGAAGTCCTTGAATCCACTGAGCAAAGATAGGCTGCAGCTGAATTGCGGAATCCGAGAACATATCTTGGGGACGCCCCAAAGCTCTCATGGTGTCGTTGTGAATGTATAGACCAAAGCTATGGAAGCCTAGGAAAATACAAACCCAATTCAAGTGGGAAATGATGGCATCGCGCGAGCGAAGCATGCGATCTAACGCATTGTCCATATTCACTGCCGGATCGTAGTCACGCACCATAAAGATGGCGGCATGGGCTGCTGCGCCTACGATCAGAAAACCACCAATCCAAATGTGATGGGTAAAGATACACAGCTGAGTTGCATAGTCAGTGGCAATGTAAGGATAAGGCGGCATCGCATACATGTGATGCGCAACGATAATCGTCAAAGAACCTAAAATCGCCAGGTTCACAGCAAGCTGTGCATGCCAGGAGGTTGTCAAGTTCTCGTAGAGACCATCGTGGCCTTTACCACCAAACAGAAGGGGATCACCCTTATGGCCTTCCAAGATCTCTTTCATGCTGTGACCAATACCCCAGTTGGTACGGTACATGTGCCCAGCAATGATAAAGAGAACCGCCAGAGCCAGGTGGTGATGGGCCGTGTCAGAAAGCCAGAGGCCACCCGTGACAGGATTTAGACCACCCTTGAACGTTAGGAAGTCGGCGTAAGCCGCCCAGTTCAGAGTAAAGAATGGGGTCAACCCTTGCGCAAAGCTGGGGTACAGCTCAGCCATGAAAGCTTTGTCAAACAAGAACTCATGGGGCAAAGGAATATCCTGTGGTGCTACGCCTGCATCAAGCAGAGCATTGATAGGCAAAGACACATGAATTTGATGTCCCGCCCAACCTAAGCAACCCAAACCCAGCAAACCAGCCAAGTGGTGGTTCATCATGGATTCCACATTTTGGAACCACTCCAGCTTCGGAGCTTTCTTGTGGTAGTGGAACCACCCTGCGAACAGCATCAGGCCAGCCATAACCAGACCGCCAATCGCGGTGCAGTAAAGCTGGTAGCTGTTCGTAATTCCGGAAGCCCGCCACAGCTGGAAGAAACCAGACGTGATCTGAATGCCGTGGAAGCCACCGCCTACATCGCCATTCAGAATCTCCTGACCAAAGATGGGCCAGACGACCTGAGCACTGGGCTTGATGGCTGTTGGACTAGCCATCCAAGCTTCGTAGTTAGAAAAACGAGCGCCATGGAAATACATGCCGCTCAACCAGATGAAGACGACGGCCAGGTGGCCGAAGTGCGCGCTAAAAATTTTGCGCGAAATATCCTCTAAGTCACTGGTATGACTATCGAAATCGTGAGCGTCGGCGTGGAGGTTCCAGATCCAAGTTGTGGTCTTGGGACCTCGGGCAAGGGTGCGATCAAAGTGACCCGGCTTAGCCCACTTCTCAAAAGAAGTAGGGACTGGATCAACATCAACTGACACCTTTACCTCTGCCTCCCGCTCGCGCGGGGTAGTTGTCATGGAGACTCTCCTCTCTAGACAAACGAGCAATTACAAAGAGTTGCAAACCGTATTTTAAAAGTTGCAATCTTCCAGGTTAGTTAAAACCCTTGGATCACGCGAACTCCAGCCTACAGTTGCTCTTGAGCATTATAGTCTCCGATCTTGCGCCACTTGGGAACAGGTTAACAATATTTCAAAGGCGGGAAATTCCTACCCTGACTGGGTTCCAGCAACACCTCAAGGACAAAAAGTACACTCCAACGACCGTTTATTAACAATTCTCAATCTATTTGACAGCATCAAATAAATGGTTATCCCAGAAATTCGTAAAGCCATGTAAAGCTACATGAAAATCCTTTTACAAAAATCGACGCTACAGACTAGATGTGATTATTCGCCGGGGTATTTCGGAACTAATATTGTCTGCAATTTATGTCATTCATTGAGAATATTGATTAATGAGGCTGAACAAACTCGGATCGTCTCCATGGGTTCGGCGGGCGATCTATAGCAATGGTTTCTGGCATAGGTCGCGAGAATGGTCGTTAGGGGTTGAGTAACAACGTGATCAGAGAAATGGTTGGGGGTGGAGTGATGGGTTTAGTCAAGTTCACTGGGTCGCGGGCAGATACTCGGAACTGGTACCAACGGGCCAGTGCTTGGATCTTTGTTCTGCTGATCGCCATAGGTTTGGGGGGTTGTAATCGTCCTGAGATTCAAACCACCCTGCTCCTTGATGCGGCCGATGGTCCTCATCAAGCAATCTCGTTACAGGGGAAATTGAGTGAAGTCTCACCGCCTGACAGCCTGCAAGCACTTAAACCCTTCTTAGACCTTTACGAGCCTCAACTTCAGATTCTTTCTCCCCGGGAAGGGGCAACGCTGACGGACACAACCGTTACCGTCCAAGTACAAGTTCGAGACTTGCCCATATATAAGGATGCTGATTTAGGGCTGGGTCCCCATTTTCATCTGGCGTTAGACGATCAGCCTGGCCAAGATGTTTATGAGCCTGATGCCACGATCGCGTTTGAAGATATCGCCCCCGGCACCCATACCCTGCGGGCCTTTGCGGCTCGGCCCTGGCATGAGTCGTTTAAAAATGCGGGGGCATTTGATCAAGTCACCTTTAACATTTTCACCCCCTCCTCAAAAAATGACGCGGGGCAAGGTTCGCCTTTACTGACCTATAGCCAACCCCAAGGGGTGTATGGGGCAGAGCCCATTTTGTTGGACTTCTATCTCACTAACGTGCCCTTGCATCTGATCGCGGCGAAAGATGACAGCCTTAGCGATTGGCGGATTCGCTGCACTGTGAATGGTGAAGCTTTTGTCTTCGATCGCTGGCAACCCCTGTACCTCAAAGGATTCAACCCTGGCCAGAACTGGGTGAAGGTGGAGCTCGTTGATGAGGCGGGTAAGCTCTTCCCTGGTCCATTTAATAGTGCTATTGGGGTGGTTGAGTATCGTCCTGGGGAGACGGATCCGTTATCTCAGCTGATCCGGGGCAACATTCCGGTTGAGACTGCCCGCGTCTTGGTAGACCCTAACTACGAGCCTCCCGCGCCCGAGAGCGTGCTAGAGGATCCCTTGGAGCCCTCTTCTGAGGTCACTGAGTTAGACGCAGAGACTCAGAATGATCAGATTGAGGAGAACTCGACTCAGATAGAACCCAATGCCCAGACAGAGCCCTTGGCATCAGATGCCATAGAGGATGACTCGGATGCCCTGGTCTTGCCTGACATGGGCTCCCTGCCAAGGGAGGAACCCGCACCCAATCCGATCCTGGAACAAGGTTCTGCTGAGACCACCTTGCCGTCGGACAATGCGGATGGGGAGAAAACCGATGCAGCCAATCTGCCGGAGATGGATAAACCGAATGCAGATACCGTAACTGAGCCCACGCCAGGGGAACCAGACCGAGGGCCGCGTGGGGCTGTTGATGAGGGCGATGATGTACCTGCGTCAGATTTGCCGGTGGTGGATACTCCTATCGATGACGCCTTAGAAACTCCGCAGATCACATCACCGATAGAGTCCATCTCTGATGCAGTGCCACCGGCACAAGTGCCGTCTGAATCAGGCTCTGAGCAACGGGAAGAGATGTCTCAGCCAACAATCCCTGAGGGGGATGCTTTGAGCAATGCCAAGGGGTCTACGCTTGAATAAAACCGTTTTGGCTCAGCGTGGCTGACATGTTTAGGGCAAAAACCTTTGTTTGGGTTTGCCAAGGCCTCAAAATAGGTCGCAGGCTTCGGGCTTTAGGTCCCTTTCCATAAGGGCTTCCACCGCTTCTTGGGGGGTAATTTTGCCCTTGAGTAAGCGGTGGACCTGGCGGGCGATCGGTACGGGGATTTCTTCGCGGTTAGCAATGGCGACGAGGACTTCTGTGGTGTTGACCCCTTCGGCGGTACTGCCTAGATCCGCCAGGATTTGTGCCAAAGGTTGACCTTGGGATAACCCGTATCCCACTCGGTAGTTACGGCTCAGGGGGCTGGTACAGGTGGCAAGCATATCGCCTAAACCAGACAAACCGAAGAAGGTTTCGGCCTGTCCCCCCAGATGGGTACCCATCCGAATCACCTCTGGAATCGCTCGGGTAATTAAGGCGGAACGGGCGTTTGAACCGAGTTTCAGGCCTTCACATACGCCGACGGCGATCGCAATCACATTTTTCAAGGTGCCGCCTAGCTCGGCCCCCAAAGGGTCAGGGCTGCTATAGACCCGAAAGGTATCAGAGGAGAAGAGATATTGAACCACCTCCGCCGCTTCCGGGTGATCACTGGCAGCAACCGTTGCCGCCGGTAAGCCCTGTTCAATTTCCTTAGAAAGATTAGGCCCAGACAGAACCACCACCGGATTGTGGGGAAATGCCGTCTGAATAATTTGTGAGGGGGTGCGGGTGCTCTGGGGATCTAGGCCTTTCGTCGCCGTCACCAAAATGGTGTCGGTCGGAATATTCAGCGATTGCAACTGTTGTACGACCCCTGGCACCCCTTTCATAGAAATCGCTGAGAGGATCACATGGGCATCTTTAACCGCTGCGGCTAGGGGCAGCTCACTACGACGGGACCAGAGGCAAACAGTATGGTCATTTTTGATCACCAAGGACGCTAGGGCCGACCCCCAGGCACCAGCACCGAGAATCGTCAAATCGGCAGATTGCCCCTTGACCCCTTGGGGATCTAGGGAAATCGCGGAGGAAGAGGATGACATGGCTTTGTTGAACCGTTGAAAATGTCGTCAGTGCAGATCAGTGGACTAGAGCACGAAAGCCGCCTAGGGGTTTTAACCCTGCAGGTCCTTCCTAACAGCCTACTGATCTAATGGCCCTCGATTTATCGATTGGCCCACTTTGCCTAAGATTGTGAGCATCGGTCTGATCACTGACGCAGCGACAAAGCAAATCGCCGTCTTGCCTTAACTGGACTGGCAACGGCAATAAAGGCTAAGGATCTGAGGTTGCAGCCGCGACGGCTGGGGAACGCGACTCAGACTGGGAAATGGCGTAGTCAGGCATGCAGTTTGCTTCCATAAAGCTTTGATAAGCCCGCTGTTGCTGCTTGCAATAGTCGGGTTGCCAATCACAATGGCGCTGCAGTACATCAAGGAGGGTCGGCAGGATATCCAGCCCATAATTACCCTCCATGGCTAAGGTGGTGCGACGCCGGGTAATGTCCAAAAGGGTTTGGGCCATTTCTGACCGGACAGCATAAACAACCTGGGCTTGAATCTCAGGTCGGTCCAGTTGAATTGGCTGTGCCAACTCAGGGGATGCATCTACTAAGGCCAAAACACCGACAGCGTTTGCGCCATAGACCTGGTTTAGGTAATCCAAGCTAGCCGATGAAACCCGATCGCCATAGCGATCAAACACCTGCTGCAGACGAGCATCGTCGGGCAAGATGCATCCCGGTAGGGGGCGATCGCGGGTGGGACAGGCCGGCACCGGTTGACGACGTTTTTTGAAGGCCCAATCGGTAATCTCTTCCCCCACTTGGCGATGGGTCGTGAGCTTGCCACCAATGAGCGACAGCAGATTACTGACCCCTTCACGGGTGTGGTCATAGAGGATGTGGGCGCGGGTAATGCTGCCCGCTTTTTTGCCTTCGCTATAGGGTAGCGGCCTGACCCCAGAATAGGTAAAGCGCACAT
>CAYGVA010000187.1:0-8028 GCA_964353225.1 uncultured Leptolyngbya sp.
CGATACTACTAAACACCACTAGGCGTTAGTCATTCAGTCGGTCCAATATCACAGGTAACCGTCCCACACATCACACTGGCTGAGCGGAGTCGAAGCCAGATTTATCGAAAAAGTCCCCTTCGACTCCGCTCAGGGGACGGTTACATATCACAGGCAGGCAGTACATCGGTTGCATCCCTGATGTTGCCGTTTCTCGTCCTGGTTAGCTCCTGTATTCGAATTGACGGCATAAGGCTTTTCAAACAGTCTCTAACGTTGATATGGGGTTCTAATTTAAACGCTTATCTTAATTAGAACCCTCAAGAAGTGAGCCATTCACAGTTAGTTGGGCTCAGTTTGTTGTGATCAAGTGGTCTGGGGCCATTCCTTGTCGTACTGGTAATGCCCTAGATAGACCCCAAAAACTGACGTCACCATCGAAACAGCACTAAAGGGGAAAAAACCTATCGCTCAACTGATGATAAATATTGCTGCGTTGCCGACTGAATTTCTTCTACAAACCGCTGGGTCGAGAAGAGCGCTTTGCGTTGCGCTAGGGCTTCTAACATTTCGGCCTGGAGATCTGGATCCCCTAAAACCCGAACGATCTTTTCGACCCCATTGGGTTCACCATTGAATAACAAGGCTTCATTCTCGCTGCCGACAATTTCCACTTGGCCGCCGACCGTGCGGACAAAGGGAATCATGCCAGCTTTCAACATTTCGGCCACTGAAATCCCAAAGGGCTCATATTTGTAATGAATGCCATAACGGCAGCGCGCCAAAATATCTAGATAATCTTTGTAGGGCAAATCCTCATACAAATAAACCCAGTCTTGATGCTTTTGAGCTATTTTTCGAATCCGACGCAAATACTTTTGAGCATAGACACCGCCGCCGCCGCCCGTAATATAAAGCTTGACATCAAATCCTTTTTCACGAACCACATTCAATATATTGATGATTCTATGAGTTTGCTTTGGTTCAACAATTCGGCCACTGCATAAAAAAGCATTTTCTTTTTCCTGCCAAGGGAGCGCATCAATCGAAGTCGTAACCGGTGGGAATATGACTTTTGAGTCGATGCCGTAGGTCGATTTGATGCGGTCAGCGGTGTGTTGTGAGTTGGAAATTGAGAAGTTTTGGCGTAGGCGATCGTGGGAAAAATCAGCCCACCGCATCAAAGCTCTTTCCCAGAATTTAGCTTTATGGGGAAATTTCTCGACGACATGCTCCCAATGAAGATATTGCATTCCAATCTCTCCCATATCCACCGCATTAAAGGCTGAAAATACAATGTCATATTGGGCAGACCTTTTTTTGAGAGAACGAATGGTCCATTGAATGAAGCCCATTCTCAACATCTTGTTCTGCGAAATCAGAAAATAGGCCGGCAGCCGCATCCATTTGCTGAGCTGGGTCTCTAACGTGATGTCTTTGTCAGAAATTTGCGTGCAGTACATGGCATCTAGCCATGCAAAACTGACGTGTGACAAGGTTAGAAGGGTCACATCGTATTTTTGGCTAAGTGCTTCTAAAATCCATAGGGCAACGGCTTCAGCCCCTCCTCCCATGAAATAGGGTTGCCAAACCAAAATCTTCTTTTTAGGGCTGTTTTCTATCATTGATTCAATTATGTTTGGATTTTGGGCGGTCTAGAACGACATTTCCCTTGTCACTCAAAAGAAAACAAGATTAACTTAGATCTCTTTTAATCATATTTTTATTCCCTTAAAGGCTCATTTCAGTACCCAGCAATTGACTTGGCGCTGCATTCAGGCATCCGGTGTGAGAAAGCACCGTGATTGGCTGCACTAAATTTTGCATTCAGGTCACTATATGCGCATAGCAAGTATGCCCAATGGGGCCGTAAAGCCTCGTTGCTTTTAAATATCTGCCGACAGATCTTGTCCTATTGAGCAGCCATCGCCCACCATGCCAGGGCATAGGGTTGGGTGGTCGCATCATTCACAGCGCCGTGATACACCACCCGCAGCTTGTAACTGCCTGTGGTTGGAATTTGCGCAAATACATGCTCTACGCTGTCTTCTGCACTCACTGAGGACCAAACGCTATCGGCAATGTCGGTATCCTCAGCCCGCATCAGATAAAGATCAAGGTTATTAAGTCTGTGATCGTCAAAGGATTCACCGATGTCATAGCGTTCGTTGCGATCGCGATCATTGAGGGTCACTAACCGCTCCCAAGTTAAGGTTGCGGAGAGGTAACTCCCCCCTTGTAAGGGACCCTCAAAAACATAGTCCTGGAAGTGGTCGTGCAGATGTTCCACCGTAGCAATTGGGATGGGTGCATCCAAGGCGCTATAGCTCCAACCCCTGACGGGGACTTCGCCAGGAGCCCATTCCCCTCCATCCAGTTGCAGAATTGCTCGATAGGCATTGAGGTGGCCGGTGCCGAGATCGGCATGGAGAGGAATGGCGCGATCGCGGTAGGCATCCGAGTCAATCCAGGTGCGGTTGGCTTCATCGTAGAGGGTACGGCTCATCCCCAAGCGCAGGCCGTCCCCGGCATCTTCGAGCTTATCTGCTGAGTTGAGTAAGACCACCTTGGTAACCATGGGTTCACGGGAGTTCAGGCTCCAATCCAGTCGCCCCGATCTCAATTGGCGATCGCCCCATTCCTGCACCAGGGCCACCGCTGCGGTCACATGGGGGGCGGCAAAGCTAGTCCCACTGACCGTACTCACTGCCCCATCGGGGCCAATCACGGCAATATCACTGCCAGGGGCCACGAGGCTAATGGAACGGCGAGGGCCAACATTACTTTCGGGGGGGGCGGATGGACGGGGGCCAACGGTCGGTTCGCTACTGAGGTTGGCAAAATCCACCTTAACGAAACGACCCTCTACTTGGCGCGAGTAGGCCACATTGATGCCGTTGAAATTGTCGGTAGGAATAGGAATGCCACCACCGCCTTGATTCCCGGCAATGACGTAGAGGGTGTCATGCGCCAACGTGGACCAGTCGATGCAGCGGGTGAGCAGGGCATTGCCATCCAAACTGGGCTCGGGCCGGGGGTCACGGGCCAGGGGTTCGCCAAAGCTAAAATTGATTGCCCGCACGTCATCCCCGTTACTCAGGGCGATCTGCTGGCTAGATAAGCATTCGTCCGGTTGGCCACTGCGGCCCCGAATTGGCCCCACAGCGGCGGAGTATAGAACCGCGTTGGGGGCAACCCCGGTCAAATTTTTGTCTTGGCTCACCATCACGCTGGCGACGGTGGCGGCGTGGAAGTCAACATAGCGATTGGGACCAGCCAGCTCATCGAGCAGAAACACCCGGCGTACATTCACAGGGAGATCGGCATTGGCCACTTTGTCGAGGCCAAACTGACTGGGGCGGCCAATTTCCACCTGGCCGATCGCGATCTTTTTCCCAGTGACGTCATAGGGCTCGGCATGTAGGCGGCGGGCATCAATGCCGTCGGTTCCCACAGAGGTTGAAAGCGCTAGGGCGGCAACGCTACTACCGGTTACAAGGGCGATCACCCCCCCAAAGAGGCTGATGCTGCCCTGAAGTGGCCTAACCCCAAATTTCTTACCCACACCCGACGCTCCGCTAAGACCACTGCGGCTTTCATTAAAGCCTAAACCTCTTGAAAATACCTTGACGGCGAGGAGCCAAAGCCAATTTAAACCTGAAGGTTTTACCCCCTACTATTGAGGATGCAATTGGCTGGCATTCCTTGATAAACACCATGGCAGAGCATTCTCCCCAGATTCCATCCTGTACCTGGCAACGATCGATCGGCCAAGGTTGGGACCACCATTACGTGGTGCGTTACGCCAGCAATTTAGATGATGGTCCTTGGCATGGGGCACCGTTAGGCGGGTTTGGAGCCGGTTGCATCGGGCGATCCCATCGCGGCGATTTCAATCTCTGGCATTTAGACGGGGGCGAACACACCTACCAAACCATCCCCGGTTGCCAGTTCAGCCTGTTTGAGCAAAGCGGTGACCAGCACCAAGCCTATGCCCTTTGTACAGAAACCCCCACCGATGGGACGTTGGGCAGTTGGGACTGGTACCCGACAGAATCCAAAATTCAAACCTCTTCCACCGGCACCTACCATGCCCTCTACCCCCGTAGTTGGTTTACCTACGAGAACGTCTTCCAGGCGGAAGTCACTTGCGAACAGTTTTCGCCGATTTGGCCGCAGAACTACCAAGAGGCCAGCTACCCGGTGGCGGTGTTTTTGTGGACGGCCCATAACCCCACGGATCAGCCGTTGACCGTCAGCATTTTGCTGAGTTGGCAAAACCTGGTGGGCTGGTTTACCAACACCCAATCTTCCTCGGAGGTGTTGCAGCGGGATGACGGCAGCCCTTATTACACCTATGTTCCAGCCTTGGGGCAGAGCACCGGCAGTCGCAATCGATGGGTTCGCGAGGGGGATCACGTTGGCTGCCTCATGGATGGGGCCTGGTCTAACGGGGGCGGTATGCCCGCCGAAGGGGATGGCCAATGGGCGATCGCCACCCTCGATCAAGCCGGTACCGAGGTTTTTCACCACACCCGTTGGAACCCAACTGGGGATGGCAGCGACCTATGGGAGCGCTTTGCCCAGGATGGCTCCTTGGCCAATCGCGCCGATGATCATTCGGCAGGGGAAGGGGAGCAGATTGGCAGCGCGATCGCCGTGCGAATCACCCTAGCCCCAGGGGAAACGCGGCAAATTCCGATGGCGCTGGCCTGGGATTTGCCGGTGACAGAATATGCAGCGGGCACGGCAGAATATCGCCGCTATACGGACTGCTTTGGGCGAGACGGTCGTCAGGCTTGGGCGATCGCCAAAACCGCCCTAGACCAATACCCATCCTGGCAGCAGCAGATCGTCGATTGGCAACAGCCGATTTTGGACCAGGGTGAGCTGCCCGACTGGTTCAAGATGGCCCTGTTTAACGAACTCTACGACCTCACCAGCGGCGGCACCCTTTGGACCGCTGCGACCGAAGCGGATCCGGTGGGGCAATTTGCGGTGTTGGAATGTGTCGATTACCGCTGGTACGAAAGCCTGGATGTACGCCTTTATGGCGGTTTTGCCACCTTGCTGCTGTGGCCCGAGCTAGAAAAAGCGATCCTCCGGGCCTTTGCCCGCGCCATCCCCACGGCAGATGATCGCACCCGCATCATCGGCTACTACTACACCATGGGTGAGACCGACCACTACGCCCCCCGCAAAATTCGCGGTGCGACCCCCCACGACCTGGGTGCCCCCAACGAACACCCCTTCGTCAAAACCAACTACACCAGCTATCAAGACTGCAATCAGTGGAAAGATCTGCCCAGTGATTTTGTGATCCAGGTGTACCGCACTTACCAGCTCACGGGGGCCAACGACATCGACTTTTTGGCAGACTGCTGGCCTGCGATTACCAAAACCCTCAAGTACCTGAAGCGCTTCGACACCGATAGCGATGGCATTCCTGAAAATGGTGGTGCCCCCGACCAAACCTTTGATGACTGGCAACTCAAAGGGATCAGCGCCTATTGCGGCGGGTTGTGGATGGCGGCGCTGGAAAGCGCGATCGCGATCGCCGACATCCTCACCGCTGCCGACCGCGCCCCCGGCAATACCCCCATCCTGGTCACCCAATACCAGCGCTGGCTCGTACAAAGCCGCGCGGTCTATCACAAGCGCCTGTGGAATGGCCGCTACTATCGGCTGGAAACCGGCAGCGACTCCCAGGTGGTCATGGCTGACCAGCTCTGTGGCCAGTTTTGTGCGCGGCTGGTGGGGCTCCCGGATTTGGTGGAGGAGCAGTACATCACCTCGGCTTTGGAGGCGATTTATGACGCCTGTTTCGTTAAGTTCAACGCCTACGCGGCGGAGCAGGCCCAACCCCGCAGCCAAAAGTTTGCCGGAGCCCAGGTGGGGACCTTTCGGTCGGCGCGATCGGGGCACCCCATTGGTGTCGCCAATGGGGTTTTACCGGATGGCTCCCCGGAGGATCCCGATGGCACCCACCAGTTAGAGGTGTGGACGGGGATCAATTTTGGGGTGGCGATGTTTTTTGCCCAAATGGGGCAACGACAGCGGGCCTTGGAGATTACCGAGGCCGTGGTGCAGCAGATCTATACCCATGGGTTACAGTTTCGGACACCGGAAGCGATTACGGCCTTAGGCACGTTTCGCGCTTGCCACTATCTGCGGCCCCTAGCGATTTGGGGCCTCTACGATCTGTTGCGCTGATATGGCGATGGCAAGAGCTGGGGTCAGAAAAATCTCGGGTTGCTGTCAACAGGCCCAGATATCGTAGGGACTTCTTCCAGACACCGGAGATCTGAGTCCATTTCTCAGCCATGGCCCATCCCAAGAGATGCCCATGGGATAATCCCTAAGGGTCTGCCCCTATCAGCGGACCATTTTGGCAAATAGGGCAGTAATCGGGAACTATGGCAAAGAAAAAGTCATCCCAACGAAAGGACAATGGGGTTGGGAATCGTACTGGGGTCAATCGCGTGGTGTACTCCGAATTCAGTAGCAGTACCGCCCGACCCGACGCCCTCGCCCGAGGGGTCGCCGATATTCCCCCCGCCCAACAAACCCTCAAGGTCCAGGTGAGCCGTAAGGGCCGCGGCGGTAAAACCGTGACGATTATCGACGGGTTTCAGCATCGCCCTGAAACCCTGACCGCCCTAGCGAAAGCCCTAAAAGCCCAGTGCGGCACGGGCGGCACCGCCAAAGACAGCACCATTGAAATTCAAGGGGACCATGGCGATAAATTGCTGGCGCTATTGCAAAAGCGGGGTTATACCGCTAAACGGAGTGGGGGTTAGATGACGGATATTGCACCAAAATCGCGGGTTGTCTCTGGCTTGAGAACGCGATCGCACCAGCGATTCCGCACCGGCATCTTACTCGGTCTGATTTTGGCTATCGTTCTGGGCATGGCCACCCCATTGCTGGCCCAAGAGGCTAGCAGCGCCCCTGCAGCACCCGAGAATTCCACCCCAGCGAATCCTGCAACCATTACATCACCTGCCCAGCCACCTGCCCAGCCACCTGCCCAGCTCCAGCCCCAAGACATTGAGACTCACTGGGCCAAGGACTGTATTCAATCCTTAGCCCAGCAATGGATTGTAACCGTGGATGATCGGGGGTTGTTTTACCCTGAGGACCCAGCGACTTGGGCCGATCTGTCCGCGTTTCTGAACCAGACCTTTCCCACCACCGAGCCCGCTTACCCATGGGCCAGCGCCGTCGAGCAGGCCTTGCGTTTGCAGTCCCCCGTCCATGCCCTCTATAGCTATCCCGCCCAGTACTACAATCCCGCTCGGACGATCACCCGCACCGAGGCGCTGATTGCCCTGGCGGCGAAGCGGGATTTACCCTACGTGGCGCGGCCCAATGATCTGGTAGAAGCTAGCTTGGCCGATGGTACCCAGGTCCCGACCTATGGCCGCGAAGGGGTGGCTATGGCCCTGAGCAATCAATTGATTGTTAACTATCCCGACGCTCAACAACTACAGCCTAACCGCCCCATCGGCCGTGGGGAGCTAGCGGCACTCATGTGCCGTGCCAGTGACGATACCGAGCTGCGGCAAACCATTGACCCGGCCTGGGTGGCCCAGCCCCAAGACTTGCCAACCCAAATCAGCCCCAGCCATGAATTGCGGGGGGTATGGATGACCAACATTGACAGTGAAGTGTTGTTTTCCCAAGCGAACTTGGCCGCAGGGGTGGAGCGGCTCAAAGCCTTGAATTTCAACACCCTATACCCGGTGGTGTGGAACGGCGGCTATACCCTGTATCCCAGCGCGATCGCCGAGCGGATCCTTGGGCGTGGGCAGCGGCTATTCCCCGGTGAAAATCCAGCTTTTGAGGCGACCCAGGCAGGGCGGGACATGTTGCAGGAGGCGATCACCCTCGGCCACGAAGCCGGTATGGCGGTAATTCCCTGGTTTGAGTTTGGCTTTATGGCCCCAGCCGACTACGAGGCTCGACGACAACACCCCGACTGGTTTACCCAACGGCAAGACGGCAGCGGTGATATTCAGCAGGGGACCGAAACCTTTAGCTGGATGA
>CAYGVA010000188.1:0-8004 GCA_964353225.1 uncultured Leptolyngbya sp.
CCCTTCGGGCACCCCTCCAAGCATCTGCCGGAAAACCCACCCCGCCCTTCGGGCACCCCTCCTTGGAGGGGATATTCCTGCTCTCTTTTTGCCCTTGAATCATGCCTAGACTTCGAACCTTACTGATCGGTCTATTGGTTGCGATCGCCTGCTTGACTTTCACCCAACCCGCCCTGGCATTCTGCGGATTTTACGTGGCCAAGGCTGACACCAGTCTTTATAACGAGGCGTCCCAAGTGGCGATTGCCCGAGATGGCGATCGCACCGTCCTCACCATGGCCAACGACTACCAAGGGGAGGTCTCAGACTTTGCCTTGGTGGTGCCGGTGCCGACGGTGATTACCGAAGCTCAGGTCAACGTGGCCGAGGGCACCATTCTGGAACGGCTTGATGCCTTTAGTGCGCCGCGCTTGGTGGAATATTTCGATCCCGATCCCTGTATTGATCCGTTTGCCTACAGGCGGTACGAGGACGGCAGTCGGCTGCAATTGGGCGCAGCGGCCCCTGTGGACCAAGCCTATCGCAGCAGTGATGACGCTTTAGGGGTAACGGTAGAGTCCCGCTTCACCGTGGGGGAATATGACATTTTGATCCTCAGCGCGATCGAGTCGGATGGTCTAGAAACCTGGCTCAGGCAAAACGATTATCAAATTCCTGACGGGGCCAGCGAAGTCTTGGGGGCTTACATTCGCCAAGACATGAAGTTCTTCGTGGCCAGCGTCAATTTAGAAGAGTTCGACCAGTCCGGCTATCAGCGGTTGCGGCCTCTACAAATTGCCTATGAGTCACCTCGGTTCATGCTGCCCATCCGCCTCGGCATGGTCAATGCCCAAGGGGATCAGGACTTGGTGGCCTATCTGATGACCCCCACCGGCCAGGTGGAACTGACGAACTACCGCACCGTCGATATTCCCAGTGACCAAGAGATTCCGGTCTTCGTTAAGGACGAGTTCGGCGACTTCTACACCGAGATGTTTCAAAAGAGCTATGCCGACCAGGGCCGGAATGTGGCCTTCTTGGAATATGCCTGGGACATGCGCGGTTGTGATCCTTGTGCAGCGGATCCCCTGACAGCGGAGGAAATGCGGCAGGCTGGGGTATTTTGGCTACCGGAAAATACCAACCGCAACAATACGAACGTCTACATTACCCGGCTGCATGTGCGCTATGCCCGCGACAAGTTCCCCGAGGACTTGATGTTCCAGGAAACCGCTAACCGGCGATTTTTTCAGGGGCGCTACGTAATGAACCATCCCTTCACGGCGGGACAGAATTGCGCAGCCCGCTACATCGAACGGTATCCCCAACAAGCGGACCAGGTGCGTGAGTTTTACCGCGATCCAGAGGTACGCGAATCCGTTGCGGATTTGTATCGCCGGTATGTGACTGAAACCCTACCGCGACGCTTCGAGCGCGAATCCGAGAATCTGGCCCGGTTGACCGGTTGGGATATCACCGATATTCGCCATCGCATTAGCGAAGAGGTGCCCCAACCCAGCCCCGCCATCTGGCGCATTCGCTATCCGCGTCGCCCAGATCGCTGAATCGGTTCATTGCATCTACTATCGGGCGCGGAAACCACGCCCCTACCCTGATTCAATTCAAAACTCAAAATTGAGACCTCAGGAAGCCATGAAAAAACTCCGTACCATCCTACTTTCTACAGTGGGGGCGATCGCGGCCTTCATCGTCATCACCCCCGCCGCCCTGGCCTTTTGCGGTTTTTATGTCTCCCAGGCGGATACCAGTTTGTATAACCAGGCGTCCCAGGTGGCGATTGCGCGGGAGGGCGATCGCACCGTCCTCACCATGGCCAATGACTACCAGGGGGAAGTCGCGGACTTTGCCATGGTGGTGCCGGTGCCGACGGTGATTCAAGAAAGCCAAGTGAATGTGGGCGATCCAGCGATCGTGTCGCGGTTGGATAGCTTCAGCGCCCCCCGCCTGGTGGAATATTTTGACCCCGACCCCTGCGCCCCGATCCTGCCCTACGAGGCGAGGGATATTCCTCGCCCCTCCGCTGCCCCCAGCAGTGAGAGCAGGGCTCGCCTGGGGGGGGATGCCCTTGGGGTGACTGTCGAGGCGGAGTTCACCGTGGGGGAATACGACATTGTCATCCTCAGTGCCCTAGAGTCCGATGGGCTCGAAACTTGGCTGACGCAAAATAATTACCGCATCCCTGCCGGGGCCAACGAGTTGCTGCGCCCTTACATTCGTCAGGGCATGAAGTTCTTTGTGGCCAAGGTCAACCTAGAGGAATTTGATCAGTCGGGCTTTCAGAAGTTGCGACCGCTGCAAATCGCCTACGAGTCGCCTCGGTTTATGCTGCCGATTCGCTTAGGGATGATGAATGCTGAGGACGCTCAAGATTTGGTGGTGTATTTGCTGTCGCCCTCGGGCCAGACGGAGCTGACCAACTACCGCACGGTCAAAATCCCGTCTGACATGGATATTCCGGTGTTCGTCAAGGACGAGTTTGCCGATTTCTACACATCCATGTTTGACACCGGCTATGACCGTGAAAATCGCGAAGTGGCCTTCTTGGAATATGCCTGGGACATGCGCGGCTGCGACCCCTGTTCTGCCGACCCGCTCACCTATGACGAACTGCGTAAAGCGGGGGTGTTTTGGATTACCCCCCAAACCGGTAACAACGTCTTTGTCACTCGGCTCCATGTGCGCTACACCCGCGACAAGTTCCCTGAGGATTTGATGTTTCAGGAAACCAACAACCGTCAGTTTTTCCAGGGGCGCTACGTGATGCGCCACCCCTTTGCCGGGGATCTGAATTGTCCCGCTGGGGAAAACTACCGCCGTGCCTTGCCCCAACGCTTTGAAGCGGAGGCCCAAACCCTGGCGCGGTTGACCGGGTGGGATATCAACGATATTCGCCGCAAGCTCCCCACCGTTGACGATGCCACGGAACCGGCCCCTTGGTGGGAGGATCTGTGGGGGCGATCGAGCCAGGTTTGGGAACAGCTTGTGTCTTAAACCCGCAAACCCGCCCATCTAAGCAGATGGGCGGGTTTGAATTGTAAGGGTTGATCGGAAATTCTTTTGGTTGCGCCCTGGTTTTGAAACTCCGACACCCTTGTAGAGAAAGCAACCTTGCTGTCTCTACTTTGAGGGATTTAATAAACCGGATTTGATCTGGGGGTTAGCGATAGACGCTTAAACCGCGACGGGTGCCGTGCTCAAGTAACCCAGTTCTTCTAGCTTGGCAATGACCTTGTTGACGCTTTCTTCCAGGGTCTCCTTGTGGGTTTCACAATTGACTTCGGGGTTGGTGGGGGCCTCGTAGGGATCGTCAATACCGGTAAACTGCTTGATTTCCCCAGACCGCGCCCGCTTATATAGACCTTTGACATCACGGGATTCGCACACCTCTAGGGGGGCGCTGACATACACTTCCATGAAGTCACCGATGGATGCTCGCACCTCTTCGCGAATCGAACGGTAGGGAGAAATCGCAGAGACCAGCACAATCACCCCGTTGCGGGTGAGCAGGTGGGAGACAAAGCCAATGCGGCGAATATTGGTATCGCGATCTTCCTTGCTAAAGCCCAGTCCCTTGGTGAGGTTGGTGCGCACAATGTCGCCATCGAGCACCTCTAGCTTGCACCCCCGGTTGCGCAGCTCAATTTCCAATGCGTCCGTAATGGTGCTTTTGCCCGCCCCACTTAAACCGGTTAACCAAACCGTTACTCCACGATGTTCCATGTTGCTTTAGCGTCTCCTAACGTGTCATGCATGGGGGTTACCCCCGGTTGCACCATTCCTAAACCTGGGTTAAGAATGCCCGAATCATCAGGGTAATTCCCACCGGCTCGATGGTGACTACTCCATTGCAGTAGCCCTTTCAGCCTATGGTTTTAGAGGCCATACAGCAAAATCGCTAAGGGGGGAATCACCAAGGTCAGTAGCAGACTGAGGGGGCCGCCCACCTTTACAAAGTCTAGAAAACGATAGCCCCCCGCTCCGTACACCATGGTATTGGTTTGATAGCCAATCGGGGTCATAAAGCTATTGGACGCTCCAAAGGTGATCACAAACATGGTCGTTAAGGGGCTAATGCCTAGGGCTTCGGCCACTTGCACCCCGACCGGCAACAGCAGCACCACCGCAGCGGAATTCGAGAGGATTGCTGTGAGCACGGTGGTGACTACAAATAGCACCGTGAGCAGCCCATAGGGGGATAGACTGCCCCCCAACACCACGAGCTGTGCAGCAATCCAGGTTGTCGCCCCCGAGTTACCCATGGCGGTTCCCAAGGGGATCAAGCTAGCCAAGAGGAAAATCACATCCCAACGCACGGCTGCATAGAGTTCCCCTGGCTTTAGGCAGCCGGTGAGGACCATCAATACGGCCCCAGCTAAGGCCGAAACTAAGATGGGGTAGTACCCGGTGGCGGCGATCGCAATCACCCCAATGCCAATCGCCGTGGCAATGCCGGCCTTGTTAGAGCGTAAGGTTTCCACATCACTCTGCTCTAGCAACAACAAATCACGGCTGGTCTGGAGACCCAACAAACTTTGTTTAGGCCCTTGCACCAGGAGTAAATCGCCAAACCGCAGGGGGACTTTGCCGAGGCGGTCCCGCACCACCTCTTGCCCGCGCCGAATTGCCAAGACCGTCACGTTATAGCGCTGGCGAAATCGCAATTCCTTCAGGGTCGAGCCCAGCAGATTTGCATTCGCCACCACCATGACCTCCGCAATCCCCTCCTGCCCAGAGGTTAAACCCGACTGCAAAGACTGGCGGCCAAACTGGACGTCGGGCAAAATTTCGAGCCCTTCACTCTCCCGAATACTGAAAAGGTCCTTACGGCCACAGCGAACAATTAAGATGTCCCCAGCAGACAACACCTTATCGGCGAGGGGCTGGGCAAAGCGGTTGCCATTGTGGATCATCTCCAACACGTCAATGTCGAACCGTCGCTGGAACTGACTCTCCCGCAGGGATTGGCCCACCAAGCTAGAGCGGGGGGTGACCACCACCTCACTGACATATTCCTTCAGGCCGTAGTCCTGGCCGACATTAGCGGTCGGTGGTTTGCGGTTGGGCAGCAGCAAAGGGGCCACGAATGATAGGTACAGTAAGCCAATAAAAAAGACAATTAGCCCCAGGCCAGTGAACTGAAACAGGTCAAATTCGCCATAGCCCATCTCTGCGGAAAGGCCACTGGCCAAGACATTGGTGGAGGTGCCCACCATTGTCAACATGCCCCCCAGAATGGTGGCAAAGGAGAGGGGCATCAGCAGTTTGGCCGTAGAAATTTGGCGCTGGCGGCAGAGATCTTCGACTAGGGGCAAAAAGACCGACACGATGGCAGTGTTGTTGACCAAGCCTGAGAGGGGGCCGGTAATCATTCCCAGGGCAAAGACCTGTTGGCGCACCCCTTTGCCGACCCATTGAAACAGCAACTCACTGACCCGTTGCATTGCCCCGGTGCGGGAAATCCCGGCACTGAGGATAAACATGGCCATGACCGTCAGGGTGGCGGAATTGCTAAAGCCTGCAATCCCTTCTGAGGGTTCTACCTGGTGGAATAGCATCAGCATCACCATGATCACTATCGCAGTGATATCGGCGGGAAACCACTCCACCACAAACAGGGTCAGGGCCAATGCAACGATGGCCAGGGTGATGATGATATTGGGCTCCATGGACTTGGGCGATCGCTCCCTAAATGAGGCAATAACCTAAAAAGGATTGCCCCCTACCCTACCGCTATTTCTTAAACAATCGTGGTGGTTTTAATCGCCAACCCAGGCGTAATTATGAACCGGTCATAATGGGTTCGGGTGCGGTTTCTACAGCAGATGGTGGGGGTTGATTAGACCGCTGCCGCCGTTCCGCCATCAGTTTGGGGCGGAGATAGAGATTTTCGAGCAAGACCGCGCCCCCGGCGATCCAAGGGGGAACAATCAACGCCCCGATAATGCCTAGCACCTGGGCTCCCCCTAGCACCGCCAACAGTTGATACAGCGGGTGAACCCCCACAGAAGAGCCCACCAGAAGCGGGTCGAGCACGTAGGTCTCTAGATTTTGAATCACCACGTACAAAATCAAAATCCACAGAATGGTCCATCCTCCCTGGGAAATGGCCACCACCAATGCCGGGATCGCCCCCAAAATCGGCCCCAAAAAGGGAATCAGATTGGTGAAACCGGCGATCGCCCCCAAGCCCAACGCAAATTCAGAGAGTCCTAGGGCTGAAAGGCTGACCGTGGTCGCGATCGACAAAATGGCAGACACCAAAAAACGGCCCCGGATATAACTCCCAATCCGATTGCTAATCGGGGGCATCTGGGCTGCAATCCGCTCATCCCAGGGGCGAGGCAAGAGCCGCACAAAATTATCGGTCAAGGTGCGACTATCGGCCAGCATATAGCCGGACAAAAAGATGGCCAGAACTAGGCTAAACACCCCGCCCAAAATGCCCGTGGTCACCCCATAGGAGCGCACCAATAACTGCTGACTAGAGCGAATGGCCCACTGGGTCAGCCCCTGGATATCGACCAGTTGATTCAACAACTCGCTGGCGAGGTCAGGCCGCTGATCGTTAAAGGAGAGCACCCAACCCTCGGCATAGTCCAGCGCTTGTTTGAGCGACACCGGTAACTGACGAATCAACCGCTGGATCTGCTCAAATACGGTGGGACCGGCCAGCAGTCCGAGACCGGTAATACCGCTAATGATGGTGAGGTAAACCAAAATCACCCCCAGCCACCGGGGAATACGATAACGCTCTAAGCCATCAACGATGGGCGCGATGGACGCAGCCAGCACCACCGCAATCATCACCAATAGGACTAAACTGCGCAGGTTCCACAACAACAGCAATAGGGGCACGGCGGCGATGAGCCAAACCACGCTGCTTATGGATAGGGTGAGCTTTGGATTGCGGGATTGCATTGAGACACAATGACAACGTAATCCACTTATCTATAGCAGATTTGTCCACAGGTCCGTCATACACTGTCGATCCCCATCAGGGGGCGCGGCTAAAGACTATCCCGGCTAGCCTG
The DNA here is from genome assembly GCA_964353225.1 of uncultured Leptolyngbya sp. Classification (GTDB taxonomy): domain Bacteria; phylum Cyanobacteriota; class Cyanobacteriia; order Phormidesmidales; family Phormidesmidaceae; genus PCC-6406. The sequence goes on from CAYGVA010000188.1 coordinate 7,032, forward strand.
TCCACCACAGATAACCTGACGCATATGGGTTAAGTTCTGAGGCAGGTCCTGTTGGATGCCCTGACTGAGCACAAACCAGGGCAAAGGCACCGCTAGGGTGGCCTGAATGGTGTAGGTCAATAGGGTGCCAATCCGCCAGGGTCGGAACAGCAGGGTGGCTTCGAAGGCCGAAAAAATGCCGCGCTCTAACCGAAAGTGAATCTGCTCAGGGGGCGACTCATCGACTTGCAAATAGAGCTCACCAGCGGTAGGAATGCCCATCAACGACTTCTCCCCCACTTGGTAAAGACGGGGTTGACCAGACGCTGCGGGGGGCAGGTGACGGCTACAGGCAATATTGGGGAAGTACTCACTCCAGCGGGGATAGTCGGTGAGATGCTCCCATAGGGCGGCACCCGCCATCGGCAGGTACAACTGAGCGCTCACCAACCCACCGATCAGACCTTGGGGCGCAGTGGTGATCAAAACTTGGCCGGTCCGCAGCGCACTCGCCGCCCCTGGCGTGAGCGATCGCCCCTGGCTTGGTGTTGGTGTGGCGCTGGAGTGGGGGGACACCAATAGGGGGCTAACCATTAATTTTCTCCTAAAAGAGCAGTAGCGTTAGGGCTGCTCCTATGCCCTATTGTCCCCACCTTGCCGCAAAAGCAATAAGGTGTCGGTATTTAAACGTTCACAAGACCAGGATCCAGACAAATTCCGACCTTTAACAGTCGCTAGCACAGCTTAATCGCCACCCCATGGCAGAATTAAAGCGCTCCCAACTTTGCAATGGTTCTTATGCCCATGGGTGGAAACTCAAATTTGGTGGTCACAATCCTACTGAATATTGTGGGGGTCATGCTGGTGCTGACCGCTGCAATTTTGGTGCTCCGGGGCTTAGGCTGGATTAATCAAATCCCGAGTTACGTGGTTTGGGCATTGGTCCTCGCCGCCACCGGCATGGGTATTTTGGGGGGCGTGCGATCGCGTCGTT
>CAYGVA010000189.1:0-7994 GCA_964353225.1 uncultured Leptolyngbya sp.
AAGACCTCTCAATGAAGTATCACTCACCCTGAATTTCCTTGGTCAACCTACTTAAGCGATCGACTGTCGTCAGAATTTCAGCAATCTTATTCTGCTCAGGAAATGGAGGAATAGGTACTGAGAACTTTTCAAAAAAATCTGTAGAAACTCGTTGCTGACCTGCAGATCCTGAGAAGAAAACAGCCGCTTTTTCCCGTAATTCTTGAGAAACAGAAATATGATAGATGAACTCTGGATCACCATCCTCGTTAGCTCTCAAAACGTGAAATTCCGTACTTCCACAACCAATGCCGTTTGAAAGCTTTCTTGCTAAAGCTCCTTTCCCGTTTTCCATACATGGAGTAATTTTGGCAAACAAGACATCATTTTCTTGAAATCTTGTAAATCCACTACAAACTTCTTTGAATTGGTGGACTTGATAGTTGGTTATTTTCCCATTTTCACTAACATTTGCCATGGCTAAAAATGTCACCAAGGTATCGCTGTTTACTCCAGAAAAATTAGTGGATGGATTCACTATGGCGAGATCACTCAGAACACCAAATCGCCAACCTTCTGGAATTGAATCTATGTAGTTACTCATATCCCAACTCCACCAAGAAACCCTGCAACTTCTCCGCTTCCTCGTCCCGCTCCGCCAAAATCGCCTTCATCGTCACTGCGTACTTATCCCACAAGGTCTCCACCCGCGCCACAAATCCCCGCTGATATTGCCGCAAATAGCCATCAAATCGCTCCCCTAGCAGCACCTGGCAGCGCTCTAAAATCAGCGCCTGAGCCGTTTTCCCACTGATCTCCTCCCGTGCCTTCGCCACCAGGTCATCCCGCTTCTTTTCAACCGACCGCAGTCCGGCTTTGAGCTGCTTTAGCTCATCCTCCAACGCCGCATGGGCCGCCAGCAGTTGCTCAATTTCCTCACTGCGCTGCTTCGCTCGTTCCCCGGCCTGCCGACTAGCGCGAATCTGAGTCACCCAATCCCCGTGGGTTGCATCCGCCAAGGCCAGGATCTCCTCCGCCACAGCAAAGTTCGCCTCCTTCTGCGCCAACCCCGCTGTAAACGTGCCCTTCTTCATCCCGGCAGGGATGGCGTCGGCCTGCTTTAGCACCGTGTAAAAGTCCGTAATCAGCGACTTCAGCAGCTTCAGTTGGTCCTTCCAGAGGCGATCTTGTTCCTTTTTGTCTGCCTTGTAGGCTTTCACCTGCGCCGAGGGCAGTACCCCGTTATCCTCATCCGCCTCAGCATCTTCTGCATCTACCGCCGCAAACAACCCCTCCAGTTCCGCGATGCGGGCCTGGTCTTGCTCCATCGACTCCAGCACATCGGCAAACTGGGCCTGCAAAATCTCCCCATCGGGAATCAGCTCCGGTCCCCAACCACTGGCCGCAATCGATTTCAGATCCGCCGCCAGATCGTTGAGGTAGGCGGCGATGGCTCCCCGCACCTGATGCACATCCAAAATGCCCTGGGGCACCAGCGCCTCGGCGATGCTGTCCAGAAACTTGCGCCGCAGCTCAAACACATTGCGGCTTTCTGGCAGGGTGGCGATCAGCACGCCATTCTGCTCCCACCAAGTAATCAGCACAGTGTGAAAGGCGGCGTGTTTCGTCTGGACGCCAGCCGCCGCCTCAATCACCGGCTTGATTGCATCCTTGCCGGTTAGACCTGGAGCAAAGTCACTGTAGTCGCCGTCGGGGCGAGGCACAAACAACAGCTCCTGCACGCCTTCATAGTTGTCAAAGTAGGGTTGCAACGCCGCAATTTCCCGATTGGGCACGCCGCCATTGAGATGTGCCCGCACATCGTGGGGCTCCGGCGGGGGACTGTTGTCCACGTAGCGGCGAATGTTGAGGTTGTAATCTTCCGCTGCCAGCTCGGTGTAGGGCACCATCCGGGAGTACTGTTCCACCGTCAGATGCTGGCAGTAGACATTGGTGATTTTCTCGATATCCTCGGCCCGTAGCGCGTTCTGGTTTTTGCCCTCCTTGTACTCGCGATCGCTGTTGATCACCAGCACGCTATCGCGATCGGCAGCGCCCGCCTTGTTAATTACCAGCACACAGGCCGGAATGCCGGTACCATAAAACAGCCCTGCCGGTAGGCCAATCACCGCCTCTAAAATGCCGTCCTGAATAAACCGCTGGCGACAGGCTTTCTCTTCACCCCCACGAAACAGCACCCCGTGGGGCATGACCACCGCCAGCTTGCCGTTCCCCTTCAGAGAAGCCACCATGTGTTGCACAAACATTAGGTCGGCCTTCTTCCCCGACTCTGGCAAAAACGTGTGGAACCGCTCGGGGAACTTCATCTCCTTGCGGACATAGTTCTGGGAGAAGGGCGGATTGGCGATGACGCGATCGTAGGTGGCCACTTCCCCCTGGGTATCTAAGTGCTGCGGATCTTTGAGGGTATCTCCCTGGCGGATGGCGGCGCTGATGATGCCATGGAGGATCATGTTCATCTTGCAGATGGACCAAGTGCCGCCGTTGAGTTCTTGCCCAGCCAGCACCAGGTTGCGCGGGTCACCTCCCGCCTCTTCCACATACTGCTTCGACTGAATCAACATGCCCCCCGAACCCACACAAGGGTCGTAGATGGCCATGCCCTCCTGAGGTTCGATAATCTGCACCAGGGTGCGCACTACCTCCGCTGGGGTATAAAACTCGCCCCCCTTCTTGCCCGCGCTGTCGGCAAAGTACTTGATCAGGTACTCGTAGGCTGCGCCTAACAGGTCGGGGAACTCAAAGGCTTCATCACTCAGTAGTACCGCATCAAAATGCTGGATAAAGGTCACCAAGGTGCTGTCGTCCATGGAACGCTGACCCACCTTGCGGTTGAAGTTGATGCCCTTCAACACATCCTGCAAGGTATCCGGGTTGGCATCCTCAATCGCTGCCAAGGCCTTATTTAACCCTGACCCCACCGACTCCTTCAGGTGCAAAATCCCAACCGGATTGCCTTCCTCATCTTTGATGGGCTGACCCGTCGCATCCTTAGGATTCCAACGGGCCTGTACGGGCACATAAAAGTCGTACTTATCTGGGTTGGCAAGCTGCTTTTCCACCAGATCGGGCTTCAGTCCCTTGCTCTCGTAGGTGGCCTGCAGTTGGGCGCGATCGCTGTCGAACTGGTCGCTCATCCGCTTCAGGAACAGCATCCCGAAGATGTATTCCTTATATTCCGAGGCGTCCATGTTGCCCCGCAGAATGTCACAGGCTCTGAAGAGAAGCGATTCTAAGCGAGCCAGGGTGAGCTTTTGAGGCTGGGGCATAGGGGCGATTAAAGACAGCGATCTTGTAATAGTAGCGATGGAAGTCTGAACCGCTGCACCCCAACTATCCTGCAGTTCCAGGGCTTAGATCTTTGCCTTCATTGAACAAGTCACGCCACCAACTCTGTACCAGGCCAGAGGAAGATTGCATCATTTCATCCCCCTGCTGAATGGCCGCAGCGTACTGTGTCTTGGATGCTTCCCCAAAGCCACCAGCTTCCAAATGGCGAATGATGGATTGAACGATGGGTAGGGCAATTCCCACACCGAACAGGGCGTTGAAACCTGCCACAACTGCTGGGGCCGACAAAATCACCACAACCTCAGGAAAGAGCGCCATCACCACAACGAAAAGCAAGAAAAAAATCGGGGTGGCAATGCCTGCACAAGCCGCAGCATCAATGATCTTGTCACGGAATTCCTCAACAGTGATGTCGCCTCGATAGAGATCGAGAGCATAAGACAATGCTGTCACCAGTGCTTGGGTCAGAACGGCTGTTCCGGTTGCTGTTAGCCCTAGCTTGGCGATCGTGGTGGAATTTTTGAGGACTGAATCCACCGCATTGTAAAAGCGAATGTAGAGCTGCTCCCCCCCAGTCATGGTTTCAGCGCCCCGTCGGATATTGTCTCGCCCTACCTCCCACAGGATGTTGTTGGCTCCATTCCCACCTCCTTGAGAATGGGGATGGATATGGCTGCCGTGCTTATCCGATAGAAAGACACGAATATCCCGTTCATTTGCGCCTAGTTTTGAGGTGCCTGGAATTTTTTCGAATAGCGCCATCACATCAGCCGATGAGCGAGGCCCGTCTCCGGTTCTTAGCCCTGCGGTTTGAATACGACGGGCCAACTTAGGCATTTCTTGCGCTAATGCCTGAGCCGTCCGTGGCAAATCTTTTAATGCCTGAGTAACAACCAGCCCCGAAGCTCCCGCCGCCAGAATTGCCGTCTGCCACTGCTCAAGGGCCTGCCCCATGGCCCGCACCTGGGATTGTGTCAGTGACTGGGCTTGTTGTCCCAGTTGATTGACCTGTCCCAGTCCCTTCCCCACCGTTCGTAGGGTTTGTTGCTGCAGGTTGGCCCCTGCTTCTTGGACCGCTCCAACGGTTTGCCCAATGGCCGTACTACTTGCATTGATCGCTTCACCCGTCACGGACTGAACTTGCTTCAGGGAAGCTTGGCCAGCAGCAATCGTACCCTCTGTCGTCTTCTGGACTGTTGAGGTAGCCTGGCTGACCTGTTTATCAACTGTTTGGGTTGCTGCTTCGACTGTCTGACCGGCGAACTTAACCGTCCCTTCAGTTACTTGCTGGACCTGTTTGAGGGATGTTTGTCCAGTTGCGATCGCCCCCTCTGCAACGCCCTGCACTTTTGATGCAGTCTTTTCGACGTGATGCCCAACTGTCTTAATTGCTTTTTCAGTTGTCTGATCGACCCACTGCGTCGTTTGGTCCCAAGGATTACTCATGGAGACAACTCTAGTGATTTCCTAAGGACAGGATGCCCGCTCTGAGGTGGAGCGCCAACTTAAGAGTAGCCCAAGGGAGATTAGGCCATGGGGATAATCGACCTAACGTCTTTCCGGGGTAATACGACTAACTGAATCAACACGATGAGAAAAATAGCTCACACGTTGCAACCCTGCCAAAGCCTTATGCTGCCTGCTGAATGATGGTGCGATACTTTTCCCGAGCAGCTTTATAGCGTGGGTCGGAGCCGCTCTTGGCTACACCCCAAATTGCTTTGATAATGGCCTCCTGGTTTTCTCCCCTCTGCTTTAATTGCATCACCCATTGCCATTCATCAGGCCGAATAGAGGCATCCATAGGGTCATAGGTGGAGCTGGGGACTGAGTCTGTGAAAGCCAGCGCTATTGGGGGTGGGGTCTCTCCACCGATACCTCCACCTAAGCTTATGGCTGGGTGGAGCAGTCCACCTGGGGGCCTACCCCATGGGGTAAAGCTTTGACCTTTGCAAATTGTGGGCACGATCGCAGGGGCATCCTCCACCATGCAAGGACGTTGCTGCTGTTCCAGCCAGGTCACCAGTTCTGGCGCGGCCAACTTTTTATTTACAAGCCAGCGGCCATGGTCAATGGCATAGTCGCCCAAGCGAATGTAAGTTAGATTTTCCCGAACGGCTCCTTGCCCTTCCAACCCCAGAATTTTCACGCTATCGGCTTGGGCCAGCAACAGCAGGCGGATCCTAAATTTTCGCGATTCAAATAGAAGAGAAATAATCTGTTCTGTAACCGAATCGCCACAGTTTTTTGCGATTGCTGGTAGCTCATCGACCACCGTGGCCAAAATCGGGCGCGATCTCAGTTGTGAGCGAGACAAGTTTGCCCGCGCATCCATTTCTTGATGCAACTGGCCAATGAATTCAGTAATAGCCGGAAAATTTCTGCCGCCGCCTACCACACGGTCGCAATAGGCAAAATCGGCTGGATCGGATGGGTCATCGCTGGGTTGCCAATGGGGATGCACTGCGATTGGCTCAGCATCCATGGCTTGATGCAGCCACTCTGCCAGAGTCGTTTTGCCATCCCCCGTTGCCCCCAGCAAAATCAAATGGGGGAAACGGTTCGGTTCCGTAACCAGTCGCCCCCAATCAAATAGGTCAGGCTGCCAGGGTTCTCTGGGCAATGTAATCACTGCCTCTGGCGCAGTGGGTTTCATCGCGTCGTAATAGCGCTGTTGAAGCGAGGCAGCGCTGATATCCTGAGCATCCAAAGTGATCAGGCTGCGTTGCACCAAATTTTCTTTGATGACAAAAGCCAGCACTGCTGCAGAAAATCCACTGCTGATTAGGCCCGTACGGAGCCAGTGGTTCACTCTGGATTCCCCGTTGACCTCATCAATAGCGAGACTACCCAGTCCTAATGCCGCACCTAAGGCGATCGCCCCCCACATTCCAACCGAAGCCCGCAGTCGGTAAAGGATATGGTCGGTGATTTCTGACGGATGGAGTGAGGCCAGTCTTTCTGAAGCAGATGGAGCCATATCAGGGTTCTCAAATCAACCAGAAGAAATTTGTTGCTAGGCACAGAGCCACTAACGTTAGGCAGAGGCGATAAAGGCAATCACCTCGCTGATCAGGAATCTGCATCCAGACCATCGCCAGAATGAAAATCAACGGTAGAGCCACCAGCCCGACAGCCAGTCCTAAGGCAAATAGAGGGATCCACCCTGCAATCACCAGGGACAGTGGAAGCCTGAGTAGCGTGGCAATGCCCAAGACCCAAAACAGCGCGTCAGCCCAAATCCCGCGACTGGGGATAGCAACAGCGTTGGAAAACCGCTGCAGAGACTCTACTTTTACCGTGAGCCGATTGCTATCTAATTGAATCTGCCGAACAGTTGGCTGCCCAAACAACCCCGTGGTTTCAACCTGTACGGTGGGTGCATCTGAGGGCTGCGGCGTTTTACTCATGGATGATGACCTCCGGCTGAAACATGGCTTCGATAACAGCACCCAGTGCAGCGATCGGCAGAGTGACACCCAGACCCACGAACAAAATACAAATTGACAGCACCAGGGCTTCTAGCGGACGAGACCCCAGCGATCGATGATGCACATCTGATTCATATAGATAAGCTGATTGTTGGGTAACAGGCTGTTCTGGGGGAGGGTAAACCACAGAAACCGCCCGATCCTGGTCCGTATAGGAAATCGCCAATGGCAACTGATTCTCATGACCCGTTACGGGAGGGGACAATGGCTGTTGCAAACTATTCATGCTGTTTTTGGGGACAGTCATGGTGAATTACATCCTCAATAGTTGGATTGGCACCCCAAGCAATGGGCACCATCTAAGCGTTTAGGGCACTGTCAAACGCGCTTGCCGCACTGATCTCACTCTGTAAATCTGATGAGGGGGATGCCAGTGTTGGCATCGCAGCCTCTGATATGGGAAGTGATGGTGAGCTGTTGAGGTAATCACGCCAGTGGCATCGAACAATTGCTTCAATGACGCTGCGGGCATTATCAAACCCTTTTGCCTCCCCAACTTCTTTAGCAATCAGGGCCACATCTTCAGATACTCGCATCGCCCTAGTTAGGGGGATCTCTACCGTTGTATGCATGATTAGAACGTTTGAACAGAGATACGAACTAGGCCGCAATGGGCTGTGACAGCCTGTGATATCCCCCCACAACATTGGCTAAGCCAGGTTCCGGCATTACCACAAACATCGGAATCCGTGACACCTTATGGACGACTAGGTGAGCCATTCCTCCGGTGATGACAATCCGCCGAATGTAGGGCAACTGTTCTTGATAAGTGCTTTTAACCCCATTCAGCATGTTGCGCCACCAGGGATCCAGGTACTCCTGGAACCAGCCCCCCCATTGGATTTCTGAGTTGCCGTAGTAGTGGTTTTGGCAGAACCCATCCATGATCATCGGAATTGAGGGTGCTGTCTGCCGAAAGCGCTGGTTTACTGGCTGGCGTAGGCGATCGTCGTTGGCAATTTGTGAGGCCAACAAGTAGGCTCCTGCCCGCTCGTGTGCATGGTGATAAAGCAGTTCACCCTCTTCATCAAAAAGGGCATCAATCCAAGTCGAGCCGCCCAAATCGATCACCACGGTGTATCCACGCCTGGGAATATATCCTCTGTGCTTAGCCAATTGATAAGCGCCCACCCCCTCAGGGATAACCTCTACATCCTGCACTGATCTTCCCCCAAAGTAGTAGACAGTGAACTTAAGCTGCGACTGTCTGGC
>CAYGVA010000190.1:0-6542 GCA_964353225.1 uncultured Leptolyngbya sp.
GTCTGCCCTGTCGCCGCCGATCGCGCCGCCGCTGTTGCCACCGTCAAGGTATACAAACTCGCCTGCAACGATACATACATGGGCTTGCCATCCAGCAGCGCATCTAAAACCGCAGTGGTGTCTTGGGCAAATAAGCCCCGCCGTTTTTGCAAGGTCAGGGGTTGTGCGCGGCCATCCTGAAGGAGCATGCCCTGGTCGCCCTCAAACACCAATGCCCCGCGATCGCCCTGCACTTCCATATAACGGGCCGGTTGCCATACCTGTTCCCCCTTGCCGTACAGCACCTCCGCCAGCACCCCATTGGCAAAGGTCAACTGAGCGGTACAGCGGCAGGTTGTGTAATACGTCTGGTCAGATGAAGACCCACCAAAGTCGTACCGCAACTGACTCGTCACGGTTTGGACCGAGCCAAAGAGGTCTGTTAACCGGTGAAAGCGAGATAATGCCCCTACCAGGGGAAATCCAAATAGGTCAGGGTTGTAGGTCCACTTCTTAGGGGCCGGTGTTTTGGGTGTCACCGTCTTGTACCGCACATAAGCTGGGGTCCCAATGGCCTCTAATTGAGCCTTGACGGTGTGGTGCAACCCCCCCAGCAGTTCAATGTGCTCCACATGGAGAAATAGCCCCCGCGATTCGGCCAGCGCCACCAATGATTGGGCTTCCCCTAGGGATAGGCCCAACGGATATTCCACCACCACTGCCTTGCCCGCTTCTAGGGCAGCCCTCACCACGGCGGCATGATCGCTATTGATATGGCAGACCACCACCAGATCAATGTCGGTGCGACTAATGAGTCGCTGCCACTGGGCACTGACCTCGGCTCGATAGGGTCGCGCCAACGCGGTGGCACCTTCAAGGGTGTGTCCGGCGACGGCCAAGAGCTGTGCCCGATTATCAGCGCCAAAAGCCTGGGCGCGGGCACGGGCAGCATAGCCGGTACCGATGATGCCGACTCGAATGGGCGCAATTAGACCGGAAGGATTATCTACAGACAACGTTCTGACTCGGATTCAAGGACCATTTCCTATGCGTTATCGCACCCTTTGCGGCATTATCGGGTGATTTTAGAATATCCATAACAGGCCGTTTTTTTTGTTAGCAACAAGGCGAGAGTGGAAACATAAGTGATTGTTATGTAAATTTATTTATTGATAAAAATGTTTCGTGCCATACCCTTAAGAACAAAAGATCTAGATCTTTGTAAATAAAGCTGAACGCCTTTAGGGAGAGGTGCTTTCAGGTCGCTCATCCCTGATACCCATAAGCTGAGGGGTGGTTTAAGGAGGGATTTGATTATAAATCCCATTGGATATTTGTCAGGTTTACCGTGCTGACAGCGCTGGTTTTCCCGTAGTATCTCTTTTAGAGAAGCGCAACGAATCCGAAATCATACCCGGTAGATGGGTCCTGGTTTCTAGGGATTCAGTTAGGTAATCGTTTTATTTGCTGAGAGGATTGCACCATGGCAAGCTACAAAGTCACCCTTAAGAACGCTGCTGAGAACTTAGACACCACCATTGAGGTCGCTGACGACGAATACATTCTAGATGCTGCTGAAGAGCAAGGTATTGACCTGCCCTACTCCTGCCGCGCCGGTGCTTGCTCCACCTGTGCAGGTAAGATCGCCGCCGGTACTGTAGACCAATCTGATCAGTCCTTCTTGGATGATGATCAAATCGAAGCGGGTTTCGTGCTGACCTGCGTCGCTTACCCCACCTCTGACTGCACCATCGAGACCCACAAGGAAGAAGATCTCTACTAAGGGATTTAGGCCGATTAGGTCTTGGCGCAAATGAAAAATGCCGGTGAGTTTTATTCTCGCCGGCATTTTTTGTGGCCGCTGATGCGTCAAAGAGGTATGGCATAGGCCCAGGCGGCGGGTCACGTTGCTGCTGTGCAAAGCATCAAGCCGCTCTACAGTGTCCTTAGGAAAGTTACCCAGACTCTACTTATTGCAAGGATGTAAGCGTGGCCCATGCCCCCATCAACCTATGCCCTCACCCACTGCCGCCTCTTTACCGGAACCACCCAGTTAGCCCATCACGCTGTAAAAATTGCGGGCGATCGCATTGTTGCTCTGGTCCCGGAGGCTGACCTACCCGATGACTGCCCAACGGTGGACCTCAAAGGGCAATTTGTGGCCCCCGGTTTTATCGATGTGCAGTTGAATGGCTGTGGTGGGGTGATGTTCAATGACGCCATTACCGCTGCCACCCTAGACCAGATGCACCGCACTAACCTCCGGAGCGGCACCACCAGTTTTTTGCCCACCTTGATCACGGCCCCTGATCGGGATATGCAGGCCGCAATCACCCTGGTGCAGCAATATCGACAGCAGCATCCCCATTCAGTGCTGGGGCTCCACCTCGAAGGTCCCTACCTCAACCCCAAGCGTAAAGGCATTCACAATGGGGCCGATGTGCGATCTTTAGATGCCGCCATGGTGAACGCCTTAGTTGCCGCTGGGGGGGAAACGGTGAAAATTCTGACCTTAGCCCCAGAACAGGTGAGCAGCCACGATATTCAACAGCTTGCAGCGGCAGGGATTCGGGTCTCGGCAGGCCATACCAACGCCACCCTAGAACAGGCATTGACGGGTTTCGACGCGGGCATATCCATGGCCACCCATTTGTTCAATGCTATGTCCCCTTGGCAGAGCCGCAACCCCGGCATGGTGGGGGCTATCTTTCAAGCGCAAACCGTCTATGCGGGCATTATTGCCGATGGACACCATGTCCACTTCACCTCGATTCAACTGGCAAAAAGACTCAAGGGAGACAAGCTGTTTTTGGTCACCGATGCCACCCCGCCTGCGGGGACTAACCCTGATGGGGCTGACCAGATGACGTCTTTCCAGATTGGGGGACAGGCGGTGTTTTACCAAGGGGGTAAATGTGTCTCGGCGGAAGGGACGTTGGGGGGCTCAGCGCTCACGATGATTGAGGCGATCGCCCATTGTGTGCAGGATGTCGGCATTGAGTTGGCAGAAGCATTGCGAATGGCGAGCCTCTATCCGGCGCGGGCGATCGGGGTCGATCACCAGTTAGGACGTTTGGCTGCAGGATATATGGCTAACCTCGTGGTGTTTGATGACCAGCTATCGGTACTCGGAGTGGTAGATCAAGGTCAGTTGCGATCGTTTACGTCAGATTTTTGAGCCCACCAGCCTCTCAGGCTGGTGGACAAGCCTTGGACCGTTCATTCAAATACAGGGACTACCCAGAGCGAGCAACCGCAACATCAGGGCTCCAGCCGATGTACTGACGACCTACCGTCGTATCCAATACTCATCCAATACTCGCCTACCCCCTTTGCAAACAGTCCCTGAGCAATTGCAGACTCATCCCCTCTTCTACGGTCCCTGAGCGAACTCCGTCGTAACCGTCCCCTGAGCGGAGTCGAAGGGGACTTTTTCGGGAGATCTGGCTTCGACTCCGCTCAGCCAGCGTAATGTGTGGGACGGTTACACTCCGTCAGCCCCCTTGCTAGTACCTGAGGAATAAGTTCCTGCACTATTGCCGATGGCAGGGGCATAAGGGGTAAGGGGACTAAAAGCTGGAAGGGCCAAGTGATTTACGCCACAGAGCACTGTAACCGTCCCCTGAGCGGAGTCGAAGGGGACATCTTGCATAGGTTTTGGCTTCGACTTCGCTCAGCCAGCGTAGTACCAGGGACGCTTACCAGAGCACTAGGATTGTCAGCTCTATAAATTCGCCCAGATAGATATTGCCAAAACCACAGCAATCTTCACGTTTGAGACTGACATCACAACAGAAAGGCAAAATCACCACCACTAAGAAACAGCATTCCTACAGGTTTTTACGTACATAAAAATACTGGGTTTCGCAGAGGTAAAACATAAAAATATGAACCCCGAATAAACCACTTAGGCTAATAGTAAATCCTTAATGAACTACACGGATTCTTGATTCTTGAATGGGGAGTCTAGAGCATAGGAGTTCATTGATGAGATTTAAATGGGTACCCAAGCAGGTGTCGGCATTAGCCACCATCGCAATCCAAAACAAGCCGGTCATGACGCAGCAAACCAGGCTTTACAAGCAGCAAACATCACCACACCTGATTTTGTAATGATGTTTGCCTCCGTCGGCTATAACCAACGAATATTACTCGACGCCGTCCGTGAAACCACTCAAAAAGCACCCCTAATCGGCTGCTCTGGGGAAGGGGTGATCGTTCAAGGGGAGGCGGATGAGTCTAATTTCTCCGTGGCTGTGATGGTGATTCAATCTGATGAAGTCAGATTTAGCCATGGTGGCGTTCCGGGGCTCAGTCAGGATGTGCAAGCGGTTGGCGCTGAGGTCGGTCAAGGATTAAGTCGGCAGAGTACAGCGGATGCGATCGCCACATTTTTATTTGCCGATGGTATTGCCTGCAATTTTGATCAGCTCATCTCAACCCTAGAAGTTAATTATGACCAGGCAACACAAGTACCCCTTTTGGGGGGTCTTGCGGCTGACAATTACGCTATGGAAAGGACCTATCAATATTGTGATGGCGCGATTTTGACCGATGGCATCGTGTGGGCAACCCTGGCCGGAAACGCAAAAATTGCCTGGGCCATCAACCATGGTTGTGTCCCTTTGGGCAGCAAGTATACGGTTACTTGCGCCCGAGACAATCAAATTTTTGAGCTCGATCATCAACCGGTTCTAGATATCCTTAAGGAATATTTATTAGAGGAAGAGTTTGATAATTGGGAGCTAGCCTTCAGGAATTTATGCTTAGGCTTAAAAACCACAGCCAATCTTCAAAGCTATGATGAATTCTTTGTGCGAGGCATCATCACCCGAGATCTTGATGCTGGCTCGATTACCATTCCTACCAATATTCAGACAGGGACTGAAGTCTGGATGGTCCGTCGAGATGAAGAAAAGATTGAAGCAGGCATTAATCACATTGCCCAAAAGATATCGACCCAATTAGGGGGGCATACCCCCAAATTTGTAGTGCAATGGGAATGTGCAGGGCGTGGTAGCGCCATCTTTCGCGATCACCAAAAACAAGCACTGCTCGCCACTCTGCAACATGCTATTGGGACCACAGTGCCCTGGATTGGTCTATATCCCTATGGTGAGATTGGACCATTGAATGGCAGAAACTGTTTTCACAACTACACTGCTATCGTTGCCGCCCTATACTAAAACAACGAACCCTGTATCTGTCTTCCCCATTAAACCGCAGCACCCGCCGATCATCATGACTCCGAGTCAAGGGTCTGATCACGATTCCCCACAGATGGGCGCAAGCTGTCCAGAGCACCAATCGCTATTAGAGCAAGTTCAACGCCTGACCCATGAAGTGCAACGGCTGGTCAGAACCGAGAGCAAGCTCTATCAAGTTCAGAAGCGTATGGATAAACAGGTGCGCCATTATCATGCCAACAATGAATTTGGCAAGCAATTAAACCAAGCCTTAAACCTGAAGTCAGTCTTGGATGTCATTACTGAATTTGTGCTTTATGGCATCAGTTTAGAGCGCTGCCTGATTTTTCTGGAAGATCCTCAAGATTGTGCTTTTCACCTCCAGGCTTTTGACGGATATTATGAAGATCATCATCTTCGAGAAATCATTGGATTAACCGTTCCAAAATCTCATTTTCAGCCGGAAAATTTATTCTTTTCAGAAGATTATGTCATCTGTTCTGAGACTTGCTCTACAGAGCCATTAGTCCAGTTGAGACAAGTCTTTTTAATGCATGAGTATATTCTCTTATCCCTGGGAGAAGCTCAAGGCTCTCCCCAATGTCTTCTGATTGCGGGTAACACAAAAGAAATGATGCGCTATCAGACCCGGATCGCAGCGGAAAGTGATGTGATGGTCTATTTGCTCAATTTGGCCAATCAAGCTGCTGCAGCCGTGAAGAAAGCACTCTTCTACGACACCCTCCAAAGTCAAAAGTATGAGCTTGAGAATGCTTTGATCGCACTCAACAAAAAAAACATTCATCTTGAGCAAGCCCTACAGGATTTAGATGAAGCCCATATCAAAGCCACCAGAGACAGTCTGACCGGTCTATTTAATCGGGCTTACTTTGATGAGAGATGCGCCCAGGAGATCACCCAGGCCCGACTTGAGAGCAGTGAGCTTGCCATTGCGTTGCTAGATTTAGATTTTTTTAAGTCGATCAATGATTCCTATGGTCATCTGGTGGGTGATCTCGTCCTACAACAATTTGGCAAACTCCTGCAGGAGCACATGTCTGTCCACGGTATTCCCTGCCGCTATGGCGGGGAAGAATTTGTCCTGATTGTGCCAGGATTAGCACCAGATAGGGTCTATAAGCAGATCGACGCGATTCGACTTGACTTCCAACAGCAGATGTTTTCGATTGGTCAGCAGCAAGTGGGTACAACGCTATCGGCTGGTATTGCCTTTAGCACCCCAGAAACCAACACGTCTGAGCAGCTCCTTAACCAAGCGGATCAAGCCCTATACGCCGCCAAAAGCCAGGGGCGTAATCGAGTGCTCATCTACCCCTCCCAAGGATTTAATCCCTAAACAGCCGCCAGTCGGGTTAG
>CAYGVA010000190.1:6642-7947 GCA_964353225.1 uncultured Leptolyngbya sp.
CTGTGCAACGCATGATACGGGTACTCGGTGTTGGGCAGACCAAAATAATACGCACCGGGATCTGATCCACTACCCTGACCATTAAAAAACCGTTGCAACCCTTTACGGTTGCAACGGTTTTATTGGCTGCTATTTAAGGCAAGGACCTGAAATAGCGTGCTGCTACTTAGCGGCTTGGCGCTCTTTGGCTTCCTTAATCACCACTTCTGCCACATTGTTGGGGCAGGGGGCGTAATTGCCAAAGGACATCGAGAACTGACCCCGACCAGAGGTCATGGTCCGTAGGTCGCTAATATAGCCAAACATTTCACTCAAGGGCACATCAGCCTTAACCCGGTTACCGGTCGGGGTAGAATCCTGGGCTTTGATCATGCCGCGTCGGCGGTTGAGGTCACCAATCACATCTCCAACGTGATCATCAGGGGTGAAGACATCCACATTCATGATCGGCTCTAGCAATTGAGGGCCAGCCTTAGGAATCGACTGCCGGTAGGCGGCTTTGGCGGCAATCTCAAAGGCGATCGCCGAAGAGTCTACGGGGTGGTAGCCGCCATCGGTGAGGGTGAACTTCAGGTCTAAGCAGGGGAAACCTGCCAGCACACCCTTATCGATACTGGTTTCAAAGCCCTTTTGGACCGCAGGCCAGAATTCCCGAGGGACGTTCCCCCCCGTGACCTTAGATTCAAACTGGAAGCCGCTACCGGGCTCACCGGGCTCAATGATGTAGTCAATCTTGCCGTACTGACCCGAACCCCCAGACTGCTTTTTGTGGACGTAGGTGTCTTCGATCCGCTTGGTGACCGACTCTCGGTAAGCCACCTGGGGTTTACCCACCTCGACTTCGACCCCATGGGTGCGCTTGAGAATATCCACCTTAATGTCGAGGTGGAGTTCGCCCATGCCCATGATGATGGTTTCGCCGCTCTCTTGATCCGTTTGCATGCGGAAAGAGGGATCCTCTTGGATCATCTTGCTGAGGGCAGCCCCCAACTTCTCAGAGGTGCCTTTTATCTTGGGGGCAATCGAGATGGAAATTACTGGGTCTGGGAAGACCATCAATTCCAGGGTGGCTGGGTTCTTGGGATCACAGAGGGTATGCCCCGTCTGGATATTTTTCATACCCACAATCGCGACAATATCCCCAGCTTGGGCTATGTTCACCTCTTCGCGGGAGTCAGCGTGCATTTCCACTAAACGGCCAATCCGCTCAGTCTTACCCGTAGCGGTGTTGAGCACCGTGTCGCCCTTCTCGATTTTGCCGGAGTAGATGCGGGTAAAGGTGAGGGCACCGAAGCGATCGTCCAT
>CAYGVA010000191.1:0-4926 GCA_964353225.1 uncultured Leptolyngbya sp.
GGCGGAGGAGCTGCGGCGATTGGTGACGCACCAGGGCCTCGACACCGTGCAAGCCTACATGGGCCATGTGCAAGCCAATGCCGAGGAATGTGTGCGGCGGGTGATTGAACGGCTTAGCCCCGGTCAGTTTATCTATCCCCTCGATGACGGCAGCCAGATTCAGGTATCCATTGAGATTGATGCCGCCCAGCGCAGCGCCACGATTGACTTCACCGGTAGCTCCCCCCAGCGCCCCAGCAACTTTAATGCCCCCGCCGCAGTATGTAAGGCGGCGGTGCTGTATGTCTTCCGCACCCTGGTGGATGATGACATTCCCCTTAATGCTGGGTGCTTAAAGCCCTTGACCATACTGATT
This sequence comes from uncultured Leptolyngbya sp., assembly GCA_964353225.1. GTDB lineage: Bacteria > Cyanobacteriota > Cyanobacteriia > Phormidesmidales > Phormidesmidaceae > PCC-6406. Next base: position 356 of record CAYGVA010000191.1, read on the forward strand.
CCAGCGGGGTCTCTGCTGAAGCCGCAACCCCCAGCAGCGGTGGTGGCGGGAAACGTGGAGGTCTCCCAGGGGATCGTCGATGCCCTCTACGGGGCTTTGGGGGTGATGGCCGGATCCCAGGGGACGATGAATAACCTCACCTTTGGCAATGACCAATACCAGTACTACGAAACCATCTGCGGCGGCTCTGGGGCGGGAGCTGACTTTGACGGTACCGACGCCGTTCAGACCCACATGACTAATTCCCGCCTGACGGACCCGGAGGTGTTGGAATGGCGCTTCCCGGTGCTGGTGGATCGGTTCGAGATTCGTCAGGGCAGTGGTGGCAGCGGCACCCACCGGGGGGGCAATGGCGTCCGTCGCTGTCTCCAGTTCCGAGCACCCATGACCGCTTCAATACTCTCTAGTCACCGCACCGTGGCCCCGTTTGGGTTGGCGGGGGGAGCACCGGGAGCGGTGGGCAAAAATCTCGTGCAGCGAGCGAATGGGGATGCAGTTCTTTTGGGCAGTCAGGCCCAGGTGGCGATGGAGCAGGGCGATCGCCTCATCATCGAAACCCCTGGTGGCGGCGGCTACGGCGGTTATAGCCGCCAGTGCGATTAGACAAGGCTGCGCACCATCGGTTGGGCCTGCGGAACTATGGCTATGCCACCATCCGCTTGATGCAATAGGCATTGCGGGTTTGCTTAGCTTGGTAAAGGGCTGCATCTGCCTGGGCAATGGCAGCGTGGGGGTTTAGCCCCGTAACGGCAGTCATCTCGACAACAACGATGCCTTGACTGATCGTCAATTGGTCGCCGCTGGGGGCCTTAGGATTAGGAATAGCCAGGTTCATAATCGCTGCCTGGATGCGCTGGGCGATCGCCCCGGCTCCAACCATGGAGGTATGGGGCAAGAGCATCACAAATTCCTCACCGCCGTAGCGGGCAACGATATCCCCAGGGCGATGGGCACAGGTCTTGAGCGCTTGGGCCACCTTTTGTAGACAGGTATCCCCAGCGGGGTGACCATAATGGTCGTTGTAGGCTTTGAAATGGTCAATATCGAGCATGAGGACCGTGAGCGGTTGTTGTTCTCGCTTCGCCCGTTGCCACTCCTGAGCCAATGACTCTTCTAATTGAAAGCGATTGGCCACCTGGGTCAGGCTATCCACTCGGGCCAATTGCTGCAGTTGGCTGTTGAGGGATTGCAGCTCGGCTTCGGCTTGCTTGCGTTCTGTTTCCAGGCGTTTGCGATCGCTAATATCCATCATTACCCCCACCATGCGAACGGGCTGACCCGCTGGATCATAAATGCCGTGGCCCTTGGCAAAGACCCAGTGCACCGTCCCGTCGGGATACACCACACGGTGCTCATCTTGAAACGCCTGGTGATCGGCTAAAGACCTCTGGAAAGCGGCTTCAACCCGAGGCAAATCGTCGGGGTGGACGCACTCTCGCCAGGTTTGGTAGCCACTGGTACTGGCGGTTGGATCAAGCCCCATCAGTCGAAACTGACTGTCACTCCAAATAGATTGTCCGGTGGCAAGATCAAATTCCCAACTGCCGGTTTGCGTCAGATCCAATGCTAACCGTTGCTGATCCTGGAACTGTTTCAGGGCCATTTCGATGCGTTTGCGATCGCTAATGTCCGCCACGGCCCCAATTAGCCGGGTCACCTTTCCCTGTTCATCTAGAACGGCTTCGCCACGGCTGACCACATAGCGATGCTCGCCGTCAGAGCGAATGATGCGATGCTCTAGCTCGTAGGGTTTTCCCTCGGCCAAAGCCCGCTCAATGGCAGCTTGGACGACATCCCGCTCCTCGGGCAGAAAGTAATCCAAAATCTCAGGGTAGTTGGGCAGTGCATCTCGGCCCCCTAGATCTTCTAGGCCATAAATGCGAAACAGTTCTGTAGACCAAGTGATCTTCGCGGTCCGTGCATCCATCTCCCAACTGCCCACATTGGCAATGCGTTGGGCCTCCTTTAATTGGATTTCTCGATCCATAATTTTGGCCGTTTGCGCGGCCACCTGCAGCTCTAGTTCGTGGGCGTAGTGATGCTGTAGCTGCTCAGCCTGACGGCGCTGGCTAATGTCGTAGAAAACAGTCAGCACAAAAACGACGGTTTCAGCATCGTCTAAAACCGGAATGGCCCGCACTTCAAGTGGAATGCGTTGACCATTGGCCTCGATTTCTAAATCTTCAATATGAACGATGCTGCCCTGGAGGGCGCGGATCACGGGCAACCGCCGCAGGGGGTAGGGGGTATCGGTCCCCACCCGATAAACCTGCCGCAGCCCCGGCGTCTCCTCCAGGGGTTGATCGAGGCTCACCTGCCCCAGCAAGCGTCGCCCCTTCGGATTGAGCAAAATTACTTTGCCTCGCCGATCAAACAGCCCGACCCCCATCGGCAGGCCCAGCAGCAACTTGGCAAACTTTTGTTCGCTCTCCTGCACCGCCTGAAAGGACACATTCAGTTGGGCGGCCATCTGCCCAAAGGTCTGGGCCAGCGCCTCAATCTCTTGAACGGGGGCAGATGGAATGGACAAGGATAAAGCGTCTCCCACCCGGTAGGCTTGGGTGGCCTGATTTAAGGCCAGTAAAGGCTGGGTCATATGCCCCGTTAGCCACAGCCCAAACCCAATCACCCCCAGTAACGCCAGCCCTGACACCAGGACTGTGTACCAGACATAGCTGCGAACCTGGCCGGTAAAGTCTGACTCGGGCACCACGGTAATGATCAACCAATCCAGGCCATAGTTGCTCTGATAGGGAACAACCCGCAGCAACAGGCGATCGCCCATTGCAGTCACATAGAGATTTTGGGCCGCTTGAATGGCATCAAAATCGTTAAACCGGTTCAGCAACTGTTGGGAGGCGGCTCTCATTAATGGATCGCTACTCTCTAGGGCAGATAGCCGCTGAAATTGGATGGTGCCGGGTTGGCGGTACGTCAGCTGATCCCCGATTTGTACAGGTTCCACCCCGGACGGAATATACGAGGGCTGCTGGGCCGAGTTGGCGATCAACAATCCATCTCGCTGCACAATAAAGACCTCCCCATGGGCAGTAATAGAGAGGGTTTCGAGAAAGCGATTGAGTTGATCAAGGCTGAGGTTAACCGCAAACACCCCCTGCAATTGCTGGGCGGCATCATAGAACGGGGTATAGGCATTCAGGGTAAGCAGGTTAGAGGCCCCAATCTGGAAAGGCTCACTCCAACCCGGTTGCCCCGTTTCTACAGCTTTTCGGTACCAGGGGCGATCGCGCACATCAATGGCCGAGATCGTTTGCAGGGGACGCGCCAAATTTCCCACTTCATCAATGCTGTAGAGGTTGAGTAGGCTCGGGTCAGCGACATCAGACAGCCCTGCTTCAAAGGGCAGATCAGTTGCCGATAGCACCGTTTGCCCCGCGATGATTTCCGCCGGTTCAGGACGATGAATGGTTCTAAAGCCCCCTTGGGGGGTGCCCAGAAGTAATGTTGTGATGTCTGGAATCTGCTGAAATCTCAGGATCAGGTATCGATGTAGACTATCCAGATCCGCCAGGTCTATCGCCCCCGCTTGCAGCGCTGCAATGTGAACCTGGTTCAAACGATGGGCCTGCTGCAAATAGCTATCCAAGTCTTGGACCACAAGATTCGTGGTTTGCTCCACTGCCTGGGTCGCGGCGTCGGTGGCCAGTTGCTGGTTGTAGCGATAGCCTAGGTAGCCTACCACTGCAGTGATTCCAACCCCCTGCAATACGAATGGAATCAACAGTAGCGATCGCAGCGGAAAGGACATCAATAATGACCTAAGGCTAGAAATACTTAGCGATCATATCTGCACCTTGCCGAAGCCTTATGGGGCAAGGATAATGCGTTCAAACGAGCAGTAAGTCATCAGAATAGCTGATTACGTCTGTTGTAACGCGGCATCCTCCACCGCATTTAGTCCCCCTCAAGACAACTCACGTTTCGGGGCGGGTTGCGCCTGCAATGGCAGCCCCAATTCTTGGCTGAGGCAGCGCCCCATCCAGAGCAACGCTTCGCGGCTAAAGGGAAAATGGCGCTGGGTGAGTTCAAAGTTACGACTCCCCTGCGGTGAGACATTGCCAACGCGCGTCTCTAACCACAGCCGTTTTTTCTTGGGATGGATGCCCAGGGCCGTCACGCCATCCCTAGGGCATTGCCAGAGACGGTGGCGGAAAAAGGGGGCGATCGCCATTTCTCGGTCAATCTGAATAGTTGGGAATGGCAGGATGGTCTAGGGTTTTGAGCACCGCCGCTTCCCGCTGAAACAAACGCAAATCCGCCCAGGAAAAGGCTTCGCCAAACAGCAACAGCTTCACCACCACCGGCGTGCCCTGCAAACGATCATGCGCCAGAAAGGTGCGGCGACCGGTGTTCTGGCCCAGCAGCTCGCGGACCTCGTAGCGATTGCCCAGCAGTTGACCGGACCAATCTTGGGGAGGTGTCATCGCAGCAACTGATAAGGGATAGCGCTGACCATGGTAGGCATCATTACTGATGCTCTGGGCCTATTCCTATAGTGCCTGAGAAGTGGGGGGAATAGGGGACAGATATCTGAGTCAAGCTAGACGTAG
>CAYGVA010000191.1:5026-7921 GCA_964353225.1 uncultured Leptolyngbya sp.
ACAGCGGTGTCAGGGATGTATCGTTTTTTGGAAATAATGATCGTTTCCCAGTAATAATCTGGAGAATAGAGGGCGATCGCTTGCACGCTTGAAATCATTTTGGAGTGGGAGAAGTCACCATGCGGTACTGGGCTTTATTTTCCTGTAGTGGCTTGATTACATTGGCCGCCTACGGGGTGAACGGGGCAGCGGACCTCCAAGCCTCGGTTCGGGTCGAGCCCGCTGAGCGTACCCACAGATTTCCCCCAGCCCTCGTCAATCCGACGCCCACTCAGGCCGAAACGGTGCCGCCAGCGGTTCTTCCCCAGGCGATCGCACCCCCCATGACGGGTCGCCCCACCCCCGCCTTTGCGCCCGCGTCGGGGCCGGGGACGGCCTTTGTCGCACCCGCCCAAACACTGATACCCATTGCCACGGTGCCCACCACCGTGACGCCGCTCCCGCCAGGACCCACCCTGACCCTGTCGCCGCCACCAGCCCCGATGTTTGCCTCCCCAAGGACAACGGCGGCGGCCCATGTGCCCCTACCCGAACCCCCGCTGCCCGCCGGGTCTCTGAATCAACCCCGCAGCATCCCCAGCGCCGAGCCGTTGGCGCTGCCCCAGGCTGCAATTTTGACCCGAGCCAGCCAGCCAGCCGTAGCTCTACCGTTGGGGGAGGCCGAGCAGCGCTGTCAGGCTGAATGGCTGCCGTTGCCCTGGGGTCCGGCAGCCCTCACCGCCGCCAAACGAGAGAGCAACGCTGCGGTTTGTGCAGGGGGCACCAACGAATTGGCACAGAGAATCCCCGATGCCGCCACGGCGGGCACCCCAATCCCAGGCAGGGTGCTGTCCCCCACCCTCAATAAGCCTTTTACGGGGGTTTTACAGCTCGGGAATGTGCCTGCTCCGGCGGCGATCGCTGGCCCGTAGGTGCCCTGATGGCGGCGTAAAAACCGTTGGTGGGTGAGGGGTGTGCCGATCAGCTCTAGCACCACCCGCTCCCGAATATCAGGAATCACCCGCTCCAAGGCCCGGTATAGCCCCTGGGCCTTGGTTTGTTTTTGCGACTCGTATTTGGGTCCCCGCTGCCATCCGGTCCAGGGCTCTAGGGTGTAAGCATGGACAACATGGTGATCGGCTGGGGCTAAGCCCGGATCGAGCACCGACGGGATGGAGATCATGCAGGTGTTGCCGGGGTCCGTGAGGGGGCGATCGCCCTCTTGCAACACCACATGGTGAATGGCTAACGCCTCTAACCCCGCCGCTCGAATCCCCAGATGCAGGTGCATAAAGCTGTGAATCGCTGGGGTTTCGAGGGCGGTAGCCCGAAAATCAGCGGGGATATCCTCTGGAGCCAAAAGCTGAGTATAGGTATCCCAGAGGGTGGCGTTAGAAATCACCACCGGAGCCGTGAGCTCGGTACCGTTTCGGAGCTGCACCCCAGTGACCTGACGGTCTTGCAGCACAATTTTTTCTACATGGGTGCCCAACCGCAGTTCGCCGCCCCAGCGCTGTAGCCCGCGCACTAGGGCCATCACTAGGGCTTCACTGCCGCCGATGGGATAATCCACCGGGGCAGTTTCCCGCTCACCGTAGACAAAGGCCACTTCTGGGGCGATGGTTTCATGGGCAGTGAGCCCTGAGAGCAAAAAGCATTCTAAATCCACGAGCCGCCGCACCCAAGGATCGGTGACGGTTTGGTCTAAAATCGCCCCCACGGACTGCTGCAACGTGGCCACCTGAGGCAGCAGCTTCAGCATCGCTAGCGGATGGCGCAGCAGCAGGGGCAATACCCCCAGGTCAGGACGCAATCCTAAACTGGGAATTTGCCGCAATGGCTCATACAGCGCTAATAGCCTTTGGGCAAAGGTGGCGAGCTGCGCGGCTCCGTCGGGGCTAAAGGGGGCGATCGCCCCCCGATAATCCTGCCATTGGCGATAAACCGGCAGCGTCCCCTCCGGCAGGTGGTAATAGCCCAGGGGGTCGTAGGGCACCGCCTGGATGGTTTCCCCCAGTACATCGAGCACTTGCCGCAGGGGATTGCGCGAGTGCGGATCGCTCAACCCCGAAAAAAACGACGGCCCTGAGTCAAAGGTGAAGCCCTGGCGTTTAAACCCATGGGCCGCTCCCCCTGGCAGGGTGTGGCTTTCGCAAACAATGACGCGCTTACCGTAGCGGGCCAGCAGCGCCGCCGCCACCAGACCGCCAAGACCGCTGCCAATCACAATCACATCGGCAGTATTTGCCCGACTATCCGCCATTGCAGACCTGACTCCATTGCTTGATCACGTCCCCGCCCCACGGCTGATTCAAAATTGAAAATACCCTATCCTTTGGGAAACCTTTGAGGGTAGGGTTGATTCTTTAAAGAAAGAAAAACAGGCTTTGTTCAAACTGGTTAGCTAAGGCGGAGATTTCGGTGAACCATGGGGCGCTACGATCGGGGGCATTTGGATTGCCCCCATACCCCCGCTACGCACGTCCTGCGGCCTACCACTAGGACGCACCGCCGTCCTGGACCTCGCGCACAGTGTTACTGGCTGTGCCGTTGCAACGATTTGTCCGTAGAAATTTCGTTGCAGCCGTTCAACATGGCCGCGATGTTTGAGGTGGCTCATAGGGCATATTGACTTTTTTCTCTGCTAAATGAATCAACCCTACCCTTTAAGGGAACGGGAAGGGCAAGGCCCTACAAAATTCCAGCCTTCCCCAATCAAAACTCAAAATTCATCCGGCATCGGGCGCGACGACTGTTCGTCGGGTGCGGCAACGACTAATCGGGCGCGGTAACCGCTCCCCTACTCAAAACTCATCTGACATCGGGCGCGGTAACCGCGCCCCTACTCAAAACTTGTCTGACATCGGGTGCGGCAACCGCTCCCCTACTCGCTTCTCGCTTGAAAATGGGCCTCGA
>CAYGVA010000192.1:0-7863 GCA_964353225.1 uncultured Leptolyngbya sp.
AGCTCCGCTTACAAAGCCTGGATCAACCGGACTACGACCAAGCCATCAGCGCCCTAATCGAAGGGGAGGCGATGCTGGCGGTGAGCGAGTTGCTGAACTATGACTTTTTGGCCCATGCCCAGTTGCCCCCAGAGGGAGACATCAGCGCAGGCCGGTTTGAAAATCTGTTTGTCTATGGGGACGGGCTGACGTTTATTCGCGCCGTTCGGGAGGCGGGGGGCTGGGCTGCGGTGGATGCGGCCTTTCGAGATCCGCCCCAGGCGACCACGTTGATTTACCATCCCGATCGCTATCTCGCTGGGGAGCGGCAGGCTGTGGCGCTAAACGTGCCGCTCAATGAAGGGGAAACCCTGCAAAGCCAAACGGTGCAGGGGGAATATCAGGTGCGGCTGTTGTTGGCGCGATCGCCCGCCACCCGGCCCCTCGTAGAAGCGATGGGTAATGCCTATCGGGCAGACAGCCTGGGTAGGGTCAGTACTGGCGATGGTCAGGTGCGGCACCGTTGGGTAATTGCGTTAACCGATGGGGCCGCAGCGGCGGAGCTGAAAGCGGGGATCGCTGCCGCCCTGACCCAGCATTACGATTTGGCCGCGCCACCTATGGTAACGGTGGTTGACACGACTATCGTGGCGGAATGGTAGGTCGGGCCTTGCCTTAACAGCAAGGCTCTTCATCCCCTTGTCGGTCCAACCTTTGCAATGCCCTAATCCAATTGGCGACCGCTATCCCCAATGAAATTCCCCAACCCAAATCCGGTCATCACGACAACCCAATTGGCCCTGATGGCAGAGTAACCGTCCCACACATTACGCTGGCTGAGCGGAGTCGAAGCCAGATCTCCCGAAAAAGTCCCCTTCGACTCCGCTCAGGGGACGGTTACGATGGCAGAGGCCCTGCGTCTCGCTCGGTTGCTGATTGGGGGCGATCGCGACGCCGCTAATCCTACCCTGGTGGGGTAGGGTTGATTCTCTAAAGAAAGGAAAACTGTCTTGGCTCAAGCAGGTTAGCTAAGGCGAAGATTTCGGTCAACAATGGGCCACTTCGACTGGGGGCATTTGGATTGCCCCCAGACCCCCTCCACCAGGACGCACCGCCGTCCTGGACCTCGCGGACAGTGTTACTAGCTGCGCCTTTGCGACTATCGTTTCGTAGAAATTTCGTTATAGCCGTTCAACATCGCCGCAATGTTTGGAGTGAGCCATGGTATATATCGGCTTTTTTCTCTGTCAAATGAATCAACCCTAGGGGCTGAAGAACTACGGTTCTCAACATGGACTTGGTTTAGGTATGAAACCATGATGTCCAACAAGTTACGGATTTGGTAACAGCAACTCGATGTCGATTCAGCTGTGACAGATTGAATGTACTGATTACATTCAAAAGGTTGTGAGGATTATGAAACCAGTCAAACGCTATTCCCCTAGACGCTTCGCAGCAGCAACCTTTGCCTCTATTGCTTTAATTCCGGGATTAGTCCTTATGCCCAGCGTGACATCCATGGCCCTCGCTCAGGAAACGGTATTGCGTACCCTGACCGTGACCGGACAAGGTGAAGCTACCGTACAGACCACCAAAGCTCAAGTGACGTTGGGGGTCGAGAGCCAAGGTAACACTGCTGCCACGGTGCAACGAGACATTGCCCAGCGATCGACATCAGTCGTCGAGCTGCTGCGATCGCGCCAGGTCGAAAAGCTCGAAACCACCGGCATACGCCTCACCCCCCAATACCGCTACGACAATGGCCGATCTAGCATCATTGGCTATAGCGGCAGCAATACCGTCAGCTTTGAAATGCCCACAGAGGCAGTTGGCGCACTGCTCGATGACGTGGTGAATGCCGGAGCCAATCAAATTCTCAGCGTCAGCTTTATTGCCGAGGATGACGCGATCGCCGCCGCCCGCCAGCAAGCCCTGCGCGAGGCCACTGCCGATGCCCAAATCCAGGCCAATACCGTACTGAGTGCCCTGGACCTCGGGCCGCAAGAAATTGTCAGCATCCAAATTAACGGCGCGTCAGCCCCTATCCCCATCAATCTGCCGCAGCGGGCAGAATTTGCCGTGGCGCAAGCCGATGTCTCCACCCCAGTAATGGGTGGCGAACAAACCGTACAGGCCAGCGTTACCCTACAAATTCGGTACTAATCTGTCTCAGAGGCTGTTTGAAAAGGGGGTAGGCCGGTATTGGATACGACTGTAGGCCATCAGTACATCGGTTGTATCCCTGATGTTGCCGTCGCTCGTTCTGGGTAGTGCCTGGGTTCGAATGAACGGTAAAAGGCTTTTCAAACAGCCTCTCAATCCAACTGCGCTTGAATGGTGGCCACCAGTTGCTTCAGCTTGACCGGTTTACTGAAGTAATCGTTGGCCCCAGCAGCCAGACAACGCTCGCGATCGCCCTTCATCGCCAACGCAGTCAGCGCAATAATCGGCACATCCTTAAAATTGTCATCCCTGCGGAGATGCTGGATAGCTTCTAATCCATCCATCCGTGGCATCTGAATATCCATCAAGATCAAGTCAGGGGAATGGACCTGGGCCTCATTAATGGCTGCCCAACCATCCTTGGCCACGACCAAGCGATAACCTTTGGCCCGAAGATAGCCCTCAATAATGGCGATATTATCTTCGTGATCCTCGGCCAGCAAGATCAAGGGGCCTGTCGCTGGCACCGGTGGGCTCGGGTTGTGGTCCGGGTCGTGGGATGCCAAATCCGGCGAAGATAACGGAGCAAGGGTGCAGGGCAAACGCACGGTAAAACAACTGCCCACCCCCACCTCACTGGTGACACTCACCTCGCCGCCATGGAGTTCGGTAATGCGTTTCACTAGGGCCAGCCCCAAGCCTGTCCCGGTATATTGACGGTTCAAGGCACTATCAACTTGCACAAAGGGCTGAAACAAGCCGTACAGATGATTTGGCGCAATCCCAATCCCTGTATCACGGATGGCCAAGGTCAGGCGGTGTGACGTCGCCCCAGCGGCGGACTCCGCAGGGTGCTGCTCAAAATGGACATCTAAGGTGATACATCCCCCCGCTGGGGTGAACTTCACCGCATTATTGAGCAGATTGACTAAAACTTGTCGAATACGTCGCTCATCCAGGCACAAACCTGGAATATGAGCAGGCAGGTTTACGGCCAAGTGAATCCGCTTTTGGAAAGCCGTTTGTTTCACAAAAGACAGGCTGGCTTGGCATAGGAGAGACACTTGGGTCGGAGCCAAGTCTAACGCTAGCGTTCCGGCCTCAACCTTAGCGAGATCTAGAATGTCATTGATCAGTTCGAGCAAATGGCTACCGCTACGCTCAATTGTATTCAGGGGGGGGATTTGTGGCTCGGCCAGCTCGCCAAAAATATTCTCTTTGAGCGCTTCGGTCATGCCCAGAATGGCGTTGAGAGGCGTACGCAGTTCGTGGCTCATGTTTGCGAGAAACTCATCCTTGAGGCGAGTCGCCCGCAGCAGCTCCATATTCGAAATTGCCAATTGTTGGTTGCGCTCAGTGAGGAGTTGTTCTCGCTCCGTCAATTGTTGTTGCAACTGTTCAAATAAATTTGCCTGTTGAATCGCGATCGCCAACTGGTTAGCCAGTTGCTGGGTCAAGTCAATTTCACCTTTTTCCCAATCACGGGCTGCCGTACATTGATGAATGCACAATAGCCCCCACAATCGATCTTTGAGGGATACCGGAATAACCAGATTAGCCCTGACCTGAATTTTTTCTAGGATATCAACATGGCAACGGGAGGTGGATGGATGATAAATGTCATGAATCGCTAGATATTTACCTTGGGGATAAAGATCGGCATAACTATCACCAAAGGTATGATCCTCGATCCGCTTGGTCAGAATCGAATCAAAGCCCGCCGCCACAGCTTCCGCCACAAAAATGCCGTCATCATAGCCAGCGTCGGGATCAAATTTGAAGATGGCCACCCGATCTGCCTGCATGAATTGGTAGATGCCCACACAGGCCGCATCAAAAATCGCCTGTAGCTCTAAGGATTGACTAATTTTCTGGCTGATTTCTCGCACCAGCTTCTCTCGTTCAGCCTGTTGACGGATGATTTGCTCCGCTGATTTGCGCTCCTCTAGCTCTTGTTGCAACTGCTCAACGAGATGGGTTTGGCGAATGGCGATCGTCAATTGATGGGCCAATTGCTGAATCAGATCAACCTCACTCTCTTGCCAGTGACGGGCTGTTTCACATTGATGAATACAGAGCAAACCCCATAGTTGCGCTTTCTGCATTAACGGGATCACCAGATTAGCCTTAACCTGAAACTGGGCCAGAATATCAATGTAACAGGGCGATAGACCGTGATTATAAATGTCATTACAAGCCCAATATCTACCTAAGAAATAATGCTTGGCATAGTTGTTACCAAAGCAGTGATCCTGGGTTTGCTGGTGAAGAATGGAGGCAAATGGTTCCGTCACTGACTCAGCGACAAATGTCCCCGCTTGACAGTGCGATCCGGGTTTAAATTCAAAGATAGCCACCCGATCTGCTTGCATAAACTGTCGGGTTTCTACGCAAACTGTATCAAATATTTCCTGAAGACTCAGGGATTGGCTAATTCTCAAGTTACTTTCACGCAGTAGCGCTTCTCGGCTCTTCTGAGTGTTCATAGGCTCTGGCTCGCTTAAGGGCAATCTGATGCGTCAAGAATGATGGGAACATCTAGCCACAGCAACAAGGGAACTCAAACTAAGATAAAGCCTTTCGGCCTCCCATGGGTACGGTAGATCTGGCGAGTCAGTTCACGGCCATTATTGTCAAACCCGCAGAGTTAAACCCCAGAAATTTAGAGGCCATGCCCCGCTAAATCACCATGCCATCAGGCAAAGTAGCATCCTTAAAAATGATGATGATGCCGCTACGAATGAAGAAACCGTCTGATTCGCGATCGGCCTCTTGAATATGATTTTTGTTAATAATCTTCACATTGCAGCCAATACAAGCATTTTTATCCACAATCGCATTTTGAATCTCACTATTGGCCCCAATGCCAAGGGGCACGGTGCTGTGATAGCAAGTACTGCGCCGTTCAAAATGGGGTTGATAATAGTCAGCTCCCATAATCAAGCTATCTCGAATGATGCAGCCTGATTCGATGCGGGTGCGGATCCCGATCACCGAATTAAAAATTTGGCATTGTTGCAAGATGCAGCCCTCACTCACCATAGACTGCTCAATCTGACAGGCTAAGTGCTTTGTCGGCGGCAGATGGCGGGAGCGAGTATAAATAGGCGCTTCGACGTCGTAGAAACTAAATAATGGGTTAGGCTGCTGCACCAGGGCAAGATTCGCCCTAAAGAAAGACTGGATGGTGCCAATATCTTCCCAATAGCCTTCAAATACATGGGCTTGGACATTAAAGTGGTCAATCGCAATGGGAATGATTTCTTTGCCGAAATCAGTGCAGTTGGTACATTTTCTGAGGAGATCGATTAAAACTGCTCGCTTAAAAACATAGATGCCCATCGAGGCAATATAGGGTTTGCCTCTGGCCTGCGCTGGCAACAGCCCTAGCGCAGTGGTATCGACCTGCATTTTTCGTAACGCATCGCCTTCAGGCTTTTCAGTAAAAGCAATGACTCGCCCAGAATAGGGATTAATCTGCATCAATCCCAAGCCCATTGCCTGGTGTTCATCGACGGGCAAAACAGACAAGGTTACATCGGCCTCGGTGTCACGATGTCGCTGGATTAAGTCGCGATAATCCATGCGGTATAAATGATCCCCAGGCAAGATCAAATATTCATCAACCTTGAGGCTTTCCAGAAAACGTAAATGCTGCCTGACGGCATCCGCTGTGCCTTGAAACCACTCCAAATTTGTTGGTGTTTGCTGGGCCGCAAGCACCTCGACAAACCCCTGTTGAAATCCGGAAAAGCCGTATGCACGACCAATATGTTGATTTAAAGATGCCGCATTAAACTGGGTCAGCACGCAGATTTGTGAAATCTCTGAGTTGATACAGTTACTAATTGGAATATCAATGAGGCGATGTTTGCCTGCCAATGGTACAGCCGGTTTTGCACGGGTTTTAGTGAGGGGATATAGGCGAGTTCCCGCACCACCCCCTAAGATGATTGCTAAGACTTTTTTCATGTCACGATTCGGGATGACCTTGCGGGTGAGTCTGCCTTGAACGCGCTTGAGTTTCACCATTAAAGATGAAGTGACCGGCTTAAAGATATGACTGCGCTAAAGCTCTAGTACGCCTGATAGGACGGGGCCTGGGTAGGGCTGTTTGCAAATCCCCCGGTTGTTCGGTTATGTCCGCCTATCTTGTCCCATACCCTCCACTCTCTCATCAGTTGGTCGATGGGCCACGCCCCAAATCGCCAGTGCAGTCATCTGCACCTGCGATCGCCTTGAAACTTTAAAAGACTGCATCCCATCAATTTTAAATTGCTTTGTTTAAGATAGGGCGGTGAGTCCGGTCATGATCCCCAGGGCAACCTTGGTCAAAAAATCGAGATTGAGGGTTTCGACGCGATCGCTAGCTTTGTGATAGTGAGGATTTCTGAGAAAGGACGTATCCGTCACCATGGCGGCGCGGTACCCCAGATCCCAAAATGGCGCATGGTCACTCAACCGCGTCTCTGGAATTAAATGACCCTTTCGGGGCACCGGGAGCCATTCACAGGGAGCCCCCACGGCAACGATCCGCCGTTTCAATCGGATCAAGTCAACTAGGCTGGGCAAGTTGCCAATCAGGCCAATGAAATCACCTTGGTTGGGGTAGATCGCCGTGAGTAGCGGGGTTGGGTACCGCTGGCTATGGGGGGACTCGTCGCAGTAGCCCAACATTTCGAGGGACAGCATTAATCGAATCGCCTGACCCTGGTCCCTCAGCATTTGCCCATAGGCGCGACTGCCGAGAAGGCCGTATTCCTCCATGTCGAAGGCAACACACCACAGGGGGCGCAGGGGGGGATGTTCGCTAGCATATCGAGCCAACTCTAATAAAACCGCCACGCCACTGGCATTGTCATCGGCCCCTGGGGTTCCGGGCACCGCGTCATAATGGGCTCCAACTAAGAGGGGCGATCGCTGGCCATGCTCGGGGTTGCAGGGGGAGAGCTTGAGGATCCAGTTATCATGATCCCGGCCCCGCACCTGGAAGGTATGGCGTTCGACTGATCCCCACTGGGCAAATTCCTCGCGAATATAGTGCTGCACCAATTGATGCCCCCCAGCCGCTAAGTAGGGATCGCGATCGCACCCTAAAACATTCAAGTGTTGCAGCAGCCGTTGCTTTAACGCAGAGAGACCTGAACCCCTTTCCTGGCTTGCCATCGTGCCAATACCCCCTGGTGATGATAAATGCTGAGACTGCAATCTATCCACCTCACCAGAGGGGCATAGATCGAAAGCATACGGACAGTGCAATCACCCCCCCTGGTGTCGGAGGCGACGAGGAGCCACGGGCCTACTGATCCCCAGTTGAGAAACAAGCATGTATACTTAGAAACCATTCAATTATGTGTCCGATGTTACGGACGCATTTTTATTAAAGCCCCTTAGAAACCTTTGTTTCTCAAGAACAGCAAACTATGGAAATTTTAGGACTGGTTTGGGCAGCATCTTTGCTCAATCCCTCAGGGTCACTCACCGAACCGGCATCCAACCCGCCCCCAGTTATTGACGCCCCTGCGTTGGCAGAGGTTTCTCAATGGTTTGTCCCCCTCGCGCAAGTCTATGGATGGGCCGCATCGCCCTTATCAGCCACAGCCCACTTCAGTCACTATGGTGACATCGCGAGTTGGCTCATTCCCGATGCAACCGCCCTCACCCCCCCACCCTTCGGCTCGGACTCGTGGCCCAGGTTGCGCACCAGCATGTTCAGCGCCG
>CAYGVA010000193.1:0-7826 GCA_964353225.1 uncultured Leptolyngbya sp.
GCCCGCTAAAATACGTAAAGTTTCTTTGAGCACACCACAGCGAATGCGAGTTGCGATTGTCGGGGCCGGTTTGGCCGGGTTATCCACCGCCGTGGACCTAGTCGATGCCGGTCATGAGGTTGAAATTTTTGAATCCCGTCCCTTCATCGGTGGCAAGGTGGGGAGTTGGGTCGATAAGGACGGCAACCACATTGAGATGGGCCTCCATGTGTTTTTCAACAACTACAGCAACCTATTCGCGCTAATGAAGCAGGTGGGGGCCTATGACAGCCTGCTGCCCAAGGAGCACGTCCACACCTTTATCAATCGCGGTGGCGACATTGGCACCCTCGACTTTCGCTTCCTGTTGGGGGCACCGCTGAATGGCTTGAAGGCTTTTTTCACCACTGGGCAACTGGGCCTAATGGACAAGATCCAAAATGCGATCGCCCTCGGCACCAGCCCCGTCGTCCCCGGCTTAGTCAGCTACGAAGGGGCAATGAAATGGATTCGCAGCCTAGATCGCATCAGCTTTGCCGACTGGTTCCGCAGCCATGGCGGGTCCCAAAATAGCCTCAAGCGCATGTGGGACCCCATTGCCCTGGCCCTGGGCTTTATCGACACCGAACAGATCTCCGCCCGGTGTGTGCTCACCATTTTCATCATGTTTGCCACCAAGACCGAGGCGTCTCGGCTGAATATGCTGGCCGGTTCCCCCCACGAATATCTCCACAAACCGATCTTGGACTACATCCAGGCAAGGGGGGCCAAGGTGCATACCCGCCGCCAAACCCGCCGCATTCTGTTTGAAGGGGAAGGGGAGGCCACACGGGTGACGGGACTGGCGATCGCCCAAGGCGACAGCGAAGCAATCATCACCGCCGATGCCTATCTAGCGGCCTGTGACGTCCCCGGCATCCAGCGGCTCCTGCCAGCAGAATGGCGACAGTGGTCCCAGTTCGACAACATTTACAAGTTGGACGCGGTGCCCGTGGTGACGGTGCAACTGCGCTTTGACGGCTGGGTCACCGAGATGCAAGATGAGGCCCAGCGCCGCCAAGTGAAGGCAGCGGCGGGCATCGATAACCTGCTCTATAGTGCCGATGCCGACTTCTCCTGCTTTGCCGATTTAGCGCTAGTCAGCCCCAAAGACTATTACCGCGAGGGCGAGGGCTCGTTGATGCAGGTGGTGTTGACCCCCGGTGATGAATTCGTACCGATGTCTAGTGAGGCGATCGCCCAGCACGCCCTCAAGCAAATCCACGACCTCTTCCCCAGTTCCCGAGAGCTGACCCTGACCTGGTCAAACGTGGTGAAATTGGCCAAGTCCCTCTATCGGGAAGCACCGGGCATGGATCCCTACCGCCCCAGCCAAGCAACGCCAATTCCGAACTTCTTTCTGGCGGGCAGCTACACCCAACAGGACTACATCGATAGTATGGAGGGGGCAACCCTTTCCGGTCGCCAAGCCGCAAAGGCCATTCTTGAGTGCACCCTGTAACCGGCATAACCTTGCTTATCCCTATGAGTGATTGGCCCCATGAGTAATTGGCTCGAACACAGCGTTTTAGTGGAAGTGAAGGTGCCGGTTACCGTGGCATGGCAGCTCTGGTCTGACCTAGAGCAAATGCCAAGCTGGATGAAATGGATTGATGCGGTCACCATTTTGCCGGAGGACCCCGAGCTGTCTCGTTGGAAACTGGCCTCTGGCGGCTTTGAGTTTAGCTGGCTGTCCCGCATCACCAAGATGCTGACCCACCAAATCATCCAATGGGAATCGGTGGATGGCTTACCCAACCGGGGGGCGATTCGCTTCTATGACCAAAAGGAGCATTGCAGCGTCAAGCTGACCGTGGCCTACTCCATCCCTAGCTTTATCGGCCAGTTGATGGATAACCTGTTCCTGGGTCGGATTGTGGAATCTACCCTACAGGCGGATATGAATCGGTTTCGCGACTATGCCCAGGCGGCCCATCAGCAGCCTTAGGTTGATGGCTGTGCTGGGGACTGCGCTTCCCCAACGGACTCAATGCCGATTTACGTCCTGTATCGCCTGGTTTGTGGCACGCTTATCCGATGACTTACACCTAATCTTACAGGGGCACCGAGAGGCCCTGGCCGATGCTATTCAAGGAATGGAACCGGCTCCGCACCGTCGTACCTATGCCCAGGTCCTACTCAATCGATGCCTACTCCTCCATGGCCTGCAATGCTCGGGCTGGCTGGGCACAGGGGATGACTGGTATGTGCAAAATCTCCTCGGGCACAGTCAAAGCCAAGGATACGATCGCTTCTACCGCAACACCCTAAAGCCACTGCTTTACCAGGGGTTAGGTCTTCCGGAGGGGGAACGTCCCTTGGCGGTCAATCACCCGTTTGGTCCGTTGCCCTATCTGGGATCAGTTCTGTTCTCTCCCCATCCCCTTGAGGCGAAATATCCACAGCTCGATCTGCCCGATGAACCCTTTGAAGCACTGTTGGCTTGGTTGGCAGAGCAGGGCTGGACCTGGCAGGAGCAAGATGGGGATCGCGGCCCTGGCCTCACGCCGGAACGATTGGCGATCGCGTTTGAAGGATGGATCAATGGCCCCCCAGGAAAGCCTCAGATTTCCACCCCCGAGCAGTTGGCGGAGCTGGGCGATCGCACCATCTATGCCTACGTTTTGGCCGAAATCCACCGCCACACCGGACAGGATTTTTCATCTATCGAGGCGTTGACCACGGCCCTGACCGATGACCTTTGTGCCCTACTGGTCACTCAGATTTTGCCCAAGGTCACGGTACTCGATCCAGCCTGTGGCTCGGGTCGATTTTTATTGATGGCCCTAGGCTACCTGAAGCGGCTACACCGCATTTGTCTGAACCAGGCCAAGTCCAGTCAAAATCGTGGCCTTACTGCTTGGCGGCAATCCCTTCAAGCCGATTCTCTCCGTTATGACTGGGCCATAACCTGCCAAATTATTACTCAAAACCTTTACGGGGTCGATCTAAACCCTGCCGCCATTGATATTGCCCGCACCCAGTTAGCCCTAGCCCTGCTGGCTACGGCCTCGACCCCGGCCCCATTGCCGCCCCTGACCATGCACCTACAGGTCGGCAATAGTTTGATTGGCCTTATTCAGGTCGATGAAGCGGGCTTTGATCAGGTGCCCAGCAAGAAAAGTGCTGCCCCGCCGCCAGACGGACGGCCTGAAACCGCCCTCCAAGGAAATCTGCTGCAACCCCTGGCGGCGGAAAGCTATCGCACCATTTTGACGGAAAAATATCTACGCACCGAGGAATATCGCGCCCAAACCCAAGCCTTTGCGGAGACGAGGACATTACCGCCCTTTTTACAGGGCGAATTTTTGCGCGATCGCCTCACATCCCTAGCAGTGACCGCCCAAACCAAGCTAAACCAGCTACTGTTCAATGAGTTTAGTCAAACCCTCGGCGTTCGGGTCAGTCTTCCCCAAGGGCCAGGGCGACCCCGACGGCGGCTGCTCACCGTTGATGATATTGCTGTTCTTAACCCCTTCCATTGGGGATTTCACTACCATGATCGGTTTACAGAGCTGGGCGGCTTTGATGTGGTGTTGACCCAATCGCCTAAGGGCACCCTTCGCCCAAACTCAGAAGCGTTCTACTATCGCTATCAAACCCAACTAGCGGCCCTGGATATTGACCTCAAAACATTCAAAAAAAATCGTCAACACCTGCTATTGCTGCATGGAGAACTAGCACAAAACTGGGCCACGTATGGGGGAGAAGTGGCCTATTGTCGTCAGTACTTTTGCCGCAGCCGCGACTATGCCATAGCGGCTCAAGGCACGACACGGAAGGCCCTGTATCTATGGGCCTTATTTACAAGGCGGTGTGAGATGCTGACGCAACCTCAGGGCATCACCGCTGTGGTGTAAGGGGTATAGCCCATAAGGCTAGGCTACACAAGCATCGGGGAAATCGCGACTTTCTCGCATCAAGTTGGTGTGGGAGGCAATGTAAGTTTGCACAGCGTGGTGCTGGTCATCATCTAGGCAAACTCGCAGTTCGATTTTATTGAGTAGATACTGGCAGAGCCCCGCTGTATCCAGCCGCATCAGCAGATGGGTGGGGGTTTCTTCAATGATTGACCAGACTAACCGCAAGAGTGAAGCGTCCATATCGCTTGCTCCTCTGTAGGGATTGGCAAAAAAAGGAATCACTGGCTTTATTTAATACTTTTTTAAGATTTGAATCTGTCCTCCTAGGCTATCGTGCTCCTTCGGTGGAGACAAGAGGTGCAAGTCTAAAACTTAAAGCCAGTAGCTAAAACTTAAAGAAAGGTTGGGTTCGGAATCACAAGACCCTTTGCAATATTGCGAAGGGTCTTGTGATAGGTCAAAAGAAAATTATCACGTTATCCCCTTCCTATACACCATAGGTAATATGGGCCAAATTGAGGCCGTACTGACCAGTGGGGATAACGTGCATCATCCACCGATTTGGTGCAGCTTCTATAAAGTAGCCGATGCGATCGGGTTGGACTGAAGCATCCTTTACGGTTTAGGGACCAATTTGAGGTGGGATGATCAGGGCAGATAGGGCGTTGCCTCTGGGGGTCGAAAAACCATAGGAATAGAGACGATGCCATCGACCGTCGCAGGACCCGATTGAACAAAGCCCAGATTTGCATAGACCGGTTGGGCATAGCGAGACGAGTTCACCGTAATCTGCCCCCGGTTACCCGCCCTCTGACATTGGTGCAGGGCGGTTTGCCAAAGGGCACGGGCGATCCCCTGGCGGTGATGCGTTGCTACTACAAATAGATGATGAACATGGCGATGGCCTTTGATGCCAATCAGGCCAACGATGTCAGTGGTGATTATCGCGACGTGGTAACGGACATCGTTGGTCATCGCCTGGGCGATCGCGGTTGCCCCCATAGACCGATACAAAATAACCCCCGCCTCTGGAGACAGGTCTGGGGCAATATATTGGGTCACGAGGAGCTGAGCCAGGTCGCCCATGGCCTCCACATCAGCGGGGGTGGCGGGGCGAATATTCATGGGATAGGGCATTAACTCCGTCAAAATAATGGCGTTCATAGCGGGCACTGAAACCATCAGGCTCCTTTGCAATTTAAGATAGTACTATCCCAGACTATTCGGCTGCCTGACTGACCTATGCCTGCCCCCTACGCCCCTCAAAATGCGGCCCAATCCCCTGTTCTAGGGACGGTGCGATCATTAGTGAGGGCCTATCAGGCGTTTGCGAGCTATTCCGAAACCTTTGTACGGCAGTACGACCTGACCCCCGCCCAATTTGATGTGATTGCCACCTTAGGGAATACCCTCGGTCTGAGCATGGGTGACATTGGCCAAAAGACCCTGATCACCAAGGGCACCCTCACTGGTGTGGTCGATCGCCTTGCAAAGAAAGGTCTCGTGAGTCGGGAGGTTCCCCCGGAAAATCGCCGTAGCGTGATTGTCAGGCTCACTGATGATGGCCACCAGCTTTTTGAGCAGGTGTTTCCGGCCCACATCAGCGATCTTCACAAGCACATGGAAGCCCTCGACGCCTCTGAAATTCAGCTCTTACAGGTTTTGCTCAACCGCTTTCAGAGCGCGTTTTAGCCCCTGCACCCAAATCCTTGATGATTTTGCTTGCCACCTGGAGATAAATTCGCTAATCTCTTTTCAGATAGTTTTAACTAGAACTATCTGAAAAGAGACAATATTTCAGCCAATAGTTGCGGGGGGCAGGTGGTCCGGGGCGGCAAATCCACCAAGGCTACACCTATGGCACATTCAGCATGGCTGCCTACGCCTTCGAGTGATCTTGACGACGACCCATGCACGAAAACCCCTCATTTAGGAGAATATTCCATGGCCCTCGGACGATTAATTGGCGGCAAATGGACGTCAGAATGGACGGAACAAGATGATTCCGGCCAGTTTCAGCGCATGCCCACCCACTTCCATCACTGGGTAACGGCGGATGGATCCAGCGGCTTTAAGGCGGAGCCCGATCGCTATCACCTGTATGTGTCTTTGGGTTGTCCCTGGGCGCATCGGACCGTGTTGCTGCGATCGCTCAAAGGACTCCAAGATGTCATTAGCCTCTCCATTGTGGATCCCGTTATTAGCGACCAGGGTTGGCAATTTTCAG
Organism: uncultured Leptolyngbya sp.; assembly: GCA_964353225.1. Taxonomy (GTDB): domain Bacteria; phylum Cyanobacteriota; class Cyanobacteriia; order Phormidesmidales; family Phormidesmidaceae; genus PCC-6406. Next base: position 6,109 of record CAYGVA010000193.1, read on the forward strand.
AACGGTTTGGCAGCATTCCCGACAGCCTCTATGGGGCCGACCACCTTTGGCAGCTCTATGTAAAAGCCAAGCCAGACTATTCTGGGCGGGTAACGGTACCCGTGCTGTGGGACAAGCAAACCCAGACCATTGTCAACAACGAATCGCAGCAGATTATTCAGATGTTTAACGCTGAATTCAACGCCTTTGCCGCTTTTCCTGGGCGGGACTTTTACCCAGAAGCCCTGCGGCCTGATATTGACGGGGCTATGGATGCGATTTATCAGCCTATTAATAACGGCGTCTATCGCAGTGGGTTTGCTTCGACCCAATCGGCCTATACCGAAGCGGTGACGGAGTTGTTCCAAGCGCTAGATCACTGGGAAACGGTGCTGGGGCAACAGCGGTATTTAGTGGCTGACCAAATCACCCTAGCGGATTGGTGTTTGTTTCCGACCCTGTTTCGCTTTGACCTGGCTTACTACGGTCTATTCAAGACCAACCTTAAGCGGTTGGTTGACTACCCCAACCTATGGGACTACTGTCGAGCGCTATACCAGCACCCCGACATCCAAGCATGGTGCAGTATCGAGCATGTCAAACAGCTCTATTACGCTGGCTTGCCAGAACTCAACCCCAGTCGCATCGTGCCGGTTGGCCCTGCCATTGATTATCAGAAACCACATACCCGCGCTGGACAAAGGCGAGTCAAAGCACATTGCTAGGGTCAGAAAGGGTAGATCATCGCAGACCAGCAATCGCTCCAATCCTGCATGGGGGCAGGAGACCTGCCCCCTACCCTTGACAAAACCCTCCTAGGGGAGCGGTTTCCGCGCCCAACCGTGTGCTCATTGCCGAAATTGTCTTGCCTCAACCTTAGCTGGCAGTGACCTCGTGACCGTAGTTGGTCCGCCGAGTAAATTCAAAGGGACCTGCCAATGCCCCCCAGAGGTGTTCATCGGTCTCGGGATCCCTTCCCCGGTCCCAACTGGTAAAACGCTGGGCGTCAATTTCAAAGTGACTATCCAGATAAGAAGGCTTGCCCTTGCGGAGGACGTGGCACGCTTTACCGGGCTCTACCTGTCCTTGGAAATGCTGACCCGTCCATTCCACCACAAAGTTACATCCCGGCATTCTTTCCACCTCGTTTGCCTGCAACTGCTGGAGTTGCTCTAGGTTACGGCTGGCCCCATAAAACCGTTCCTCATCGGCAATGCGGTAATTCTCAATTTCAATCCGCCCATCCACGACGATCAGGCGTAACACCCGCACCCGATAGGGCTGACTGAGCATGATGTCATAAGCTTGCTCTAAATACAGGCTTACCCCCTCTAGTAATCCGTAGGGCAAAGGCCGCATGCACACTCGAATATGGGCAAATAGAGGTGGGTTTTCAATGGCCTGGGCCTGATTGCTAAAATCAGCCGCCATCCATTGGGCGAGGGTGGTGACGTCAGTCGGGTGGGTCATACGTTCAGGACAACCACAGATACGGTTTGCCCATTGTACGTCGATCCCTGTACACCTCCCGATGGAACAACTGGGGGAAATCTCTAGAGGCAGAAAACTCAACACACCAAAAAGCGCCCCCCACATGGCTGGGAGGCGCTTTTATTTACTCACTCAAGAGCCATGACAGCCTTCAGGATTAACCGATGATTTCGGGAGCCTGAGCAGCAGCCAAGTCTAGGGGGAAGTTGTGAGCATTACGCTCGTGCATTACTTCCATACCGAGGTTG
>CAYGVA010000194.1:0-7763 GCA_964353225.1 uncultured Leptolyngbya sp.
CAGGGGACCGTGGATGCAGTAGTCACCTTTGAGCCGGTACGGTCTAAATTGTTGGCCTCAGAAGCTAATTTGGTCTTTGACAGCAATCAAATTCCAGGGGAGATCGTCGATGTTCTAGTGGTGTCGCAAGCTGTGCTGGAAAATCAGGGGAAAAACCTTAAAATACTGGCGCAGGGTTGGTTTAAGGCCCTTGATTATCTGCACGAAAATCCTCAGGATGCCGCTGCACGGATGGCCCCTCGGGAAAATGTCGAGCCGGCGCAATTTCTAGCCTCATTAGAACTTCTTGATATCCCAGACTTGGAGGCAAATCAGGCCTTGCTGAGCAAGGCCGATCCCACCTTACTGAACGTCACCAGACGATTATCTGAACTGATGCTTGACAAGGGTTTACTGCAGCAATCTGTTGAGGTCGAGTCGCTCTTGAATGATCGTTTGGTCAAAGGGTTATCATAACTCAAATCACAACCTTTGGTCAGACAGTCGAACGTTACATTAGCCCCAATGAAATATGTTTTATTTCCACTGAAATATTCAATCCCAGCCATGTTGCTGTTGGTGAGCAGTATTTCTAGTGGCTACACTTTTCGGCAGGAGGTGTTGAAAGCAGAGGCGCAGGTCGAAGCGCAAATGACTGAACAAGCCAAGTTTTTGGGTAGTAAAACCGGCAGCTTTTTAGAATTTATTTATCGCACTAGTGGGAGCAATGCGACTGATAGCGAAGGGGCCAATCTGGTGGTGAGTCAAATGGGGGGAAACCCCCATTTGACGTTGGCAATGCTGCTTGATGAAGACAATCAGGTGATGTTGTCAACCCATTATTCATTACGGGATCAGCTTTTCTATGACACCCCCATCGCCATAGAAAAGCTGATCGAGCCAGCATTAGGCCAAGCCCGGCAAACCTTAGCCGGACAGGTGGTGCTTTCGCAGGACCGGCAACGTTTAAATGCCTTTTACCCCGTCCGATTACAGCCGAATGTGGGCGAGCTCCGATCGTCACAGACAGGGGTGTTGGTCTTGGCCTACGATTTGTCAGCGCTCAAGCAACAGGCCTGGCGCAATGCCCTCCGGGGCTCATTGCAAAACAGCGTCATCTTTTTAGGGTTAGGTCTGTTTGTCTGGCTGTTTCTCGATCGTACCGTCACTCGCCGTGTGGCGAGCTTGGTGGCCATCAGTAACCAATGGGCCAACGGATATTTGGGGGAACGGGTTCAATTACACGGGGCAGATGAACTGGCGAAGCTTGCATCAGCATTTAATCAAATGGCCGATCGGCTACAGCAGTCATCCGAAGCGACTCGCCAGGCCGCAGAAACAGAAATGGCCAAGCAACTCGCGACGATCGAAGCGGCCATCGATGGCATTGCCATTCTTGAAGGAGATCGCTATCAATATGTAAATCCATCCCATGTCAAGATGTTTGGCTACGAAGGGGCGGATGAATTGATTGGACAACCCTGGGACATGCTCCATAGCCCTAGCGAACGCAAGCAGTTTGAGCAAACGGTCTTGCCCCAGTTGCGCCGAGACCGGGCATGGCAAGGCGAAGTCGTCGCGACGCGCAAAGATGGATCGACCTTTGCCGAGGGGCTATCGCTCACCCTCACCGTTGATGATCTCTTGATTTGTGTGTGTCAGGACATTAGCGATCGCAAAGTGATCGAAGCCGAACACTATAACCTGTCAACGCGGCTGAGTTTAGCGGTCAAATCCGGGGGCATTGGCATTTGGGAATGGGATATTGCCCACGAAATATTAACCTGGGATGAGCGCATGCATGAGCTGTTTGGGACGGACTATGAAGACTTTCAAGGATGTTTTAGCGATTGGTCCAGTCGAGTCCATCCCGAAGATTTGCCAGCGGCTGAGGCGCATTTTCAAGCTGCCATTGCAGAAAGCAAAGAGTTGGATATCGAATTTCGAGCAATTCATCCCGATGGGCAGGTGCGGCATATTAAAGCAAATGGCTTGATAGAGCGCAATCACAAGGGTGAGCCCAAGCGCATGATTGGCATCAACTTTGATATTAGCGATCGCAAAAAAGCGGAAATCGAGGTCATGCAAGCCCTAGAGCAAGAACGGGAACTCAATGAGATGAAAACACGGTTTATTTCAACCACCTCCCATGAGTTTAGAACTCCACTCGCCGTGATTGCAGCCAAGGCCGAATTATTGCAAATATTTGGGGACAGGCTTGACCAAGCCGAACAGCAAGAATATCTAAGCACTATTTTGAGTTATGTCGATCATACAACCAACCTGATTGAAGATATTTTGACCGTCAACAAAGTAGAGTCCGGCAAGATTACCCTCAACCCAACCGTGTTAGATATTGTCGAGTTCAGTCAAAACCTTACCCAAGAAATAGACCTGAGCTCTCCCAGTCATCACTGCAATTTTGCCGTCAAAGATGCTCGGCCCAGCCACAAAAAAAACAGCAACAAAACTCGATTTGATCCCAAAAGAATGCAGCAAGTCCTGACCAACTTATTGACTAATGCTAGCAAATATTCCCAAGGAAATGGGTCAGCCACCTTGCAATTAGAACTTTTTTCCGACCATGTCGAATATCACGTCATCGACCAAGGAATTGGTATTCCTGAAGAAGATCAGCGGCATCTATTTGAGCCATTCCACCGAGCCACCAATGTTGGCACGATTCCCGGCACCGGGCTGGGTTTATCTATTGCCAAGCAACTCGTCACACTCCACCAGGGCACCATCCAAGTCAAAAGTACCCTTGGTCAAGGAAGTTGCTTTACCGTGAAAATCCCAACACAATGGCAATAGAAAGGGCAATAAAATACCTAATGAAATCCATTAACTTCTTTTTTATTTAAATTTCCAGCCGCTATACTAAATCCAAAAACTAACTATGCAGAAGCCTGACATTCCTGAAAATGACCTAGAACGTCTTGCAGCTTTGGAGCGCTATAAAATTCTAGACACCTCACCAGAGCAAGCATTTAATGATTTGGCTGAAATTGCTGCTGAGATTTGCGAGACGCCGATCGCCTTGATCTCGTTAGTAGATAAGCAGCGGCAATGGTTTAAGGCTCGAGTCGGAATTGATGCCTCTGAAACACCACGGGACATTTCCTTTTGTGCCCATGCGGTAGCGAACCAATCCATGTTGATGGTGCCCGATGCAACCCAGGACCGACGGTTTTGTGATAACCCATTAGTTCTCAAAGATCCCAAAATTCGCTTTTACGCGGGCATACCGCTAATCACATTAGACAACTGGCATCTAGGTACCCTATGCGTCATAGATCGTAAGCCGAGGCAACTCACCGCCCAACAGCAAAAGCAGCTAGAACGATTGAGTCGGCTAGTGATCAACCAGTTAGAATCGAGACTGAGTGAGCATCATCTTCAACAACAGTTAAAAGTCACCAAACTTGCTAACCAAGAGCGCATCGCCGCTGAGGTCGAGCAATACAACCTTTCAACGCGCCTGAGCTTGGCCGCAAAATCTGGAGGCATTGGCATTTGGGAATGGGATTTTGTCAACAAAAAATTAACCTGGAATGAGCGCATGCATGAGCTTTATGGCACATCCCATGACGCCTTTAAAGGATGCCTTACCGATTGGTCAAGTCGGGTACACCCAGAGGATCTGCCGGAAGCCCTGTCTCAATTCCAACGGGCCGTCACGGAGTCTAAAGAGTTTGATACCAAATTTCGGGTGATTCATCCCGATGGCCAGGTATGGTACCTGAAAGGAAATGGGTTGATAGAGTACAACCAACAGAACGAACCACAACGCATGATTGGCATCAACGTTGATATTAGTACGCTGAAAAAAGCTGAAGCTGATGTCATGCAAGCATTAGAGCGAGAACGGGAGCTGAGTCAGATTAGATCAAGCTTTATTTCAACCATCTCCCATGAGTTTCGGACGCCACTAGCCGTGATCTCAGCTAAAACGGAATTATTGAAGTTGCTTGGAGACAAGCTTGATCGTGCAGAGCAAGAAGAATGCTTGAACACGATCTTGAATTATGTTGAGCATACAACCGACCTGCTCAATGATGTCCTGATAGTGAGCAAAGCTGAGTCTGGCAAGCTTAAACTCAACCTGCAATTCATCGATGTGGTTGACCTTAGCCAGAAGCTCAGTCAAGAAATTGAACTATGCTCACCCAGCCATCACTGTGAATTTGTCGTGCAAGATTCTCGCCCCAACAGGGAAGAATATAGCAGCCACGCTCAACTCGACAGAAAAATTATTCAACAGATCCTAACCAACCTCTTGACAAACGCAAGCAAGTACTCTCCAGTCAGAAGCAAGGTTATTTTACGGCTAGAGCTTTTGCCCAAAAAGGTCAAGTTTAGCATCATTGATAGAGGAATTGGTATCCCTGAAGAAGATCAGCGACATTTATTTGAGCCATTCCATCGAGCCACCAATGTGGGTAATGCTCCAGGTACGGGACTGGGTCTATCTATTGTTAAGCATCTTGTCAATATTCATCAAGGTAAGATTGAAGTCAGTAGCACTGTGGGCAAAGGCAGCTGTTTTACGGTCCAAATTCCGACCCAATGGCATATGCCAAGCTAATCAGTTAGCATTAGTATCAAAAATATCTATGGCTGCTACATGGGCATAAATTTTATCCATAACTGCTTGCTTTAATATTTGATCAAAAAATAATCCCTAGACTTTAAGATGCCTTCTGTAGAATGCAGTTGTGTTATTAAGGAGTCTAGAGTAAACGATACACATCCCTTTTGAAAAATCATTGTGTCAATCGTGCTGACCCTGATAGCCTTGATGCCGCTGTTCAGTATGTAATTTAAATTTATTAGCACCCTATTCCCGGCTACAAATACTAGCCCGCACCAAGGAAGTCTCTATGGCGGTCATCCTGATTATTGAAGACGAACCCCAAATCCGTCTAACACTTGAGCGATTTCTAAAGCTCCATGATTTCAAGGTCTTAGCGGCTGAGAATGGGGTTAAGGGATTGGAAATGGCAAAAACGTATCGCCCTGACCTGATTTTATGTGACATTATGATGCCCGAGCTAGATGGCTACGGCGTCAGGGAAAAACTTGCTGAGGATAGTCAAACCGATTCAATTGCGTTTATTTTTTTGACGGCTAAAGCGTCTCTAGATGATTTGCGCCAGGGCATGAACTTAGGCGCAGACGACTATATTACTAAGCCCTTCAAGTTCAACGATGTCTTAACCTCCATCCAGACTCGGCTCAAGCGGCAACAGTCACTATCTCTGCCCTATCAGCAAGAACTCAAAAAGTTAGAAGGACTATTAGAAACACCTGCCCAGAGCAATGCTAATGGTTCCTTGCTGACAACATCTGATGTTCAGCAACGGTTTGATGCTCAAATTCAACAACTGAAGCGCTCACAAAAATCCGTTGTGCCCTTACTATTGTTCCAAGTTAAACAATATTTAGAAATTGTTAGTAGCTATGGCCATGCTACAGCGTATGGAATTTTCACAAAGGTGATTGACCGCTTTCAAAAAGTTTTCGATGCACAAGATATTGAAGCAACTATTTCTCAGGTTGGCAGTCACCACTTGGTTTCTCTATTGCCCCTAAGTACTCAAGTTGATAGCATCACCCAAATTATTCATGACTTGTCGGCAACTCTAGAAGAAACGATTACCGTAAATCAACAATCAATTAACATACAAGGACATTTTGGAGTCTCTCTGGCCGTCCAAGATGGTGAAAGTTGGGCGATCGCCTTAAATAATGCTGAGATAGCACTTCATCATGCCTGCGAGGCAAAGCAGCCGTACCAATATTATTCGCCATCCTTACAGAAGCAACTCTCAAGACGCTACCAGATCGAGAATTTGCTCCATTCGGCTGTCAAGAGACAGGAGCTAGAGCTATATTTTCAGCCCCAGGTAAGTCTTGAAACATCCCAAGTTCTTGGTGCTGAAGCCCTGCTGCGCTGGCCAAAATCAGCATTAGGATCGATTTCACCCGTCGAATTTATTCCCATTGCCGAAGCGAGTGGCTCTATCCATGAGATCGGTGTTTGGGCTCTCCGCCAAGCTTGCCGACAAGCCCAAGTCTGGCGATTGGAGGGAGTACCTGACTTTAGAGTGGCCGTCAATATCTCCTCGATTCAAATGTCTAGGAGTCAACTGGTTGAGGAGATTAAAGCAGTCCTTGAGGAGACGCATTTACCTCCCCACTGCCTAGAATTAGAGCTGACTGAAAGCGCCTTTCTCCATTATCCCGATGCAGCCCGCCACATCATGGAGCAGTTAAAAGAACTGGGTATTCATCTCTCCATTGATGATTTTGGGACTGGATATGCTGGCCTAAGCTATCTGCAAAGTTTCCCCTTTGATACGATCAAAATCGATCGCTGCTTCATTCGTAAAATCATGCAAGATGTTGACTCACTGGCAATTGTAGAAACCATTACTAAGCTTGCCCAAAAGCTTAATTTGGTCGTTGTGGCAGAAGGCGTAGAGCAATCCCAAGAGCTAGCCATTTTGAAAAGGTATAATTGCCATCTTGTGCAGGGTTATTTTTTCAGCGCCCCCTGTAGTGCCCAAGAGTTTCAACAATTCATACAGCCCAATTTTTCTTTTGGCAGCAGTCTGCAAGAAACTGTTTGAAAACCCTTCTTTTAGAGAATCAATCCTAGGGCCGCCCTCTCTGCCCTCTGGGCAGGCTCCGCTAAGGGTAAGGGGGTTGGGGAGATTAAACCCATGAATCCCCAGAGTCGGTTGCGCCTGTATGAGCAGCCTGACTGACTGACAAAAGTTTCTCTCGTAGGTTGGGTGAAACAGAGTGAAACCCAACACCCATAACGGTTTCGTTGGGTTACGCTAACGCTCCACCCAACCTACGAAAGCATGAGCGTTTCAAGGGTTTTGTCAGTCAACCAGATGAGCAGCAGGGCCAAATTGGCCCGACGCATCGGGGCTCAAACGGTCGTCCGCTTGACCACTAATGATTCCTAAAACGAATCCTAATCCCTGTCTCTGAGGGAATAAGGCACAATAGAAGGGTTAAGAAACATTGCAATTGCTAAAGTCCTTACCCGTCTAGGAGGGTTTCGATGGTCGCCGCCGTGCCTCAACTTCAAAAGCGTCTCACCACCCAGGTGGAGGATATCGCCCCCGATGTCGCGACCATCCGGTCCCTTGACTGGGATCGCGATCGCTTCGACATTGAGTTCGGCCTGCAAAACGGCACCACTTATAACTCCTTTATTATTCGCGGCGACAAGCTGGCCCTGGTGGATAGCTCCCACGCCAAGTTTCGGGAGCTGTATCTAGCGGCGCTGCGGGGCCAAATCGACCCCGCCACCATTGACTACATCGTCATTAGCCATACCGAGCCCGACCATAGTGGCTTGATGGCAGATCTGCTGGATTTGGCCCCTAATGCCATCGTGGTGGGGGCAAAGGTGGCGATCGCCTTCTTAGAAGACCTGGTTCACCGTCCCTTCGAGCGCATCCAAGTCAAAAACGGCGACACCCTGGAGCTGGGGCAAGGGCACACCCTAGAGTTTGTGAGCGCCCCTAACCTGCACTGGCCCGACACCATTTTCACCTACGACCACAAGAGCCAGATTCTCTTCACCTGCGATGCCTTTGGCCTGCACTATTGCAGCGACGACCTCTACGATGCCGACTTGGCGGCCCTGTCCCCAGACTTTCGCTTCTATTACGAATGTCTGATGGCCCCCAATGCCCGCTCGGTGCTCTCGGCCATGAAGCGCATGGATGCCCTGCCGGAGATCACCACCATTGCCACCG
>CAYGVA010000195.1:0-7667 GCA_964353225.1 uncultured Leptolyngbya sp.
AAGCTCACCCTAGACATACCCGATGAATTGATGGCTCGCCTCGAAGACACGGGTGACAGCTTTCAAGAACTGTTGAAAATCGTGCTTCAGCTTTGGTCGTCTGCACAGCAGGGGCAAGAGGTGGTTGTGATGGCAGCCGGTCAGGAAGTTCTTCACCTCCCTAGTCAACCTTCGCCACGCCAACCACTGCTCAGCCGCACTGAATTGAGATGCTCCCAACGAGCGGCTTCGCCAACGCACCAAAAGCCCACGAAAACCTCAACGCTTGAAACGCTGAAACAACTCCGTGAAGAGGCTCGCTATTGATTTATATCGATACCAGCTTCCTGGCTCCGTTTTATATCGTCGCATAGCGTCACAATCGCATTCGGTACAAACTCCACCAGACAATCCACATCACTGTCTGAGTGAAAATCATCCTTTAATACTGATGTATAAAATACTGATGTATAAGCGGCAGGTCTACAGGCAAGAGACCAGCGTATAAAACGCGAGGTGGGTATACCCATAGGCTTTCTGGCGAGACAGCAATAGCCCAGGGAGATCAGTGGCCTGCCATTGGGTGGGATTGTGCTCGACAATTAATGTCCCATCGGGGTGCAAGAGCTGGTGTTGGGCGATCGCCCCCAGCACTGGCCCATACAGCCCACTGCCATAGGGTGGATCAAAATAGATATAGTCAAATTGCTGTGGGGCTAGCCCAGCCAGCTTTTGGCGTACATCGCCACGCATCACCTGATACGCCTGGTCACCCTGGGCCACCATTTGCCAATTTTGGCGGATGATCTGACAAGCCAACCCCGACTGCTCAATCCCCACCACCGCCGCCGCTCCGCGCCCCAGCGCCTCCGCCCCCATAGCGCCATTACCGGCACAGAGATCCAGCCATCGGGAGCCCGCCACCGCCCCTTGGCAAATATTAAACACCGCCTCCCGCACGCGGGCCGTCGTGGGTCGGGTTTTATCCCCCGGTACGGTCTTGAGGGGGCGGTTGCCGTAGATCCGCAGGGCCATTAGCGGGCCATCGCCACTGGCTGCGCCGCAACCGAGGCCACAAAATTATTGAGGATCTGTAGCCCGGTGGTAGAAGACTTTTCGGGGTGAAACTGAACCGCCATCAAATTACGCTGACGAACCGCAGCAGTGACCGTTTGGCTACCGTGGGTAATAGTGGCAGCCACCACAGCCGAATCGACCGGATCCGCATAGTAAGAATGGACAAAATAGACCCAATCCCCCGACTGCACCTGACCCCAAAGGGGGGCATCGGGTTGGGTAAGCTGCAATTGATTCCAGCCCATATGGGGTACGGTGATGCCGGGTTCTGGGCGGAACCGACGAATACGCCCAGAAATCACCCCCAACCCCGCCTCTTGGCCTTCATCACTGGCCTCAAACAGCACCTGCAACCCCAGACAAATACCCAAAAAGGGCTTGCCGCTGGCAATCACATCGCGAATGGGCTGGATCAAATCCCGCGATCGCAAATGCTGCACCGCCGGATCAAATGCACCGACCCCTGGCAACACCACGGCATCCGCCTGAAAGAGATCCGCCGCCACATCGGTTACGACCGGCTTAGCCCCCGCTTTCTCTAATCCTTTGCAAGCCGAATGGAGGTTACCCATGTCGTAGTCAATCACAGCGATGCGGGTCATCGGGCCACCATGGGTAAAGAACTGCCTCTATCCTACACAGCCGCTCTAGGGATAAAAAAGGCCATAAAAAAGGATTAGCAACGTTAATCCTTGCTAATCCTTAGAAAACCAACCATTGATTCAGATGATTCAGACGTCTCAGGGGCAGGTAGGAGGCATATGTGCCACCACCGCCTGCCTAACGGCGTAGACCTAAGGGGTGGGGGTAGCTTGTTGAGCCGCTAATAGATCCTTGAGCTTGGCGAGATCTTGAGCCCAGCGCGGATCGGGTTGAGCCGACTCAGTTTCACCACTGCTGAAAACCTTACCGGTGTTGCGGTTATTGGTGCCGCCCTTGCCCTTCCGGCGAGGGGTGCTGGTTGTGGTCGTGACTTCGTCACCGCCCTCTTCTTTGCCTTTACTGCGAGGCAATGCTTTTTCAATTTTGATCACTTCGTTTTCAAAGGCATACCCCGTGAACTTCTCCACGATGGCATCGGCTTGCTCGTCGGTTTTAACCGTCACAAATCCAAAGCCCCGACACTTACCGGTTTTACGGTCAGAAATGAGCTTAACTGAAACAATCTCTTCAGCATGATCGGCGAAGACTGCTTCTAAAGCACTCCGCTCTACATCTTTAGGTAGATTGCCGACATAAATGCGTACAGACATAACCAGACACCTCTAACTTGACAGTCTTAAACAGCAGTTTGATCTGTTGAAAGGCCACAAACACAGTAATGGGCGATTTAAACACGCTTGATATAGGTTGGCGATCGCTCAACGCACTGATCTCAACCCCATGCCTGTCAACACCCTCTTATCAACCCATGTCGGCCCTTTCAAGACTGCTAGCATCAGTTATCTGTGACAACCTGCCCCTAACATCAAGTCAGGTTTTTGATGAATCCATGACTGGGCTTTGCGATCAGGCCACACAGTTACTTGGGGATCTCCAAGGGAAATCAGCACTACGCTTTGTGGGCGCAATTAGACTCGAAACCACTTACCAAATTACCACGCTAATCTATCCCGTCCAGCGATTTCTCGCCGGGGTTTATTGAGGAAAAAAACCAGCCGATCTAAATGATGGCTGGTCAGTCTTGCTGTGTTGAGAGTAGGAGAACCTGACACCTGTACCCCGGCTAGGAGCCGTGAGACCGATTTTTTTGGAGTTCGTGCCTGTCACGTTTAAGGTGAATCAGTATCCTGTAAAGAAATGTAACACACCCGTTTGAGATCTGCAATTCCCCCAACGAATGTCTGGATGAGCCAGGACACAGCGGCAAGGCTGCGGCAAGCTCAGCCTGAGCCGTTAATGAGCTGCAACATGGGCATGCGGGGTTATCCCTGGTAAATGACGTACGCGCCCCAACAGGAAAACCCCAGACCCAGCACCAGCGACCAGATGGCATGCTGGGCCGGTAGGGGCGGTTGGCCTGGGCGAATCATGCGATCAATATCAAGCCAAGTCGTGGCACTGCGTCGAAACCAGCCCAGGATCGACATCGGTTGCCCGACCCACTCGCTCGGATGTCCGGGGTGAATCAGTACATTGCCGAAGGCCCCCACCATTGACAGAAAATGAAGCTTTAGCAGCGCCCCATTTGGGGTCTTGAGGATCAGGTCTTGGCAGAGCCAGTTGGCGATACCGCGCCGCCCTAGCAGGGTCCCCTGGAGTTTGAGGGGGGTGCTATCGGTGGGGAAGGCGGTGGGTTCTGCCAACAAGGTCGCTAGGGGCGGATGGTCTTGCCGGTTGGATTGCACAATATCCGGGAAGTAGGTGTTGATCCGCCACAGCGTGCCCATGCCGATGCCTAGCCATAGGCTGCCAATGAGGATGCTGCGATCGCCAGACACCCAACTGGCCCACCACCAGCCAAGGGGGTTGACCACCCCACCAACAAACCAAAACAGCAGGGCGATCGCCACCCCAAAACAGGGGCCAACATAGGGAGACATTTGCCGCAATAACGTCCCCCAGTAAAAGCGGGGCGCAATGCCCTTGGCCAATGCGCCTGACGTGGCCAGGGCGGGCATTTCTAAATCCAGCTTCCACCCCGCCGCATACCGGGTGAGCACAGCCAGCCGATCCCCCAATAGGGGATGGGATTGGTTGAGGTTAAGCCAATGGCGGTAGGGGTTTTGGGTCTCCCAGGCTAGCAGGGCGGGCACATCTGCATCGGGGTAGAGACTCCCCATCGAAAATACGGCTTGGTAGCTGAGGGGGGTGAGTAGATCAGTGCTCTCTAATAAGGGGGGTGTCTGCTGGGTGTCCGCAATGGTATCCGCCATGGCCATCGCCGATTTGAGGAGGGCTCGGATGAGGCCATTGGGATTACCCGTCCATTCCACGGCATAGCGATCGCTGGTCGCCACCCGCTGCCGCGCAATTAGAATGCTAACCTTGCGCAGCAGCCAAAAAATCCCGTAGCAGACAGCCGAGGCCGCCGCGCCTAGGGCGGTGAGCAGGGAAACGGTTTGGCGATCGCCAAACCGCGCCGCCTGCCAATAGCCCTGATAAGCCCCTTGCAATAACAGCAACACCAGGGACGCTAAGGGCAAGGTGCAGGTGAGTAAATGGCTGAGTTCATAGCCATAGAGGGTCGCCAGTTCATCGTCCTCCAGGCAATCTAGCAATCCCTGGCTCACCACAATGCGGGTATAACGGGGCAACCAGCCATAGCTCAATATGACCGGCGCTGAGTCGGGAATAATCCGTAGCGCCGGCACAGTCCAGCCGCGCTGTTGGCAAATCCGCAGCAGTAGACGAGCACTTTCGGGGCTGTGGGTGCGGAGGTTGGCGACCGAAAGTTTTTTCTGGCCATAGGCTCGGGTGAGCAACGCCTCCAGAATCCAGGGGCTACCCAGTAGCAGGGCAACCGAAGCTGCCACAATCCATTCGCGGTAGTCCTGGTAGAGAAAGACAAAGGGCGGCAAAGCCGGAAAAGCCCACCGGATACACACCCAAATCCGAATCAAAACCTGCAAACCCAACGCCACAAGCTGAACCAGGGCGACCGCCAGCAGCACCATAGTGACGGCTTGGGTGAGGCCCAGTTGCCACCATGGGATCGGCTGTCGGGGGAGTTGCCGCAGCCGCTCTAGGCGATCGGCGTGGCGAAATTGCCACGGTTGATCCAAGCGGCGATCGCCCTCGGGGGAAGGGGGGGCTGCGGGCACTTCCCCTGGGGTGCCCGCGCTTGGCGCGTCGGCTACGGCTGGGGTCATCAGGGCTGCATCAGCGGTGGGGTCCTGATTCAGGCTCTGGTAGTGAAAAAGAGACGATGACGGCGTGGGGGGCGAAGTCGCGGGCGATTGGGGGGCGTGAACGTCTGGCGTCAGGGTCTCTGCCCCCAGCGCTAGGACCTCGGGGGCTTTTGGGGCAGATGGAGCTTTCGGGGCAATGGGGGCAGATTTTGGCGACGGTGGAAGTTTATCGTTGTCGGTTGCGAGGGGCACAAAGCCACTGGCATCGGATGCGGCAGCACCATCGGCAGTCGGTGCATTGAGGGGACGAAAGCCGGTGGGGTCGGCAGGAGTCACTGCGCCTGAAGCGTCAGCCAGCTCGGCCAAGGTTTTGGTGGCCCATTGCTGCACTTGGGGCTGGCTGACGCGCTGCAATCGTTCACAGAGGGTCTGCGCTGCGGCTACCTGCCCAAGGGCGCGATAGGCCCGCACCATTGCGATCCGGGCTTTTAGCTTTTGTGGGCTAGAGGCGGCGGGTTGGGTTTGCAACTGTGAAAGTAGTGTCACCGCCTGTTGCGGTTTGCCTTGCTTGAGGGCAGCTAGGCCCGATTGGAGCAGGGCCTCTGGGGTAGGCGGCGGCGACTGGGTCATACGAGGCCAATGTGAGATGACGATAACTTAGGGTACGCAAATCCGAGGAATTTGCGATCGCCCCATATCTTTAAGGATGTCGCTTGTTATGAAACAGGATGAAATCCCAGCGGTATGAGGTAACTGAATATCCTGTTGATGACAGCCGCAGCGGCTCCGTCGCGATGCCAGCTAGGAGATTGCCGGGAACTTAAAGTATCGGCGATCGGGCTAATAGACTGACAAAATAGCCTGCCATCCCAATCCTGCATCGGACCAGGAGACCTGCCCCCTACCCTTGGCGAACCCCTCGCAGAGGAGCGGTTTCCGCGCCCAACCCTGGTATATTCATTATCCAAGATCGCCTTGGGATAGTCAGCAGAGAGCATCAGCGGGTGGTGATCAAGCATTGGCCCTGGGGGTCATCGCTACAATGGAGCTACAGCGACCTCGCCACCCAGATCGCCCATGATTGCCGTCCCCAACACCATTAGCCCTGAAGAATATCTCGACATCGAACGGCAAAGCCCGATTCGCCACGAATATCGGTATGGGTTGGTCTATGCCATGGCGGGGAGCACCGATAACCACGATCGCATTGCCTTCAATCTCCTCAAACTTATTGACAACCATCTGGGCGATACGTCCCACTGCCGGTTTCACTCCGGGAACGTCAAAGTCAATTATCAAAATGCGTTTTATTACTATCCCGATGCATTTGTGACCTGCGATCCACGCGACCGCGACGATCGCTACATCAAGCGCTATCCCAAACTCATTGTCGAGGTGCTTTCCCCCAGTACCCAAGCCTTTGACGTAGGGGAAAAATTTGAGGATTATCGGCAGCTCGATGCCCTAGAAGAATATGTCTTGATTGCCCAGGACAGCCAGACCGTAGAATGTCGTCGCCGCACTGCCGCAGGTGACTGGGAAACTGTCATGTATGGCTCCGGTCAGCGGGTCACTTTAACCAGTATTAACTTAGGGTTTGAGATGGCTGAACTCTATCGTGGTCTGGATGGCTAATCAGGCTTTGTCCTGGGGCGGTAATAGCCGACTAGTATCGACTGGATCCACCTCATAGGCCGCCCCAAACCCCAGCACAAACCGCCCCGACAGCGGCACCAACCGAAAGATTTGAAAATCCGGCATTTGTCGCAACATCTCAATCAGTGCCCCAAACTGCACCTGAAAGCGATCCGCCACAGCGGTCCATTGGGGGTCCTGGGGGGAAATCCGCTCCACCCGGCAGTCATACATCAGCCGCTGCCGCGCAAAAATCTGGGCCGTGTCCGCTTCGTCTTGAATTAGCAAAATTCCCGCCTGGGGAGTCGCCTTCAGGTTGGGGGTGTGACTAGAGAGCCCGCTCACAAAAAGGTAAAAGCTGCGGGCTGCCCCTGGGGGACCATCATTCGTCATCACAAACGGGGCATAGCTGGCTTGGGGCTGTCCAGCGGTAGTCACAGTGCTCAGCATCAGACTTTTGACCGTCCCCGGAAAGGTGTCGTAAGCCGCCTGAATATCGGCAAAATTGGGCGTGGGCATACGTTACAGTAATCATGATGATGTCCCTGTGATCCTGCCATGGCTACGGCCCTTTCCCTCAATCAATTCACCCCTGACCTCAGCGCAGCTGAAGAGCAGCGCTTGCAGCAAGGCGAGGTGGTGCTGAACGGGCAGTTGGGCAGCTATACCCTGTGGGTTGTTATCCCGGCCACCGCCGCCACCGTGTGGGAAGTGCTCACCGACTACGAACGTTTTCCCAAATTCCTACCCTCTGTCGTGTCCTCTAAAGTGACGGAGCGCCAGGGTAATCGCACCGTTGTGGCCCGCCGCGATCGCCGCAAAATCGGCTTTATGCCCATCAAGGTCAAGATCATCACCGAAAATATTGAAGTCAACCATGAGCGCATCGACTACCGCATGCTCTCCGGTACCCTCGATTCCATGGAAGGGGTGTGGCGGTTAGCCCCCCTCAATACTGCGGAGACTGTCCCCAGAACCCTGCTGGTGCAGATGATCGAGGCGAAAGCCAACCTGGGGCCGTTACAGAGCTACTTCTACGAGGTCTTTGAAAAAGGTCTGGTGGATACCCTCGGCAGCCTGCGCACTGAAATGGAACGGCGAGCGACCGCTTAAACTTTCCCCTCCTTGGAGGGGTGCCCGTAGGGCGGGGTGGGTTATCTGAGTTCCGAGGGGTGCCCGTAGGGC
>CAYGVA010000196.1:0-7655 GCA_964353225.1 uncultured Leptolyngbya sp.
ATCCAACTCCGTAGCCATACTTTCTGAAGTGACGATTTTCAGGAACTCCAGTCCCCCCAGCAATTGCCGGGGGGTTTTTTTTAGGCGTTTACGCTGGCCTCGATTTCCTCGGCTGCGGTGGGCAGAGCCGCCGTCAAAACATCGCATCCCGTGGGGGTGACCAACACATCATCCTCAATCCGAATACCGGGCACATCTGCAAACTGAGCCAGTCGCTCCCAGTCCACTTGATCGGCGTAGCGCTCTCGCCGAAAAGGATCATTCAAAAGACCCGGCACTTGATAAAAACCGGGCTCGATGGTGACCACCATGCCCGCTTGCAAGGGTCGATCCAATCGCAAAAATTTAAGCCCGAAGCGATCGCTGCGCTGGCGTCCTGGGGCATAGCCAGCCAGATCCCCTAGATCCTCCATGTCATGGACATCTAAGCCCAACAGATGACCCACCCCATGGGGGAAAAATAAGGCATGGCCATCCTGAGCCACCAAATCATCGGGTTGCCCCTTGAGGATGCCCAGATCGACCAGCCCTGCCGTGAGGACCCGGCAGGCCAGCAGATGAATATCACGGTACTCCACCCCAGGGGCAAGCTTGGTAATGCAAGCGTCGTGGGCAGCGAGCACCACCTCATAAAGATCCCGCTGGGGGGATGAGAACTGCCCCGACACGGGCCAGGTACGGGTAATATCCGAGGCCCAGCCCGAAGCGGCTTCGGCCCCCACATCGGCCAAAAGTAACTGCCCCGGCTGTAGGGCATGGTGGTACTGCTCATTGTGCAGCACCTCCCCATGGACGGTGACGATGCTGTTGTAGGCACAGGGGAGATTAGCCGCCATGATCACCTGCTCCATGGCGGCGCGCACTTGGGCCTCGGTCGTCGCCGTGCGGGTGGCGGCCATCCCGGCGCGATGGGCCTTGACTGAGACCGTTGCAGCCCGTCGAATCTCGGCGATGGCAGCCCCATCATGGCAAAGGCGCAGGGCAATAATCGCCTCTGCGAGAGCCTTGTCCCGCCCCGGTTCGATGGTGTCGCGCAAGTGAAGCTGCTCAGCAGCGGTGTTGGTATCTTGCACCGCCACCGTCGCCACGCCAGCGGTGAACTCAGACAGCTCGGCCATGGGGTAGGCCGCATCAGCCCCCATTGCCGCCGCCAGATGGGCACGGGTGGGGGTGGGGCCGTGCCACAGGGCGGACTCGACTGGGGCCTCGTCCACAAACAAGATGAGGCGATCGCCATCTAAGCGAATAGCCGCATTGACCAGGGGTAGACCCGCAAAGTAGAGAAAATGGCTGCTGGCCCGAAACCGATAGGTATTGGCGGGGAAATTGCGGGCAGAGGCTTGCCCAGACCACAACACCACTGGACTTTTGACAAGGGCTGCCAGCCGTTGACGGCGTTGGAGCAGAGTTGCGGCAAGTTCAGAGGGGAGTTTGACCGTGGTGGGCATGGCTTAGGAATGGGTAGGGGCGCTGGCGTCTTCTTGATGCTAAAAGCTACGGGGGGAGATGGGAAGGAAGTTATCGGGGGATATTGAGACGTTTATGCATCAAGAGTTGGGGCACGGACCTTGGTTAATGGTACACATGAACTATTTTGGTGTTACGATGGCAGCGATGGTTGAACCGTAGAGGTGCCTATGCCCGCCTTGACCTTGCGTCCCGGAGTCTCCATTCGTCTGAAGCGCCAACCGACCCATATTCCCGCTTTCTTAGTGATGGGTTGTCAGGGCGATCGCGCCTGGATCCGTCAACCCCAATGGCCTTGCCACATCCAGCTCTGCGTACCGGTGACCAAAATTGCCCTGCTTCCCCCCAAGATTCCCCCTTGGTCACCAGAGATGAGTCAGAGACTACAGTAGGATAGCCCTACTGTTTTTCCCCTCATTTTTATTGCCGCCATGGTGCCTGCCGACGCTGCTGAAGCCCAGATTCTGGGTTTGGTTACCCCCCTTGCGGATCAAGATTGTGAGGATATCCCCCTCTCCCAAGCCAGGGGACGGATCCTGGCGGCGACCCTACCCAGTCCCCTCGATTTTCCCCACTGGGATAACTCCGCCATGGATGGCTATGCCGTGCGGTTTGAGGATGTGCAGACAGCAACCGCTGCGACCCCCGTCACCCTGACGGTAATCGAAGAGATTCCGGCGGGTAAGCCCCCCCAGCAACGGGTAGGGCCGGGGCAGTCGGCCCGCATTTTGACGGGGTCGATGGTGCCGGACGGGGCAGACACCATCGTTATCCAAGAGGACACCCGGCGGCTGGGGGACCAGGTGCAAATTCTGGCGACGCCCAATCCCCAAGCCTTTGTGCGCCACCGGGCCAGCTTTCACCGGGCTGGGGAGCCCCTGTTGCCTGCGGGGACGGTGTTGCACGCTCCAGAGATCGCGGTGCTAGCGGCAGCCCAATGCCCGCAAGTGCCGGTATACCGTCGCCCTCGGGTGGCCATTCTTTCTACGGGGGATGAGTTGGTTACCCCCGATCGCCCCTTGCAACCGGGGCAAATTGTTGATTCCAACCAATATGCCCTGGCGGCTCTGGTGCAGCAGGCGGGGGCCGAAGCAATTTCCCTCGGGATTGTGCCGGATACGCCTGAGGCGCTGAAGGGGGCGATTGCGGCGGCGATCGCCCAGGCAGACATGGTGCTCTCGTCCGGCGGGGTTTCGGTGGGAGATTACGATTATGTCGATCGGGTTCTGACCGAATTGGGGGCGACGCTGCACATTCGAGCGGTGGCGGTAAAACCTGGAAAACCCCTGACGGTCGCCACCTTTGCCCAGCCTTCACCCACCCTCTATTTTGGACTGCCCGGCAATCCGGTCTCGGCCCTCGTCAGCTTTTGGCGATTTGTCGAACCCGCCCTCAGAAAACTATCCGGGCGCAGCCAGGGGTGGCAGCCGGTGTTTGTGACGGCGCGATCGCGCCAAGATTTGCGGGCGGGCGGTAAACGGGAGACCTATCTGTGGGGGCAACTCCACCCCACCGCAACGGGGCTTGAGTTTAGCCTCTCAGGGGGCAGTCACAGTTCTGGCAATCTGGTTAATTTGGCCGGGACTAATGCCCTTGGGGTTTTGCCGGTGGGGGTGACCCAAGTTGAAGCGGGTAGCACCGTCCGAGTCATGGTGCTGCCCGGTGCCTTCCTTTGACCTAAGACGAAAATCAACCCTTCGCCGCCGTATCCCTAGGGATTAGGGGTAAAAGCCTAATTTCGGCAAACCGATGGTCTCATCCCAACCCTGCATCAGATTTAAGCACTGCACCGCCTGCCCCGCCTGTCCCTTCATGAGATTGTCAATGGCGGACAGCACAATCACGCGACCGGTGCGGGTATCGACTTCAATGCTCAAATAACAGCGAT
Organism: uncultured Leptolyngbya sp.; assembly: GCA_964353225.1. Classification (GTDB taxonomy): domain Bacteria; phylum Cyanobacteriota; class Cyanobacteriia; order Phormidesmidales; family Phormidesmidaceae; genus PCC-6406. The sequence goes on from CAYGVA010000196.1 coordinate 3,356, forward strand.
TGGTGCCCCAGGCCCATTTGGTCTGGGGGTAGGTGCCACTGGGCAATATGGTCACCCAAGGGGCACCGCGATAGAAGGCGTTGTAAATCGTATGTAAGTCATCCCGCACTAACCCTGGGTCCCGCAGGGTGGCATAGGCTGTGGCCAAAATGCCCCGAACCATGGGCACGAGGTGGGGGGTAAATTGCACCAGCACCTCACTGCGAGCGAGATCGGTACAAATCTGCTCGATTTCTGGGGTGTGGCGATGTTTGGCCACACCGTAGGCGGCCAGGGAGTTATCGGCTTCCGCCAACAATAAATGTTGTTTGGCCTGACGACCACCGCCGGAGGTGCCGGACTTGGCGTCAATAATGATGCTGTCGGGCTGGGCGAGCCCTTGCTTGAGCAGCGGAGCGACAGCCAACAGGCTGGCGGTGGGGTAACAGCCCGGACAGCCCACGAGCCGAGCTGAACGAATCCGATCGCGATACAGTTCGGGCAAACCGTATACCGCTTCGTCAGCAATGGCGTCATCCTGGCGGTCTACCCCGTACCAAGACTGATACGTGGCAAGATTGCTAAAGCGGTAATCGGCTGACAAATCTAAGACCTTACAGCCCTGGGCCAGCAACTTTGGGGCTAAGTCGCAGGCGATGCCATTGGGTAATGATAAAAAGACCACATCGCAGCGATCGCCAATCACATCAACATCAACGGCTTCGACCTTCAGGTTGATCACACCACTGAGATGGGGATAAATATCGCTGTAGGCTCGACCCGCACTGCTATCGCCGCCTAAATACGTAATCGTCGCCAGGGGGTGGTCCTGGAGCAGGCGCACCAACTGAATGCCGCCATAGCCAGAGGCACCGATAATGCCCACTCGAATTGTGTTGGATTCACCCATAGCCTCACAAACAAACCAAACGATCTACAGCAATCACGAACGGGGCAGAACCGTAACCGAGAAAGATGTCATCGCCCCATGCAATCCATCGAGCGCTAACGGCAGCATTGTAGTACCAAACCCTTTGGTTTGCCCGGTTCCCTCCGGGGCGGGGGCGGTATTTCTGTGCAGGCCGTCAGCGGGCCGTTAGGGGGGCGCACTACAATCAATTATGAAGACTGAATTAGGGCCGTTCAGGTGACGTATACAAGGGATTCCCACCCTGAGACAGAAACATCCAGCGTCGGGATGGGGATCGATGAAGTTCCCTTTCAATTTGACTCGATCGAGTCGGCGCTACAGGATTTGGCTGCCGGTCGAGCCATTGTGGTGGTAGATGATGAAAATCGCGAAAACGAAGGCGACGTCATTTGTGCCGCCCAGTTTGCCACCCCCGATCTGATCAATTTCATGGCGGTCGAGGCGCGGGGGCTGATTTGTCTGGCGATGACGGGCGATCGCCTCGATGAGCTGGACTTACCGCTGATGGTGACCCAGCGTTCCTTCGAGGACGAAAACGAGCAGACGGCCTTCACCGTTAGCATCGATGCCGCCCTTGACTGGGGGGTAACCACGGGCATTTCGGCTGAGGATCGAGCCCGCACCATCCAAGTGGCCCTCAACCCCAACGCCAAGCCCCAGGATCTGCGCCGTCCCGGCCATATTTTCCCCCTGCGGGCTAAGGAAGGGGGGGTGCTCAAACGGGCTGGACACACGGAGGCGGGGGTTGATTTGGCTCGCCTAGCGGGGTTATATCCCTCTGGAGTAATTTGCGAAATCCAAAACCCTGATGGTTCCATGGCTCGACTGCCAGAGTTGGTGGACTATGCCCAAACCCATGGGCTCAAGCTGATTAGCATTGCCGATTTGATCTGCTATCGCTTAGAGCATGAGCGGTTTGTGAAGCGGGAGGCGATCGCGAATTTGCCCACCCAATTTGGGGATTTTCAGATCTATGCCTATCGCAATTTGTTGGATGGGTCTGAACATGTGGCCTTAGTGAAGGGGGACCCAGCCACCTTTGCCAATACCCCAGTGATGGTGCGGGTCCATTCTGAATGTTTGACCGGTGATGCCCTGGGCTCCCTACGCTGCGACTGCCGCATGCAATTGCAGGCGGCCCTCAAAATGATTGCCACAGCCGGGGAAGGGGTAGTGGTCTATCTGCGCCAGGAGGGTCGGGGCATTGGCCTGGTCAACAAGCTCAAGGCCTATTCCCTCCAAGACATGGGGCTAGACACCGTTGAAGCCAACGAAAAACTCGGGCTGCCGGTGGATCAGCGCAACTATGGCATTGGGGCTCAGATTCTCAACGACATTGGGGTGCGGCAATTTTGTTTGATCACCAATAACCCCCGCAAGATTGCAGGGCTAAGGGGCTACAACCTAGAGATGGTGAATCGGGTGCCGCTGATCATTGAGGCCACCATCCACAACTCCCATTACCTAGAAACCAAAGCCAAGAAGCTGGGCCATTTGTTGTTGCAAACCCATCTGGTCACCCTGGCGCTTCACTGGCCCGACCATACCGCCACCTCCGGACAATATCGCCAAACTCAGCTAGAGCGGGTGCGGTCGGTGGTCGAGTCCCAAGGCTTGATCGCTCAAGAAGAGGTTCGGCCCGTGGCGGTGGCTTTATTTGGGCGAGGGACTTTGATTGTGCAAATCGGCCTCGATCAGGCCCAGGCGGTGTCCGTTGATTGGTATACCCAGCCCGATCATGTGTATTTAAAGGCGATCGCCACCCTTTTAGATGTGTTGAGTGACTGGCCAGATCTGGCGCAACTCGAATTCCTGATCTCGAAAGGGACCGATCCGATCGCCCATCTACAGGTGGGGTTAAACCGGCAGATCTTTGCTTTGGGTTCAAAAGGGACCCACCCTTCAGCCATCCAGAAGACCTTTGAAACCCAGCGCATTTACGTTTTCTCTCGCCATGGGGCGGATTAGGGGAGCGGCATCAAAGACCCAGTCGGTTGCCTGAACGCGCTATGGGTGCAGGGGAGCGGGGAGTTCGTCAAGGGTAGGGGTCAGGTCTCCTAACCCCATGCAGGATTGGGATGGCGGGCTGTTTTGTCAGTTCATTAACCTGACAGCCAGTAGTTTAGTGCTCGGCAATCTCCTTAAACCGAGGAGACCTGGGCGATTAACCCCCGAGTCACGGGTGTGGGCTGTGCTGCTTGCATGATTGCCCGGACGATCGCCACCCGCTCAGCCCCCGCTGCCAGCACATCTGCCAAGTTCTCACCATCAATGCCACCGATCGCATACCAGGGGACCGTCGCATGGTCAGCGGCGTAGCGCACGTAGTCTAAACCGGCGGCGGCACGATCTGGCTTGGTGGGGGTGGCATAGACCGGACCGACCCCAATATAGTCGGCCCCATCGGCGAGCGCTTTAGCCATTTCCTCAGGGTTGGTGGTCGAGCGCCCAATGATCCGTTGCGGTCCCAGCAGGGTACGGGCAGTGGCAATGGGTAAGTCTTTTTGGCCTAGGTGTACCCCATCGGCGTCTACCGCTAGGGCCAAATCAACCCGATCGTTCACCAAAAATAACGCCCCGTAGCGATGGCACAGATCCTTAAGTTGTTGAGCTAAGGCAAGGCGATCGCGATCGTCGGTGTCTTTATCGCGATATTGCACCAACCTCAGCCCCCCAGCCAAAGCCGCCTCCACCGTGGCCAGCACATTGTCTACAGGCGCAGTCACCAAATAGAGCCGAGCGGTTAAGAGTTGCTGGCGGCGGGCATCTCCCAAAACTTGGCTTTCTAGGGTGTAGACCTGGTAGCGCATCTGCTTACAGGCCGCGCCCATCGCCATGCTGTGGAGTTTGCCGTATTCCTCCAACACCCGCAACGCCTCCTGCACCCGACAGAAATTGGCCTGTAGCACATGGGTTAGACTACTGCGCTGGGCCTCATCGGGGTGGGTGAGCGGCGTCCCCGGATCCCCTGGGGTGTCTCGCGCTAGCCGCAATTCTGGGGTGTGCCACTGGGCCAGTTGCTGGCGTAGGTGTTTGAGGGTCTCGGTCAAGTCACCGCGATTGAGACCAAAGCGGCACCAGTCTTCGATCACCCGCAAGCCCTCTCGGGCACGATCTAAGTTGGCATCCAGAATGCGGTATACCGCCTGGGAGGATGACACCGGTTGTGAAGCCATAGCGAACAGGAACAAGAGCCTGTTGATTCTACGCTAGGTGTCAGTGAATTTAGACTTCTTAGACTTCAAAGTTGCTTTCGATGTCTAAGGGGCTGCTTGAAAAGAGGGTAGGCCAGTATTGGATACGACCGTAGGTCGTCAGTACATCGGTGGGAGCCCTGATGTTGCCGTTGCCCGTTCTGGGTCGTCCCTGTATTTAAGTCGTCCCTGTATT
>CAYGVA010000197.1:0-7593 GCA_964353225.1 uncultured Leptolyngbya sp.
GTCGGGGTATGCGCCTCGTGCGTGAAGAAGCGGAAATCATGAAGCTGTTTCTGGCGGCCCAAGGGGAAGCTGATGCGGCGTTTGGTAATCCTGGCTTGTATCTAGAGAAGTTTATTGAGAAACCTCGCCACATCGAGTTTCAAATTTTGGCCGACAGCCATGGCAACGTGGTGCACCTTGGGGAGCGAGATTGCTCGATTCAGCGCCGTCACCAAAAGCTCCTAGAAGAGTCCCCGAGCCCAGCCCTCACCGCAGACCTTCGCCAGAGGATGGGGGATGCAGCGGTGAATGCGGCAAAATCCATCAATTATGTCGGTGCCGGCACGGTTGAGTTTCTCTTGGACAGCCACGGGGATTTTTATTTTATGGAAATGAATACCCGCATCCAGGTAGAACATCCCGTGACGGAAATGGTCACGGGTTTTGACTTGATTGCAGAGCAAATTCGGATTGCCCAAGGCGATACCCTGGCCTTTGCCCAAGAAGATGTCATTCTTCGGGGGCATGCGATCGAATGTCGGATTAATGCCGAGGATCCAAGCCATAATTTCCGGCCTGCACCGGGGCGCATTAGCGGCTATTTGCCCCCTGGGGGCATTGGCGTGCGGATTGACTCCCATGTCTATACCGACTATGAAATTCCCCCATATTACGATTCTCTAGTCGGTAAGTTGATTGTGTGGGGACCCGATCGCCCAACCGCCATTTTGCGGATGAAGCGGGCTTTGCGGGAGTTTGCCATTACCGGTCTGCCCACGACGATTCCCTTCCATCAAATGGTTTTGGAAAACGCCAACTTTTTGAAAGGGGACATTTATACCAACTTTGTGGCTGAAACGATGGGGTAAGTGACGCCTTGCTGGTTTCACCCTGGAGGGGCACCCCCTAGCTGAGGGGATGCTCATTCTGGGTCTAAGACTGAATCCTCATCCGTGGCTGTCTCTTCTGCTGTGTCCGTGCGGATCTTCTCAGATCGCAGCAATGCCTGCTCACTATTCTGACGATAAGCTGCTACCCGATCTTGAGCCGTAGGGTAGCGGGGATCATTGGCATCTACCTCGCCCATCAAATCTGAGGCCCGTTGCCAACGGGCGGCTAAATCCAGCCATGCGGCGGCGGTTGTCGCCCCTTGGCCATCGGTAACCGCTTGTTCTGCCAAACGCACCGCTTGCACAAATGAATCTTGCTGGGGCGGAACTGGGGCTGGGGCCGCTGCGGTGGGGGTCGGAGTGGGGTCGTCGGGTCCTGCAATCGAGAGGGTAATCCCCAAGCGATGCTTCAGGATCCAGAAACCGCCCAGGAGCAAGACACACAAACTCGCACCACCAATTAACCCCCGCCAAAAATACTGGCGTTTATCATTGCGACGGGTGATCTGAGTTTCAGGGGTTGGAGGGCGGACCTTGGGCTGGTTTCGAGCTTCCCACCAACGCCCTAAAGGATTCGGCTTTTTGAGGTTGATCAGCTCCGACCAGAGCACTTGGTTGTCTACATTTTGGGTGACTTCATCGAGCCAGAGAAGTTGCTGCTCTCGCACAATCCGGCTGGTGAGGTTGACCCGACGAATGCCTCGGGGGGCCATTCCTTCTAGCAGAGATTTGATGCGAGGGACCAGCTCTGACTGGGGTAACTGCTCGGGGGATGGGCCTTCGCATAACAGCTGCAAGATGCTCCCTTCAAGGACTGCCCGGGTACGAACTTCGTCGTCCGCTAGGGCCTCATTCAGCACTTGAATAATGGCAGCGACACTCCCTTGGCGGGCTTGGCCTCTGATGTCATTGGCAGTATTGGTATAGCTCATGGTCTCTGGTCAGACAAATCATTACCGTGGCAGTAGACCGATAAGGCCCATCAACTCTGAGCGAAAGGGAGTGACTGGGTTGGAAGAATCACGCTAAAGCACCCTGAACAGTAGCACAGCCTCTCATTTGTGCCGATATTAAATCAGTATTGTCCCTATTGATATTGCGATGGGCTTATGGGGGGCCGCTAGGGACTTGCTCCATCGCTGGGTGATGGTAGATGGGGGCAGTCACCAAAGCGCTTGATCTGCCACAGATCCTGGGTCCAGGGAGCCATGCCGGACTGATACCAGCGATCGCAATCTAGCTCAAATTCAAACAGCCCAGTGTTGGGAATCGAGATTTGCCAAGTGCGATTACAGCCCAACAGACTCGCAATGAGGTGTTCCAAAATCCAATGATGGCTGATCACCCAGATGTCATCGGCTTGATCGGCTTGGTTGAGGAGATGCTGAATGAAATAGCAGGCGCGATCGCGCCCTGATGCCGGTGTCTCCGCCTCAGGAATCGGAATCCAGTCGGGGGAGGCGATCAGCGCGGCGCAGAGCTGAGGATAGCGCGCTTGCGCTTCTACCCAGGTCAAGCCCGTGAAAACACCCGCCTGAAATTCAGCCAGATGGGCCGTCACAGTCACAGCAGGATGGCCAGCGGTGGCTGGATATTGGCCCTCAGCATTGGGTGCATTCTCCATCAGAGATGGGCGGGCGACTGCGGCTGGCAACGACCAAGCCCAAGGCATCGCCAAGGCGTGCAAAGTCTCCATGGCCCGTCGTAGGGGGCTGGTGTAAATATGGCTGGGCTGCCACCCTTGGTCGTATAACCATTGGGCCAACTGGGTTGACTGCTGTACGCCCTTGGGTGAGAGCCCATCATGGCTTTGGCCCGCCATCCGCCTAGCAACATTACCGGTGGATTCTCCATGGCGAATAAATAAAATGCGCATTCAGCCCCTATGGTGATCAGGGAGTGGGTTGACGATCCCTCAAAGGACATCGCCCCTTACAATGGCAACAGATTGTCGTCCATTCGTGCGATTACCTCCTAGGGCCTATGTTGCTGAAATCCACCACCCGCCATGTCCAAATTTATGCGGCGGAGATTCAAAACAAGGATCTGGTTCCCAGTGAATCGGTCTTAACCCTGAACATCGACCCAGATCATGAGTTCAACTGGACGGATGACACCCTGAAGCAGGTTCACCAAGAATTCGAAAAGTTGGTGGCAGCGGCGAGCGGCGAAGACCTCACCGATTACAACCTGCGGCGCATTGGCTCTGACCTAGAGCATTTTATTAAGGGGCTCCTCCAGTCGGGCGAAATCAGCTATAACGTCCGAGGTCGGGTGATGAACTACAGTATGGGTTTACCTCAGGTTGTGAGTAACCCCTGAAGTGCCAGCGCTAACGCCATTGATCGCCACTGTACCCTTGAGACCCGGTGATTAACTGTTTTAACCCCAACTGCCAGGTAGAGAATTCAGCGGATCAGGTAGTGTGTAAGGCTTGTCATTGGCCCCTGATCAAGCGCTACCTATGGGCAGTGGGTTCGGGAGCCCATGAGTTTACTGGCGATCGCCTGGTCAATGAGCGATACCGGGTGGTGCAGCCACAACTCTGGCTAGATACGCGGCCTGCGCGATCGCCCCTTCCCCTCGAGATAGCACCCACCCTAGCACGGCCTTATCTCACCCTCTCACCCTTTACCACCGCCATTCCTCGACCGTTTGCCTACTTCAGCACCGTTACTGGGGCTGAGGTTCTCCTCCTAGAAGATATTCCGGTGCGGTTGGCAAAGCCAAAGCAGGTAGAACCCACCCTATTGCCTACCCTGGCAGCGGCTTGGCCAACGGCCTCTGCGCTCCACCAGCTCACTTGGCTATGGCAATGGGCTAGGCTCTGGGAACCAATGACGGCTACCGGGGTGAACACCACGTTCCGGCAAACCGACTTGGTGCGGGTGGATGGCGCAGATCTCCGTTTTTTGGCCCTGCAAGGGGATACGGAACCGCTAGCGCTGACCGAGCTAGGGGAGATGTGGCAGCCTTTACTGGCAAATGCCCAACCAGCGCTTCAGGGCTACCTATCGCCTTTGGTGACCCGCCTACGGGGCGGGCAGATCACGGCTACGGCTCTTGTTCACTCCTTAATACGGGCCATTGAAACCCGCTCCCGAGGGGAGCACCGCACAGCCAATTGGGTCACTTACAGCGACCAGGGTCCCACCCGAAAACGAAATGAGGACGCCTGCTATCCCCCCAGCGGCACCCATCAGAGCGGCCAAACTCAGGCGAGCACGGTGAATTCGGCCACCCCCGCCCCGCTCGTGGTGGTCTGTGATGGCATTGGCGGTCATCAAGGGGGGGATGTGGCTTCCAGGCTAGCCATTGATGAGGTGGTCGAGCAGTTACAACTGCAATTGCAGGCCCCTGATTTGTCCCATGAACAATTGGAGACAGCCCTCAAACAAGCCACCTTAGCCGCCAATCAGCGCATCTCGGCACAAAATGATCTGGCCCAGCGCCAAGCCCGCGATCGCATGGGCACCACCCTGGTGCTAGCGGTGGTGTACGGGGCACGGCTATATTTGGCCCATTTAGGCGATAGCCGCGCCTATCGCATTCGTCCCTATAGTTGTCGGCAACTCACCCTAGATGACGATGTGGCCACGCGCGATATGCGCCTAGGCCATAATCTCTACCGGGATGCCCTGCTCAATCCAGGGGCAGGCTCCTTGGTACAGGCTCTGGGCATGGCCGACTCCCGCCATCTGCACCCCACGGTGCAGATGCATGTATTGGTGGAAGAGACCCTAGTGCTGCTATGTTCCGACGGCCTCAGCGACAATGATCTGGTGGAAAGGCTCTGGCTTCAGGAATTGGCCCCCTTCCTCACCAAGTCCCAGCCACTGCCGCGCTTTGGCCAACGGCTCATTCAGTTGGCCAATACCCATAATGGCCATGACAATGTCACCGTTGCCCTATTACATCTCACCGGGCAACCCGACCCAAACGGGCCGGTTTTGTCCCCCAGCCTAGCCCTCGCAGATCGGCCCGACACCCCGATATCGGTAGCGGTAGTGCAGCCACCCACCCAGATTCAGTCCAATCCTCAGCGGGGCACTTGGGTCTGGCTCATCGGAGCCTTGGCGGTAGCGGCCCTCGTCAGTGGGTTGGGGCTACGCTTCTGGGGAACAACAACCCAGTCCCAGGGGCCTGAGCCAGACTCTACCCCTGGAGAACGCACCACCTTGTCTCCTTCAGCCTCGCCCCCTCAACCGACAGCGGTCACGTCCCTAGAAGCGCTCGTGGTGGGGGATATATTGCAGTTGCAGCGGCTCCCCGCCAATAGCGCTGCCCCGACGGAGGATTTGGCCATCACAGCGGAGGTACCGCCAGCACAACCCAATCCAGCGGTGGATCAGCCGAAGCGACCCTTACCGGTGGGGAGCCATGTGGAAGTTGTCAGGCGGCAGAAAACCTCAGACAATCAGCTATGGGTGCGTTTACGGGTATGTACGGTGCCCGGTGAGGACCCCCAGGTGGGCGCAACGTCTCCAGGGGCGGCATCGACGACCGAGTCAACCTCAACCGACAGCTTTTCATCTGGCGTCCCTTGGGCTCGGCCAGGGGAAGAGGGGTGGATTCTCGAAGAAACCCTCCGTCAGGTCAGCGATCGCCTAGGGGCTACGCCTGTAAGTTCCCCTTGTCCATAGCGGTGAACCCTTCAGCTCAATACCGATGGTTCGGCATGGGTTGGCCCAACCCCTGTCCCCACCAACTCGACCGCGTCCAAATCGCACGGCTAGCGAGGGTTGTATAGCCGTTGCCAGTCCGGTTAGGACCAGCCTGCGGGGCGCGGTGTTTTTGCCCAAAGCATCAGAACCTATTCTCGGTGTCCTCAGCAAAGTGGCCAAAGCGATATAAAAACCACCTTAGTTAAGCCCCAGACCTAATGCCCCCTGCTGATTCCATTTGTTTTCGCCTTGCGATCGAGCGGCTCTCCTCAGCCGAGACCGATCACTATGCCCTGTGGGTATTGGAATCGCCCTATCCAGGGGGCTACGTCCACCATGACCAAATCTGGTCAACGGATCTAGCGGGTCTGTGGCAAACCTGGCTAGAATTATTCTCCCTGCGGGGGCTCCCCCAGGTGCCCCACGTTCCATCGGCCTACGTGCCTCAGTTTGTGCTCGACAATTTGACCGACAGCGATGGCGGCGAGGGAAGCCCTAAAGGCTATACCGGTCGATTGATGCAGACCCTGGGGGTTAACCTCTGGCAATGGTTATTTGATGGTCCAATCCAAAGTAGCCTTGACCAAAGCCAGGGCATTGCCATGGGGCAAGCCAAGCCGTTGCGCGTCTGCCTGGATATTCGCGCCCCCGATTTAATTTCGATTCCCTGGGAGATCATTCAGTCCCAGCCGGGTCGGCAAGCCTTTTCTTTGAATGAGTCGATTCGCTTTAGCCGCACCACTAGCGATGTCGATCCGCTACCAACTCTCTCCCTAGATCGGAGTTTAAAAATCCTCCTGGTGCTCGGGCAAGACGATGTGCCGGGGGGAGCCCCGGCAACGACACCAACCCTGGCCGCCCTCCAGCTTCAGACGGAAGCTGAGACCCTCAAAAGCCTATTGCAAGGGGAGCTCTCCTCGGCCATCCGTCGAGGAGCGGCGGTGCCTTGTCAGGTCGATACCCTTCTACAACCCTCACCGGCTCAATTGGTACAGGCGCTGGAGCGGGGGCAATACAACATCTTTTTCTATGCGGGCCATGGTATCCCCGCCCCCGACGGGGGACTCCTCTTTTTGCAACCCGGAGCCACCGTGAATGGTACGGAGTTGGCCCAGGTGCTCACCCGTTGCCGAGTCAAAGTAGCCGTCTTTAATACCTGTTGGGGGGCACAACCGGACCAGCGAGGGGCGACCCCGATTCCGCGCAGTAGCCTAGCAGAGGTGTTGTTACACCATGGGGTCCCCGCTGTGTTGGCGATGCGGGACTCGATTGCCGATGAGGAGGCGCTGGGGTTTATCCAAGCCTTTGCCCAAGCCTTGGCAGAGCGGCAGCCGGTGGATCGGGCGGTGGCGATCGCCCGCCAGCAACTCCTCACCCTCTACAAATTCAACCAACCGGCTTGGACGTTGCCGGTACTCTACATGCACCCGGATTTTGATGGCCAATTGTTGGCGATCACCCAAACAGAGGTGACGCGATTACCAGGGGTCACTGAAACCCCCACTCAAATTGCGGCCATTCGGGCGGTAGAAAACCCCAATAAGGTGTGGCCCATTTACCGGGGATTAATGCGGGTGGGGCGATTGCCCGAAAATGACCTTGTCATCCAGGAACCGTGGGTGTCGAGTAAACATGCGGAGATTTTTTGCCGCCAGACCCCAGCATCAGCCACGGCAACCGCGACAAAAGCCTATTACCTGCGCGATTACTCACGCTATGGCACTCTCTGTCAATCAGATCAGGGTTGGCATCATGTTCACCGCCAGGAAGTTGCCCTTAACCCCGGCACCCAACTGCGGTTTGGCAGCTCCCAGGGGCAGCTCATGGAATTTGTGATTAATGGTTAGCCCGTAGGCTATTTCCAGCCCATTTGTTGGGGCCGAGGTGGATAGCCACACCCTAGTCATTTTCATGACGAAAGATTGCCATTTGAATGCGAACTGTATACCCCTGCAAAGTTACTGAATCTTTACAGGAAGTGCTTGTCCCAGTCGCAGATTCCGAAGAAAACCCTAAACCTTTGCTGGTATAGGGTTTTCGGTCCATAAAGTGGGGTCAGT
>CAYGVA010000198.1:0-7570 GCA_964353225.1 uncultured Leptolyngbya sp.
CGCAACTCGCATTCGCTGTGGTGTGCTCAAAGAAACTTTACGTATTTTAGCGGGCTACGGGGCGTTGGGGATAGGGCGGTCTAGCCGTCGCCAATTGAGTTAGACCAAGATTGTGAGTCACTTTGCCTCTGCAAAAAGCCTCAGAGCGATCTTCGGTGTCCTAAAGAATGAGGATTTAATCCCTCCGCAATTCTTGATCACCTGATACTATGTATTACTGACATGCGGATGTGGCGGAATTGGTAGACGCGCTAGATTTAGGTTCTAGTGTCCTCGCGACGTGAAGGTTCAAGTCCTTTCATCCGCATTTAATTTGATAGGTTCCCTGGCACGCGCCATGCCGATGTGCTCAAGCGCTGGCTCTCTTTGCAACACCTCGGGCTGAAGGGGTGCGAAGCCCTGATTGACGCCAGCCATGCTCTCACCAACCACTTTGTCGCGGCCATTCGCCAGCGGCCCTATTTAGCGCTGGCGACGGAGCCGGAAATGAATGTGATTTGCTTTCGGGGCTGTCCTGAGGGGCGATCTCCAGACACCTGGGATCAGTGGAACCAGGATTTGCAGCGATATCTGTTGACCGTCGGGCAGGGGTTTATCTCACTGCCGATCTATCGACAGCAGCGATGGTTAAAGGCGGTGTTGCTCAATCCATTTACGACCCCAGCGATCGTCGATCAACTCTTTGCCCACATGGATGATTTTTTCATGGCGTCTCAGTCCTCCTAATTCTTGTCGATTGAGCACTAAAGTTGATTCATGGGGCAGAGAAAAAAGTGATTATGCCCCCCCATGGTCCATGCCAAACCTGGCGCTCCTGTTGAACGGCTGTCACGAAATCTCTACGAACCGATCGTTGCAACGACTCAGCCAGGAACACCATCTGCAAGGTCCAGGACAGCGCTGCGTCCGGGTGGTAGGCCGCAAGGACGTGCAGAGCGCGGGGCGGGGGCAATCCAAATGTCCCCAGGCGAAGCGGACCATGGTTCACCACAATTTTCGCCTCAGCCGATCGGTTTGAACCAAGACAGTTTTCTGCCTTGAGGGCATTAACACTACGCCTCTGCCAGGGCGATTTCCGAGGGCTGGGTATCGTTTTTATCAGCCCCTCAGGGTAGATAGCCCGTGTCGAGATCGAGAGAATGATTTTACGATGGGGCACTATATGCTTCTAAGGCACTCTGTTGGAATGGCTCAAACAGAGAATACCGATCCCCTGGATGACACAGCCCTTAACTCACCGATCAGGGCAGTAATGACTATGCTGCGTCACAATTCTCTCCCCAGCCGAGACGCCTTAGCAGAGGCGCATCGAACCTTGAAGCAAAAGCTACAGCAGGCAGAGGCAAGCTGCTTAGCATTAGACATAGACAATCAAGGGCAAAAAACACTGTTGTGCCAACTATTGCAATCAGCCCAGGCCGCTCAAACGACGCTAGAACAGCAAACGACGGTCCTGAGTCAAGCGGTGCAGTGCTGGGAACAGAGCCTTGCCAAGGGTGAAACAACCACCGAACGCGCAGACATTATTGCCGAATTCGAAAATCCTGAACCACTATTTAGGCAATTATTCGAAGAGTCCACGGACGCCATCTTATTGATAGAAAATGGCGTGTTCATCGATTGCAATCAGGCCGCTGTCCGCATGATGGGATGTAGGAGCAAGGATGAATTACTAGCCTTACATCCATCTAGGCTATCGCCCGCATGTCAACCCGATGGACAATCTTCCCTTGATAAAGGCAACGCTATGATTTCCCTGGCTTTGCAACAAGGGAGCTACCAATTGGAATGGGTGTATCGACGGCTGGATGGTGAAGCGTTCTGGGTCGAGGTGCTGCTAAACCGCATTGAGAACGGTGGACGACAAATTCTCCACTGCACTTGGCGCGAAATTGGCGATCGCAAAGCAACAGAAGCGGCATTAAAGCAACAGGAAGCTCAGTACCGTAGTATTTTTGAGTCGATCAACGATGGTATTTTCATCAGCGACTTAGACACAGGTAAAGCCATTGCTGTAAATCCTGCAGCCTGCAAGATATATGGCTATACCCATGAAGAATTCATGCAACTCAGCCCAGCAGATTACGTCAGTTCTGACGCTGAGTTTTCTGAGCTGTTGGAGACCATCAGGGCAGGCAAGCGGTCGTTTGGCGAAGCTGTAGATATCCATAAAGATGGAACCCTAATTGACATTGAGGTGACGGGCGCTCCCTTTTTATATGATGGGGAGCCCCATATGTTGGCAGTGGTACGAGATATTAGCGAGAGAAAGCGACTGGCAGCCGAACGTCAAACAGCTGAAGATGCGTTAAAAGAAGCTAATGTCTTACTCAACTCTGTATTAGAAACAATCCCTGGATTTTTCTTTGCAAAAGACTTGGCAGGCCGCTATATTGCCCTGAACTCTAATCTGGCAAATTTCCTTGGCAAGTCTATTGCTGAGGTGATTGGCAAAACCGATTCAGATTTTTTTCTCCCAGAAGTGGCCATTTCCCTTATCCAAAAAGATCAAGAGGTAATCGAACGGGAAACAACACAGCAGTATGAAGAAAGTATTCTCACCGACTTAGGGAAACGGACTTATCTTACCACCAAAACACCCCTCCGCGACACCGACAATAAGATGATCGGCTTGATTGGCTTAGCCCAAGATATTAGCGATCGCAAAGCCATAGAAACATCCCTGCGGGAAAGTGAGCAACGGTTCCGTGATGTAACCGATGCCGCTGGGGAATACATTTGGGAAATCACGGCGGACGGCATCTATACCTTTGCCACCGAACGGGCCAAAAACGTCAAAGGATATCGTCCCGATGAACTTCTGGGACATACCGCGTTTGAGTTCATGCTCCCAGCAGATATCGCCCATGTGGAAGCCATGGTTCAAACGGCAGCAAGGAATAAATCGGCTTTCACCCTCGAACATCGCAACGTTTTACCGTCGGGAGAAGTGGCTTGGGAAGCGGTGAGTGGTGTGCCCATTCTGAATGATCACGGTGAGGTTACGGGTTTTCGAGGAACCGGTTTAAGCATTACTGAGCGCAAGGTTGCAGAAGTGACCTTACAACAAAAGGCCCAGGAACTAGAACAGGCACTTCAAGAATTGCAATACACCCAATTGCAAATGATCCAGAATGAAAAAATGTCCTCCCTAGGGCAACTGGTGGCCGGGGTCGCCCATGAAATTAATAATCCCGTTAACTTCATCTATGGAAACATTGCGCCGACCCATCAATATGCACAAGATTTACTGAACTTAGTCGAGCTTTATGAAGCGCATTATCCGGATCCCTCACCCGTTATTGAAGATGAAATTGAAGCCATCGATTTAGAGTTCTTAAAGGAAGATCTACCAAAAAGCCTAGCTTCCATGAGGATAGGTGCTGATCGCATTCGTCAAATCGTCAACTCCCTTCGGAATTTCTCTCGATTAGATGAGTCAGATTGCAAAGAAGTCGATATCCATTCCGGTCTTGATAGCACCCTAGTGATTCTAGAACACCGACTTAAAGCAACATCTAAGCGTCCAGCCATCCAAGTTATAAAACAGTACAGCGATCTACCCTTGGTAGAATGCTATCCGGGGCAACTGAATCAAGTGCTGATGAATATTTTGGCTAATGCTCTAGATGCCCTAGAAGAACGGGATAGCCATCGCTCTGCAGAAGCCATTCAGCAGTTTCCAAGTGCTATCACGATTCGGACAATATTGCTCTGCTCTGATGATTCAGATCGCATTGCCATCCATATTGTTGATAATGGACCCGGTATTCCAGAGGCGATTAGACATCGTATTTTCGATCCTTTCTTCACCACTAAACCTATCGGGAAAGGAACCGGAATAGGCATGTCCATTAGCCATCAAATCATTACTCAAAAGCACCGTGGTACGCTTCAGTGCTTTTCGTCACCAGGGCAAGGGACAACATTTGTGATCGAGATTCCCCACCGACAATACATCAGTTCCCCAGATGAGGTTGGCGTTCTTTGATGCCGCAAAACCTGTTTACACAACCGCCTGAATAGCGGCCAATCGCTCACCATAGACGACATCGCTCAGCACGGGCTGACTATCCATCATTTCTAGCGGTGATGGCAATGCCAACCACGATCGACAGCCTCTAAAGTGCGCTTGATACGCCACTGAATGGGGTTCAGAAAATCGATATGCCCTGAGGCAGAGGGCCAAGAGTGGTTGCTGCGGTTTCCACGCCAGCCGTTCCATTGCCCACGATTCCGTCCAAATATGGAACGGGGTCAGCTTGGCCACTCCATCGGGCTCCCTGAGGGGAATGACCTCAGTAATCTCGGCCCAACCCGCAAAGGTTACGGATTCGGGCCGAAGTTGGGGGGGCGTAGCGGCAATCTGATGCCGATAAGCAGGCTTGAGCCATTGCGGCTTTTGGTGCTCTATCGTTGGGAATAGGGCAACATGGGGGCTCTGCACGGTAAAGTGCCCCCCAGACTCTCGGATGCCGCCCTTGCGTAGGAGCAGGCTTAGCTCCCCGGCTAGGAGTGCTTCCGTTGCGATCGCCCATTCTTTGAGGGCATAGGTTAGTACCGCCATTGTCCCCCCTGATTGAGTATCGACCGGGTTTAGACCCCGGCCCCGGCCAAGGATTTTGATGCTGCCGCCTTCAGTAGATCGGCCTTATCTGTCTTTTCCCAAGGCAGGTCGAGATCAGTGCGGCCAAAGTGACCATAGGCCGCCACCTCTTGGAAGAAGCGGCCCTGGCGATCGCCCGGTAGCGCCTGCAGATTAAAGGTATGGATAATCCCCGCCGGTCGCAACTCAAAGTGCGCCTGCACTAGATCCAGCAGAAGCTCATCATCAACGGTGCCCGTACCAAAGGTTTCGACAAAAATGCTCACCGGGCGGGCCACGCCGATGGCATAGCTGAGTTGCACCTCACATTTCTCCGCTAGACCCGCCGCCACAATGTTTTTGGCCACGTAGCGAGAGACATAGGCGGCACTGCGATCTACCTTGGTGGGATCCTTACCCGAGAAGGCACCGCCACCGTGGCGGGAGTAGCCGCCGTAGGTATCGACAATGATTTTACGCCCCGTCAAACCGGAATCGCCCTGGGGGCCACCAATCACAAACTTACCGGTGGGGTTTACCAAAAAGCGGGTGCTGTCATCAGGCTTCACCGCCAAGTCTGCAAAGATGGGCAGCACCACATGGGTCCACAGATCTGATTTAATCCGTTCCTGCACCGCAGCCCCATCGGTGATGTCATCAATGGTTTCTGTGTGCTGGGTTGAGACCAAAATGGTGTCGATGCCCACGGGGCGACCGTCTTCGTAGATGACGGTGACTTGGGTTTTGCCGTCAGGGCGCAGGTAGGCCAACTGACCCGACTTGCGAGCCACCGAAAGCTGTAGCGAAATGCGGTGGGCCAAGCTAATGGGCAAGGGCATTAACTCGGGGGTTTCGTTGCAGGCAAACCCAAACATTAAGCCTTGGTCACCGGCCCCGATCGTGTCCCAAATCTCTTCGCTGGCGTCCTCACGGGTTTCAATGGCTTTATCAACCCCTTGGGCAATGTCCTGGGACTGTTCGTCTAGGGCGATCAGGACCGAGCAACTATCGGCGGAGAACCCATTATTGGTGGCATCGGTATAGCCAATCTCAGCAATTTTTTGGCGGACTAAATTGACGTAATTAACCTGGGCATTGGACGAGATTTCCCCCGTCACCAAAACCAAACCGGTGTTGACCACAACCTCCGCCGCAACGCGACTTTTGGGGTCTTGGCTCAGTAACGCATCCAGGATGGTATCTGAGATCTGGTCACAAATTTTATCGGGATGCCCTTCTGTGACAGATTCTGAGGTGAAAAAATAACGACGAGACACAGATCAATCCTCTCAAATACCAAAACATTAAACTGTGGTTGCGCAGTTGCGCCCTGGGGTAGCTTGCCCTGCATCTACAGCGTGCTGCCATTACCCTGATCGGGCCAACGGGTATCGCTGAACTGAGCCAGGTTTAACCATTCCCCAGCCTACCTTAGCAACCGATGCAATCTAAGCGGTTGGCACCCTAAAATTGCCTAGCCCAACCCATTGCTGGCCATGACCCCTGAGAAAAAAGCCTTACCTCAAAATACCCTGGCCTTGTCAAACTAAGGTTCCAGCCCATGAATCGCCTGCCCTGGCGATGGAGAACCCAGCGATCGCCATTAAGGTATTGGCAGGCCAGCGTTGGGCGAAAGTCCCTAACAAGCCCTCATCAGTTATCCGGTGAGGGATGAGGGCAACGCCCCTCCCTGGCCCCATGATATTGCCGCCATCCACTCGCTGCTATGACCTCGACCTCTGCCCCGGTGACCGCTTCCCTATACCAAGCCGAACCCTACGATCGCCTCGACCCCAACGGTTGGGATGTGTTGTATCTGGACCAAGCGATTCCAGTGGATCCAGAGGCAAAGGCCCACATGCTGAACGATCTCAAAAGCTGGAGTCGGATCTATTTACTCCACCCGATTCGCTGGCTCTCTAACCTCTGCTTGGCGATAATTCTGGTGATGAAGCGCATCTTGCCCTTTGAGTTCAAGCACTATGGGCTGATGCATCGCTCGGCAGCCTGGTTTCTCAAAACCTGGGTCTCCCCCGAAGCCTGTTATCTGATCGTGCGCCACATTGGGTTAGGCTCGAACATCATCAATTTTTTGGTAGACAATGGCCCGGATCCAAAGATTCCTAAGTCGCCCCTCTACCCCGTTACCGTAGGGGACCTAGCGAAGAACGCCTTCCTAGAACATGACCTTATTCTCTACAACTTTGTCTACGATTTTCACCAAGCCCAGCAGCGCCATCCCGACTGGTTAGACCAAGTCCACCGACGGGGCGTGACCTTTGAAGCGGTGCAGCCCGTCAAGGTGAATATCGACTTTACCCGCCGCTGGCACCGCATCTTAGATTTGGAGTCGGCGATCGAGCTCTTCAAGGTGTTTTACTCCCTGCTGTTGACCAACCGCGAGTTTGAGCGGGCCGTACTGTCCCTGCAATTTGACGAAAACTTTGGCTGCTACGTCAGTGCCATCACCCAAGATTATCGCTGGAACCACGTCATCATCAATCGCCATCCCTTAGCCCCCAACAGTCCCTTCGAGGCTGCCCGCGATTTGTTGCTCCATGGGGTAACGACGGAGTATTTACATCGGTATTTAGAGCTGTCTAAGGCCGCCGCCGAGGCCCATCAACCTGATTAACTGATGGCATTTCCACACTATTGCGGATAGCTAGGGGGCAGCAGGAGCAAGGGAACCAGAAACCGGCATAGTCCATCAACTGATGCGGTTGAGTCCTAAGGGACCTGTGAAATTGAGTGCCATTGCACCACACTTTTTTTAAAGCAGATTGAAGGTGGTGCCGATAAACCAGATGTAAAACATCAAAAATAACCAGCCTTCCCAGATGGTGACCTTATTGTCTTGGGCGACAAAAAACATCATCAGGGACGCAGAAATCAAGGTGGGAATCCCTTGGCTGATTACAGATTCCGGTACGGGCAAGTTCGTGATTAATCCGGGGATCCCCATAACCACAAAAATATTGAAAA
>CAYGVA010000199.1:0-7551 GCA_964353225.1 uncultured Leptolyngbya sp.
CCTCCCCCCCCGTCCCAAAACCAAACCTGGCGGTAGTGGCTGTTTATCGGCATTTCTGGGGCTCGGGTTGGTGGTTGGGGCTGTCGGTCTGGTGTGGTGGGTGGCCAATCGCTGGGAGCCGGCGGGCAATGCCGGAACCGACTCCACACCAACCCAGGTGCAAAATCCCGCCTTTTCTAATGAGGAGCAGGCTCGCAAAGCGGCGATTCGACAGCAGCGCCAGGACCTGGGCATTGATGAGCGGTTTTTGGTGGGGCTGACCGATCAGCTGTTTTACGAGCGCTATCCCGACATGCAGGGGAAAGCCCTCACCGATAGCCCGGAGGATGCGCAGATGCGCGGTAATTGGGATGCCATTGCCCTAGAGGGGCTGGATCTACTGGAGCGCAATTTGGATAATCGGGCTCGCCAGGGGCTCGGGGTCTATAGTGCCAATGATCGCGATCGCTGGCGACAAGCGGTGAATCAGCTCTATGTCAGCAGTCGCGCCCTCTATGACCTCACCGATGCCCAATTTGCCCAGCTCTTTCCTGAGCAGGTGAACCAAGACTTTATCGATCAACCCATCGGCCAAATCTGGTACGGCCTAGCAGAGCATACGGTGCAGGCGATCCAGTCGGGGGATCGCCTTGAAGAAATTCAGTTTGAGCAAGGGACCTATGGCCAGTCCGTGCGCGATCGCCTCGATGCCGGTGCCGGTCGCGTCTACACCCTGAGTTTGAGCGCAGGCCAACTGCTGCGCCTCAACCTCCAAGCCCCCCAAGGCAGCACCCAGCTCTCGCTATATGTACCAAGCCCCACCGATGCAGTGCCCTATTTATTGGCCGACTCCTCAGAGCGCACCTGGTCGGGGGAACTGCCCCAGTCGGGCTATTACGAAATTGTGGTGGTCTCTACGGGCGATAGCCCCGTTGACTACGCCTTAGATGTAGCGGTGGATAATGTCACTTCGACACCAGCGGAGCCCCCTGAGGCCCCTGAAGCCAAGGACTAAGGGGATTTGAGAACACGGCGCAAGGGGGCGCGCAAGGGCAATTGAACAATACCCCTCGAACGGTTATGCCTCAGCCTGGGACGGGGTTTTGAGGATGTCATCGAGTAATTCACGGGCGGGCTGGGCCTGGTCCAGTGCGTCCTGGTAATCGCTGTAGAGCCTCACCAGCTTCCCCAAACCGCCAATACCCCCCTTCAGGTCTTCCAATTCTTGCCCTGACAGCATTTCCCCATCCAATAGGCGAATCAGTAGCGGCTTGATGTCCCCGACGCTCTGGCGGGCTTTTTGGAGTTTTTCCACCGTGCTCAAAAGGGTTTTGAGGGCCGCAAAGGTAGCATCGATGGCCTGCTCGTCCACTGCATCAGCGGGTGCAGTGGCGGCACTGACCTCATCAGTATTCATCTCGGGCTGAGGGGCGATCGCACTGCCACCATTTAGTTCTGCCATATTGCCTCCAGCAAATCAGTTAAAACTCAATATCAGATAACCATAGCGGTAATATAGCGCTGGCCCCTTTGCCTAGGACACCTCGGATCGCGCTGATGCTTGACGTAGGGGCAAAAGGGATGGCAGTCCTGTCCTCGCTTGAACTGACGACTGCGATACTACCGCTGGGCTCAATCAATTCAATTGTACTACTCAAAAGATCGCTAGCCACTGGCGATAGGCGCACTGGCCATTCAGGAGGCGTCCCCCATCACTACGGTTTGGTCTGGATCGTCTGTGCCGAGGTCATCGCCTCGCTCACCACCCGCTGATGGGCATCCCGAGCAATTTGAAAATCGGGCTTCAGGGTTAAGGCTTGTTGATAGGCCGATAGGGCTTCTTTGAGTTTATGGTTCTGCTCTAACATGCACCCCCACTGATGCCAAGCCCAGTGATTTTTGGGCTGGAGTCGCACCACATTGCCAAAGGCCACCGTCGCCGGTTGAGGACGCTTTAACGTATCGAGAATGCAGCCCAGCTTGAACCAGGTGACATGGTCTTGGGGTTGAATTTGCACCACCCGGTTATAGGCGCGAGCCGCGTCGGGGAGCTGCCGCAGGCTCTCTAGGGCCATCCCCCGCAGTAGCCAGGCATTGGCGTCATTGGGGTCGTCAGCGATCGCCTGGTCACAGGCCGAGATCGCATCTTCATAGTGGTTCAGGGTATAGAGTTCTTCCACCCGTTTTAGGGCAACCAACAGCCGCTTGCGGTTGGCAAGGGCCAGTTGAAAATCTGCCTTCAGTTGTACGGCCCGGCTATAGGAGGTGATCGCCATTTCGAGTTGACTGAGTTGTTCCAAGATTTGGCCGCGATCGTTCCAGATCCAGTAGTTATCCGGTTGGAGGCGCAACACCTCGTCGTAGGCGGCCAATGCCCCGTCGAAACGCTGTAGATTTTCTAGCACCTTGCCCCGCTTTAACCAGGCCAAGTAATCGTCGGGTTGATGCTGGAGCACGCGATCATAGGCCGTCAGCGCCGCTTCGTAGTGATTGAGATTTTCCTGGGCCATGGCTAATTTAAACCAGGCGGTCAGATCGCTCGGCTGGATTTGCACCACTTTGGTGTACCAGCGGACGGCATCGTTAAATTGGCTTTGTTGAAAGAGTTCGTCGGCCCGCTCTAGCCAGGTCAGATAGCTGCCGGAGGGATCAGACAGGGATTCACCCTGGTCTGAGGTCGCCTTGTCGTTAAAGCCAGAGGTCGGAGCACTGGCTGGGTTAAGAACGTTGAGCGCGGCAAAAGCTTCTACCGCTGAGGGGTACCGCTGGCGGAAGTCATAGCGCACCATGGTATCAATGATGTCGGCTAGGGCGGGTTTCACGGTCACCAGCTCCCGCCACATGATTTCGCTGGTGCGGGGATCTTTGGGCAAGCGTTTGGGCTCTAGGCCCGTCAGCGCTTGAATCGCCAACATCCCAATCGCATAAATATCGCTGCTGAGGGTGGGCTGTCCGGCCAACTGCTCATTGGGCATATACCCCAGGGAACCAATGGCGACGGTAATACTGACCTGACCATTCATCTCTAGCGGCTGGCTACTCACCTGCTTGACCGCCCCAAAATCAATCAGTACCACCTTGCGATCGCTGTGGCGGCGAATCAAATTGGAGGGCTTGATATCGCGGTGAATCACCTGCTGCTGGTGAACCGAGCGGAGGGTACCCAGCAGATCTTGCAATAAATCAATGACACGGTCTTCAGAAATCTGCTGACCCGGACGCACCTCTTCCGTCAGGAGCGAACCTTCGACATATTCCTGCACCAAGTAAAACTGGGCATTTTCTTCGAAGTGCGCCAGCAACATGGGGATTTGAGGATGGCTCCCTAACTGGTAGAGGGCATCCGCCTCGGCATCAAACAAACGACGGGCGGACTCCAAAGAAATGGCATCCGTCGCCCGAGGCTGCAACTGCTTGACCACGCACCGAGGCTGACCAGGGAGGTGTCGATCTTCTGCTAAATAGGTCTGCCCAAACCCACCACCCCCTAGATGGTAGAGGATGCGATAGCGACCACCGAGAATTTTCTTGGCCATGGAAACTGCACCCGCGACACTGACTATTGCCCCTATTCAACGCTTATCTGACCGATCCGTTAGCCCGCTCCGCAGGAAAAACGCAGACTCGTTTTTTCAATTGATGAACCGCCCTGGGCGAATGGCTGAGTTTTCGTTGAATGTACGTTTGCCCTGGCCCACTCCGAATCCTATGGGGCAAGGAGACGCCCCTGGTCTTTTCGGAGCAACCAAAGATAACGCTGTCGATTGTCAAGAACTCCCTAAATTCTATTGTGACCAGCTTACGCACAATCTCGCACCCGTAAAACTGCTCTTCATGAGATATTCACGGAGTTAGGGCTTTTATGAAATTCTCCATGGCCCAAAAAGTGACATTGTCTGGTAGGAAAGACGATGGTCATCCATTTTATTGCCAAGTCGTTTGGGCAGGGGTGGTGGTGACAAGGAGCTTTCCCCGTGAAATTACTGTAGAAATAGTCGCCCGATATTGAATCGCCGCAATCGTATCGGTCGCTTCTAGCACAATTAAATTCGCTGGCTGGCCGACCTCTACACCATACTGATGACCCACCCCCAGGGTTTTTGCACCATTCTCAGTAATCATCTGATAGCAGGCTCGTAGCTCGTCCCGTCCCGTCATCTGGCAGCCATGGACGGCCATGGAAGCGACTTCTAATAAGTTGCCGCTGCCTAAGCTATACCACGGGTCTTGAATACAATCATTGCCCAAGCTGACATTAATGCCCTGTTGCCAGAGTTCTTTAACGCGGGTGAGGCCCCGTCGCTTCGGATAGGTGTCGGTGCGCCCTTGCAGGGTGAGGTTAATCAGGGGATTTGCCACAATATTGATGGGCGATCGCGCCATGAAGCCCATCAATTTAAAGGCATAGGCATTGTTATAGGACCCCAGGGCTGTGGTGTGGCTGGCGGTAACCCGGCCCCCCATTTGTCGGCGCACTGCCTCAGCCACCACCACCTCTAAAAACCGAGACTGGTCATCATCAATTTCGTCGCAGTGGATATCGATCAGGCGATCGTACTGTTCTGCCAAATCAAAAATCCGGTGCACTGAACGCACCCCATCTTCTCGGGTGAGCTCGTAATGGGGAATGCCCCCAATTACATCAGCCCCCAATTTCAAGGCTTCTTCGAGCCGTTCAACATTGCCGGGGGCACTGTAAATCCCATCCTGGGGAAAGGCCACCACCTGTAGGGTGAGCCAATCTTTGACGGCTTCGCGCACCTCTAATAGGGCCTTGAGCGGGATCAGGCTGGCCTCACTCACGTCAGCATGGCTACGGACAAACAAGGTTCCTTGGCTGGCCTGCAGCTTGAGGGCTGCCAAGGCGCGGGTTTTAACGTCTTCAATGGTGAGAGATTGCTTGCGCTCTCGCCAAATATCGATGCCCTCAAACAAGGTGCCGCTTTGGTTCCAGCGGGGTTGCCCCGCCGTGAGGGCCGAGTCGAGGTGAATGTGGGACTCAACAAAGGGGGGGCTGACCAGCCGTCCGGCCAAGTCCATTTCGGTCTCGGCGGTGATGTTTAAACGGGGGGCGATCGCCTGAATTTCCCCATCAGCGATCGCAATATCCACCAGTTCGCCCGCCGGTTCACCCAAGGAACCAGCGCGTACCAGCCGCCCTTGGCGCAACAGCAAAGAAACAGCATTAACCATTGCCCAAGCTAGCTCAATATCCAACAGATGCCATGGTAGAGCAACGGCTCACAATCGATAGTGAGCTACGAGCAGATTTGACGACGAAATTGGTCAAAATCCTCAATCGACAACGGGCGACTAATCAGATAGCCCTGCATGGCATCACAGTGGTGCTCACGGAGAAATTGAAGTTCACTTTCCGTTTCAACACCCTCGGCAATCACCTTGAGCCCTAAATCATGGGCCATTTGAATCACAGCGCTCACAATGGCCGCATTACTAGAATTGTGGTTGACATCGGAGATAAAACAGCGATCGAGCTTGAGAATGTCAAACGGAAAATGCTGCAGATATCCCAGAGAAGCATAGCCTGTGCCAAAGTCATCAATGGCAACCGTAATATCCATCTCTCGCAGTTGATTAAGGCGCTGCACGGTGGCTTCAACATCTTTGACCAAGAGAGATTCGGTTAATTCCACCTCTAAATACTGGGGGGCAATATCGGCCTCCTGCAGGAGCTGAGTAATATAACCCTCTAAATTAGGATCCTCAAACTGAAGACTGGAAAGATTAACCGCAACGCGGACGGGCTGCAATCCTTGGGATTTCCAAGCCTCAAACTGATGACACACTTCTGTCAACACCCACTGTCCTAGCTTCAGAATAAAGCCTGCCTCTTCAGCAATGGGAATAAACTGTACCGGTGAAATATAGCCTTTCGCAGGAGAATTCCACCGCAATAGGGCTTCTGCACCAATTAGGTTGCCCGAGGCCAAATCCATTTGAGGTTGATAAAACAGCTCAAATTCTGAGTTTTTTAAGGCATTTTCAAGTTCGACAACTTGTTGGTTATTAGCCCCCGATTCACTGCTTCGAGAGGCACTAAAAGATTGACGGACAATTGCAACCTTGGCCAACTGGGTTTTAACAGCTTCTAGAAGTTCCTCTTGGGTAAACGGTTTCGTGAGATAATCATCGGCCCCAAGCACCATTCCCTTGCGAATGTCAGGGCGATCTGCCTTGGCAGTCAAAAATATAAATGGCGTAGCTGCGGTCAAACGATTGTCCCGCAACTTTTTCAATACTTCATAACCATTGAGATAAGGCATGGAAATATCGCAGACAATTAAATCTGGATGAATCTGATACGCCAAATCTAAGCCGACTTTTCCGTGGGGTGCTTGTCTAACTTCAAAGCCTTCGGATTCTAAACATTCTGAAACAATATCTAAGATAAACTCATCATCTTCAATGACCAGCACTTTGTGGCTTTTGTGGTCATCTTCAAGGGCAGAGCCCCCTTGAGAATCTGATTCTGCCATAATCATTCCAGTACCACTATAGATACCCATAAGCATTCATAAAAAATAGGTCACTACTAGGGGTGAAGGGGTAAAACAACTGTGAATTTGGCAACGTCACTCGGTGTACCGTTGATGGTTAAGGTGCCTTTGTATAGAGCTGCGATATCCTGAGCGATCGCCAAACCCAAGCCACTACCCTGCTGCTCATGGAGCTTGAACTCAATTTGAGCATAAGCTCCAATGGAATGAATCTCTTCGGGCTGCATGCCACGGCCTTGATTTAATATCTTTAGAGTATATTGGCTCCTATGTACTGTCCCTGTGATCTTGATCAGGGTCGCTGGGGATGAAAACTTCAACGCATTATCAATAATTTCTTCTAGCACCTTTTCCAGGTCATCACCTCGCATCAAAACCATTCCATCAGCCAAAGAAAGCTGTGGATCTTCTGTACGCAAAGCCGCACGCGCCAATTGACGCGCAACCTTAATCTCGACTGTCATCACCAAGCAGGGTGATACATCTTCCTGAAACCTAGCCCATCGCGCTGCGTCTGCCTTGGGCAACTCTAACTGGGCATAGAGCAAAAAATTCTTCGTCAACCGGTGTAATCACTTAGCTGAAGTTTTCACCATCCCCAACATCTCCTGGACTTCCGGATCTTCAATGTCAGTATCAGAGAGCACCTGCAAAAAGCCAATGCCACCCAGGATCGTATTCAAGGGTGTATTGAGTGCATGGGGGAGCGCATGGGAAATACCTGATTGACTGACAAAAGTTGTTCGCCCTCACCCCCAACCCCTCTCCCACGGGGCTAGGGTGAGGGCTTTCCCAGTTCTGGGTGTAGGTTTTGTCAGTCAATCAGCGCTGCACCTGTTTTTGAAACCATGCCGTAATGGCATCTAATAACTCGTCTCGGGTAAATGTAACCGTCCCCTGAGCGGAGTCGAAGGGGACATCTTGCATAGGTTTTGGCTTCGACTTCGCTCAGCCAGCGTAGTACCAGGGACGCTTACCGGGTAAATGGCTTAGTAATGAAGTCATCGGCCCCAAGCGTCATCCCCTGGTGTAAGTCACTGCGCTCTGTTTTGGC
>CAYGVA010000200.1:0-7533 GCA_964353225.1 uncultured Leptolyngbya sp.
ATGGCTGAAGCACTGGCCATAAAGTCGTCCAAAACAAAATCATATGCCCACCATCTCTGTTGTCATCAACACTTATAACAGTGCTCGATTTCTCCACAAAACAATCGACACAGTGCTCAATCAAACTTTTTCTGATTTCGAGTTAATTGTCATCGATGATGGTTCTCAAGATGAAACAGTAGCTCTAGCAAATAATATTAGAGACAATCGAATCCAGGTTCATGCCTATCCAAATGGTGGCATTTCTAAAAGTCGAAACCGAGGCATTAGCCATGCATCAGGAGAGTTCATTGCATTCCTAGATCATGATGATCTCTGGCATGAGCAGAAATTAGAGGCGCAGTTATTAGCATTCAGAGAAAATCCTAAAGCTGCCTTGGTCTACAGCTGGCTCGAAATTATTAATCAGGCCGGAGAGTTCATTCGATTCTATCCTCGCACTCGGTATAGCGGCAATGCATACAAAAAATCTTTGACCGAAAGCTTTGCACATACAGCTTCTAATCCCCTGATGAAGCGAGAAGCAGTTAACAGTATCGGCGGGTTTGATGAGGAAGTATACGGTGCAGATGACTGGGATTTAGTCATACGTCTAGCAGAGAAATATGATGTTGCTTTTAGCCCTCACTATCATATTCAATATCGTATTGTGCAAGGTTCTGGATCAGCCAATGTAGCCAAACTTGAAGAAGGCGCGTTAAAGGTCATCGAGAAAGCTTTTCGATCAGCTCCGGAAGAACTTCAACCCCTTAAATATGTGGCTCTTGGGAGAATGTATCAGGGTCTTTGCTTTCGCACTTTAGAGGAGATGGCAGGGCGACGCAGTGGTTTAACTGCTTGGCGATATTTATCCCTCTCTCGCCAGAATCATCCTCTGCTATGGGGGAAAATGCCCTTAGCTAAAGCTATTTTCAAAATTATTATTGTGACTACTCTGCCGAATGCTTTGGCCCGAGACCTGATGCCATGGATTATTTCACAGTGGCGTTCAATGATGACAAATCAATCTGTCTAGAAGCGTTTAAACGTATCTGTAGAAAGTTTTCGGCATGCTTCAAGACTCAAGGTTTTGATAGATAGGCTTATTGATGCCACTGTAGTTGCAAGCTTTGTAAAAACAAAAAGCGCCAAGGGAAACCCTGGCGCTTTTTATGACTAATTGCTAGATGCCGTTGATTTAGCTACAAGCAACTAAGCTTCTTGGCTACGACGCTTAACAACCGAGCCACCAATCAAACCAACCATGGCTAGGCCCAGGATGGAAGCGGGCTCGGGAACTGCAGCCGCAACTTCAAAAGCGATGTTGCTAGAAGTCAATGTGGCTTTGGTGAAGTCGCCAGTGAAGCTTACGTAGGCATCAAAGTTATAGTTGCCGGCTCCAGTTTGGTCGCCAGCACCAAGGCCAAGGGCCCCAGCAAGGTCATCACCCGTGAACACGCCGACAGTATTATCGAGAGCATCTTTAAAGGTGATGACATTGTAAGTATCGACAGAGCCCCAAAAGAAGTCGAATACACCATCTAGCCCGAAGACCTCAAGCGGAGTCTCAGCACCAGCGGGCTTGCTTGCAGAACTGGTGATGTTGTAGGACTTGACGTTGTCGGAATCGTCAATGGTGTCGATCCCTACAAGCTCATCGTCTGAGCCTGGAGTCAGGTGAAACTTGCTATCTGATGCCGGGTCGATAAGCGCGCCGCCACTAGTCGTATAACCAGCAGCACCCAAATCTACACATTTGGTTTCGCATTCGAAACCAAGGAAGGTGCCTTCAACAGTGCCGTTAGTAAAGTCGGCGGCCTGGGCGGAAGCGGCGGTCAAGGCAATGGCGGCACCGGTAGCCAAGCCCGCAATCGTTGTAATGTTCTTAAAGTTCATGATTACCCACAAAAAACGCTAACAATGAAATCAGATGTACTCAGGGACAGCTGGCTCAGGGGAGAGAGACTCAATCTGAACTCGCTTTACTAGACACAGCGTGATGCACCTCAAGTCCCGAATCGACTTACCTACCCCTTAGGCAGCACCCACGAAGAACATCATGGGTGGCTTCGGAATCTCGCTCACCCTCATCGAAGGCCTTGCGTGTTTTCCATGTCTTGATACTACTGGGTCCATTCCCTGATCTTCCAGGGGGTAACCCCTAACTTCACTCAATCTTCAAAAAGAAAGCGCTTATGTGAAGCATTGCGCAGATTACCCAGGCTA
Organism: uncultured Leptolyngbya sp.; assembly: GCA_964353225.1. Taxonomy (GTDB): domain Bacteria; phylum Cyanobacteriota; class Cyanobacteriia; order Phormidesmidales; family Phormidesmidaceae; genus PCC-6406. The sequence goes on from CAYGVA010000200.1 coordinate 2,206, forward strand.
TGCCAGGGGCTACGCCCAATGCAGACCATTAGTTTGGGCCAGTCATGCCTCAATAATGTCTCCGTCGCTACCGATTAGAGGGGATGGCCGTATTTACTCTGACAAAGTCACCCCGTGTTTGCACTGAATCCTGCGGTGTCTCCACATATTTCGGCCGTGGTCTAGGGGTTTAGGGGCTCTTGTCAGTTGCTGCACCATCACTTATGTCGAGATCGCACTGCCGCCCCGACGGATGTCCCCTGCCCCTTGGAAATGGCCTTGGGCATCGACGGTAACAGCATGGACACCGCCAAAAAACATGTTCTGTTGCTGCCAAGGACAGATCTGCCCGAGGTCTGTTGGGGAAAGTTGGGTCAGGCATGCTGGGAAAGGTCCCGGTTCTAGATGCAAGGTGCCTTGCTCCCAATGGAGGCGGGGTGCATTGACGGCGGTCTCTAGGGGCATGTTGCCATCCAGCAGGTTGATGATCACCTGCAAAATCGCAGTACGAATGCGGTTGGAGCCCCCAGACCCCAGAACTAATTTGGGTTTGCCCCCCTGTAGCAAGATGGTGGGGGCCATCATGGACGAAATTCGTTGGTTGGGTTGCCATTGATGGAAACCCTGGGGGTGGAGATCGGCTTCTCCCAACATGTTGTTGAGCATGATTTGGGTATTGGGCACCACGTAGGCCGAGCCTTCTCCGTTGGAGGTGGTGACGCTGGCGGCATTGCCCTGTTCATCAAGGACGCTGATATGGGTGGTGCTGCCCCATTTGTTCAATACGTCGTGAAGGGTGGCCTGATAGGGGGTGACATGGCCAGGGGCCAGAAAGCTGTCAACAATGTCGGCTTTATATAAATGGTCGTCGTAGCCATCCCGGCGGGCGGTATTGGTGAGCTTCATGGCTGTCGCTAGGGCTTGGAGATGGGTGGGGGAGCCATGGCTCAGGGTGGAGGGTTCAACGGTTTCCAGGAGTTCTAGGGCAAAGGCAATCAAGGCTCCGCCGGAGCTGGGGGGCGGATTGGTCAGGAAGGTGGTGTCACGGTAGTGAACGGTGAGGGGGCGGCGCTCAATCACTTGATACTGGGAGAGGGATTGGGCGGTGAGGTAGCCCCCTTGGGTTTGGCTGTCGTGGATGATGCGCTGGGCGATCGCCCCTTCATAAAACAGGGCCGGACCTTGCTGCATTAGATCCTTCAGGGTGTCCACCAGGGCTGGCATTTTGAGGGTGTCGTTAAGGACCAGCAAGTCACCTTGGGGAGCGTAGATGGCCTTGGCTTCGGCGCTAGCGGTCAGAATGGGGGCTAGCAGCTCAAAGCAGTAGGCCATAAACGGATTTACAGTAATGCCTTGGCTGGCGTAATGGATGGCGGGCTCGGCAATGGCTGCCAGGGGGAGGCTCCCCAGTCGTGCGTGGATATGGAAAATCCCGGCAACGCAGCCCGGTACCGCTACCGACCCCAGGCCAATGTGGAACTCCTGGACCGCATCGCCAAAGTTGGCCTCAATCGGGTAGAAGTCGGGGGGGCGATTAAGCTGCCGTTGGTGGGGGGTTTGGGTAAAAAAATCAAATAGGCAATTCTCGCCTTGGGCGGTATGGGCCAATAGAAAGCCCCCGCCCCCGGCTCCCGTGAGCACTGGCTCGGTGACCCAAGCGGCCATGACCGCTGCGATCGCCGCGTCGAAGGCATTGCCGCCCTGGCGCAGCATTTCGGCTCCGGCCTCGGCAGTCAGGGGATGCCCCGCAGCAATGACGCCGCGACAGGATGAGGTCATGGGGTAGATCTGCTCCTAATGCAATCTTTCGAGGTAGCCATATTACTGCTCTCAAATGACTTTTCTGGAACAACCATGGACAGAATCTAGACAGGATGATTTTTGGAGGGTTTAGCGTCTTGGGCGTAACGTTTTTTTGCTTTGACTCCGTGCTGATTTGGCTAGGGCTATATTGGGGATGAAGCAGTTAATGCTTCCCTGACAGATTCAACAGCTAAGTCCATACGATCAAAGAGGTAAAGACGCTGTTAATTATACGTCTGTCTCGTTCAAACCCAGCAGCACCCAGAGCTGACGCTGAGATCTCCTATTCTTAGAAATCTTGGGAGCCCTGAGGTTGATGTTTAACTAAAACATCATTAAACCCTCATCTCTATACAGGATCAAGCCATTAAGGAGGTTATACAGGAACAGTTTTGGGTGTTGTTGTTGTGTTTATAATTAATTTCTATTTTCATCAAAACGGGTTAGTTGCAGCATGGCCATTATTGCCCTAAAAGCCTGGTATTTAGAACAGTATGAACCCGTCCATCAATTAGAAAATCGGCCCCACGATCTACGCCTCAGCCGCAATAGCTTGCTCAAATCCGGTCTTCGGGCTGATTTTTTGGATGATAGCGAGGCGGTGCGTCAGGCCCCCTGGTTTCAGCGCTATCTGGCGGGGGAGGCCGTTGAGTTTTATATCGAAGGTAGCGGTAGCTATGCGATCGCCAATATTGATCTGCTCAGCCATGAGGTGTATTTCACCAAGCAAGAAAGCCTCACCCAGCTAGAACCGAGCCTCTTTTTCTGCTATCAGACGGAATATCCCGAGTCCAGCGATTTGGTGCGAGAGGCCCTACAAACCGAAATTGTGGCGCTCAATCGGAAGTCACGCCTGCCCCTCACCCTAGAAGAATCCCACCGGTCGGGGGCGGAACCCATCCGCCGCAATAGCCCCCTAATGCGAAAGCTACGGCAAGCCTTGCTCGTGATTATGGATGGCACCCCTGTGGCTCAACTGCCGGGAACCTCGCCGCAACTGTTGCCCAGCCCCCATGTGTGTGTGGAGTTGGGCTATGCCCTGCAATGCAAGCGCCAAGAGCAAGTTCTGTTGGTCCAGCAGGACAGGGGGGATTTGCCAGGGCAATTCCCCTTTGAGGTGCCTGCGGCCCAAAGGATCCTGTTCAAAAACGAGAAAGATCTCCAGGCCCAATTAGCCGTTCTGTTGGTAAATCACCTACAGCGGTTTAGTTTGTTCTAAGGGTTTACTCTTTTTCCTTTAAGGTGCAATCCCCATGCTTAAGGGGCTTTGTGGGCAATAAAACAATACTCTTCATCTCCCTAGCTTATGGACACCATTGATCTGCTGCGGCTCGTTCACCCTGCCCTTGCGGTGGTTTGGGTTTTTCCGTTTATTGGCATTACCGCCTACTTCGCTTGGCAAACCCGACAGCGGCGGCAGGCGGCGATCGCCAAGCAAAAAACCAAGATTCCCCCGGTGGTGGGGCTAGAGCATGTCAAGGTCGGGCGCTGGCTAGCGGCCTCAGTCGTGGGATTAGCCCTGATCGGTTTAGCCCACCCCATCACCAAGAAGCTGATTAATAACCAAGTATTGGCTAGCAATCCCTTCCGAGTGGTGTTTATTGGGTTGATGTTTGCCTTTACCGTGGCTGCCCTGGTGATGCTGTATCGGGCTAAGCCGCCCCTGTGGCGCGGGATTTTTGCCGCCCTCTCTAGCATGGGATTAATTGTTTTAGGCTGCCAGCCAGAGGTCTTTCGTCGCGGCAATGAGTGGTTTGTCTCCCATTACTACTACGGCATGGGGGCAGCACTACTAATGATTGTCTCCGTGGCAATCTTGCCCGAGATTTATAAATCCCTGACTTGGCGACAGGTGCATATTGCGCTAAATACGGTGGCTTTGCTGCTGTTCCTCGGCCAGGGGATTACCGGTGCCAGGGATCTGCTCGAAATTCCCCTTACCTGGCAGGAACCCTTCATTTTTCAATGTGACTTTGCCAATAAAACCTGTTAGGCGATTTCGGGCAATGAGCATACCAGGGTCGGGCGCGGAAACCGCTCCCCTACGGGGGTTTCGTCAAGGGTAGGGGGCCGGTCTCCTGACCCTATGCAGGATTGGGATGGAAGGCTGTTTTGTCAGTCCATTCGCCCGACAGCCGGTATTTTAGTTCTCGGCAATTGCCTGAGGTCGATCGACCTCAGGCGGTGACGCAACGGCTGTAACCGTTTTTAGATAAAGATCTTGCTCCGATGGGGATGACAACCCCTAGAATGCGGTCATGGCATGGAAACGACTGCGTTATTGGCTAGGTTGGCCTTGGTTGGGGCTGGTGCTCGGGGGCCTGGCTGTCATTCAAGGGTTGACCTATTGCTGGGCCGAGGGTCTGTGGTTTAAGGATGTTGGCTATGGCGATGCCTTTCAACTGCGGATCACCACCCAAGCCGTCCTCGGATTTGTGGGCATTGGGGGCAGCTTTGCTTTGCTCTGGGGCAATCTGGCCCTAGCGAATCGCCTCCGGCCCATGTTGGCGTCGGAATGGCGACCGGCGACGGCGCAGCGATCGCGACGGGTCGGCCTGGGCCTCAAAGCACTCCTGGGACTGAGCATTTTTCTGGCCCTGTTGATTAGCATTCAACTGCTTTACCTCGGGCGGGTGCTGATCAGCTACTGGTCACCCACCGCATCGGTTTACACCCCAGCTCCGCCCACGCCCCTGTGGGCCAAGCCGACGGCGATTCAAGCGGTGATTGAACAATTGATTGCCCAGCCTTGGCAGCTGATCGCCTTGGCGAGTGGGGCGATGGCCCTGCTGTTTGTGCCCCGTGTGACCAGTAAAATCGCTGCCCTATTGGCCAGTATCGGGCTGGGGGTCACCTTGGCCGAACACTGGACCAAGGTTTTGTTGGCCCTAAATCCGGCGGCCTTTGGGGAAGTGGATCCGCTCTTTCAGCGGGACATCAGTTTTTATTTATTTCGGTTGCCCTGCCTAGAGGTGCTGGAGTTTTGGCTGATCAGCCTGATGTTTTTTGCCCTGGTCAGCGTCACCCTGCTGTATTTGCTGGCGGGGAAGAGCCTCAGTCGAGGTCGATTTCTCGGATTTACCGCCCCCCAGCAGCGGCATCTCTATGGTTTAGGGGGTGTGCTGCTTTTAGCCACTAGCCTCAGTCACTGGCTGGGGCGCTACCAAACCCTCTATTCCCAACGGGGGGTGGTATACGGGGCCAGCTATACCGATGTCCATGTCAGTTTGCCGGCCTATACGGCGTTAAGTGCGATGGCCCTTTTTCTGGGGCTGGGGCTACTGTGGCGGACGGTATTTTGGCGGTTTGGGTTGCTGAGCATTGTGGAGTGGCTGCAAAAGGTGGGGCAGCGGCATTATGCGGTGTTACCCCCGTTTCCCTATCGGCCCCTATCGGCACGGCCTCTGATTTGGGGGATTTTGATTTATCTGGGCTTAGGGGTGATGGGGGGGTGGTTAGCGCCGCAATTGGTGCAGCAGGTGGTGGTGCAGCCCAATGAACTGCTGCGGGAAACCCCTTACCTAGAGCGGGCGATCGCCCAAACCC
>CAYGVA010000201.1:0-7509 GCA_964353225.1 uncultured Leptolyngbya sp.
CTGTCCGACCATCACGGCCATCGAAACCATCTTGGCCGTCTGAGCCAAAGCTACGGATGGTATTGGCCCAAGCCGCGATGGGACAAGCCAACTGCCTGGGCAGCGGTGTGGTCACCGCCAATACCGGCAGCAGGGTGAGGGGCAAGAGATAAGAGAGGGCACGTTTCATGACAGATTCCAATTAGGGCGTCGGGGAGTAACGGGGGGACAGGAGACGCGTCAAGGCAATTTTAGGCGTTGCTAAAGAATTACTGATGCTAGCCTCAGTAAAGTACCACCGCCCCTATTCTGAGGGGACGATAAATGGACTATCGCTAAAGCCTTCCCCTAGCAAGGAAGACGTTTCACACTGTAGTTCGGTTGCCTAGGACGGTGTCGCTGTGAGTCAATCGCCTCAAATCATCCCGCTCAATATTCTGGATACCGACTACGCCAAAATTGTCGCCGGGGAAACGATTGACAGCGATCGCAAACACCGGTTGGCTTGGGGCGATGCCGCCTTCGATCGTCTGGGCCAACAAATTGCTCGCTTCCGCTACGCAGCCCTAGATCAACAGGGGCGCGATGATCTGCTCTGCAAGATTGGCACCGTTGCCGAATTGTTCACCCTCTCGGATCGCGAAGACTTTGATGATCGCATCCGCACCACTGGCATCTTTTACCTCACCCCAGGGGAACGGCAACAGGTGGTGAACTGGTTGCGGGACGAGCTTGCCGTCGATGTACATCAGCTTACTGAGGACTGAGCGGTCTATGACCCTGGCTGTACGGATGTTAATTGCCCTCGTGTCTAGACCAGTCAACTGCCTGAAACCAGAGCGTTTGGCCGCTTTGTTCCGTTGCTGTTGCTCCATCCTTTCAGGCCCATAGATAAAGCTGGGATGTTGTGTAATTAAAGGCAATTAGAATTCTGAGGAAATACGGGTTGCAATCGGAAAGTTAGTGACAAGATTAAAGACACGAGCGGCGATAGCGGCTTGAGTTTTGCAGCGCTTTGGCAACCGGGCCGATTGGCCGGTAATTTTTCTATGGTCCATTAACTGCCCTGATGGGAGCAGTGGATCACTGAAGCATGTAACGGGTTGGAAAGCAGCACTCTATGCCGCGGGTATCGCCACCATCAGGGGCCTTTTCCAAGCTTTACGTGTTTATGGCTGAGGTTTCCATGTCAAGCATCGACCACCCTGTTATCCCGTGCCCCAAGTCAGTTTCTTCCGTGAGTCAAGTATCGGATAGTCTAGTGCGAGCCTATGTTGAGGCGGCCTCAGATATTGTTTATACCCTTGATCTCAACGGTAATTTCACCTTTGTGAACAGCTACGGCTTAGCCTTGGTGGGGGCCGAGGCCCACGAAATCATTGGTCAGCCGTACCTAAAAATTATCGCCCCAGAATGCCATGCCCCCACCCTCCAGGCCTTTGGCAATCTGCTCCAAACGGGGGAGCTGCGGGACTATGAATTTATCGTGCTGACCCAAGGGGGCGATCGCGTTTGCATGGAGGTTAATGGTCGCTTGCTCTACCAAGACAACCAGTTGGTGGGAGCCCTGGGCATTGCCCGCGATATTACCGAGCGCAAGCGCTTCGAAGCTCAGCTCAAGATGTTTTCTAAGGCCCTAGACTCCGCCCACGACAGCGCCGTCATTACCGATTTAGAGGGACAACTTCGCTACGCCAACCTCGCGACACAACGGATCTTTGGCCATCCCCTTGAGCAGGTTCAACAGGGCAGTGTGGACATCTTTTTTCCTGCCCCCGATCAAGCCTGGTGGATATTAGAGCGGGCTACCGGGGCTGGCTGGAGTGGTCAGGTGGTATGCCAGCGACAAAATGGTCAGGCTTTTCCCGCGCTGGTCTCGGTCAGCCCAGTGTGTGAAGACGATGGTACCCCCACCGCGATCTCGATTATCTTTCGAGATATTACCCAGCAAGAGCAAATCAAAGCCGAACTGGCCTCTAAAAACTTGGAGCTAGAGCGGGCCAGTCGCTTGAAATCCGAATTTTTGGCCAATATGTCCCATGAACTGCGCACCCCGATGACGTCAATCTTAGGATTTTCGTCTCTGTTGGCGCAGCAAATTTATGGGGAGCTCAACGAGCGGCAGCACCTATACATCACTCAAATTCATCAAAGTGGTGAGCATCTGCTGACTTTGATCAATGAGGTGCTAGATCTTTCCAAAATTGAAGCAGGCCAAATGGATCTGCACCCCACGGCGATCAGTGTTGACATGCTTTGCCAAGAGGTTTTAACCATGGTGGGGGCTCAGGCTGCCGCCAAGCGATTGGTGATGCATCAGACGGTGCAGGCGGGGTTGCCGACCCTCGTCGCTGACGAGGTGCGGATGCGGCAAATGCTGCTGAACTTGCTTTCTAATGCCATCAAGTTTTCGAAACCTGAGGGGGATGTCGGCCTAGAGGTGCGTCAAGTGGGCGATCGCCTGGTATTAACCGTTTGGGATCAGGGGGTTGGGATTCCCATTGAGAAGCAAGACCTTCTGTTCCAGCCCTTTCAGCAATTGGATAGTGCCCTGTCTCGACAATATGAGGGCACTGGCCTGGGGCTGGTACTGACCCAGCGCTTGGCTCGGCTCCATGGGGGTGAGGTGTCGCTGATCTCGGCGGCCGGTCAAGGGGCTCGCTTCTCGATTGACCTGCCCATCAATTGTCAGGCAGCCCAAACCAAAGATGCGCCCCCAGCCCCGACCCCAGCCGCAATGGCCCAAGCCGGTGATCGGTTTACCCCATTGCTGGGCCAGTCCACGGGTCCGGTTTTATTGGTGGAGGATCACCCGGTCAATGCCATGTTGCTGGAGCACATGCTCACCTACTGGGGTTACGAAACCATCCATGTCGCTAATGGCCAATCCGCCCTCGACTGGCTCGAAAACCATCGTCCGATGCTGGTCTTGATGGATGTCCATCTTCCGGGTATGGATGGGCTAGAAGTGACACGCCGTATTCGACAATCCCCAGAATTCAAGGATTTACCCATTGTGGCCACCACGGCCTTGGCCCGTCAGCGCGATCGCGATCGCTGCCTAGATGCAGGTATGCAGGACTATTTGAGCAAACCCATTAACTCTGCCGAGCTGGTCTCGGTTTTAGCCAAATACACTTGGCAAGATTTGGAATAGTTGGGTCTGGGGTTTGGCCTAGATTCTGTACTGCTTACAGCCCGATCAGCGAAGCGTCCAACACCTGATCGATACGATCCCGGACATCTTCTAAATGGGCACGGGTGGTGATCTCTAGGCGATCGCCCTGGCGACCCAGGGTCTCATCCACATCCCGCCGCATCTGGCGCAGTTGATAACGGGCCAACACCCGTGCATCTTCAGGGGACCCTAGGGTGGTGGCTAATGCAATGAAGTCGGTAAAGCTTTGGGCCGCTAAGGCATCCCACAACGTGCGTCTCAATACCAGATTGCTCAAAATATTCAGGTGATGGCGTTGCAACCCCCGACGCAGGCTAGAGATGGCAGGCGTCCCGCCGCCCTGCTCTAAAATTTCTGTCCAAACCCCGGTATAAATCGACTCGTATAGTTCCGCGAGGGTGAGGACATCTTCCCCTTGAGCTTTGAACTCCAGATCTCGGATCCGCGCCAAGCGATCTGCAAACATCAAATCGCTCACCACCAGGGTTTGTAGGGTCAACACCTGTTCATAAATGGGATAGTCCAGGGGATATACCGTTAGATCGGTGCCCCAATGCCACCAGCGATCGGGGGCGAGCTGGTTGAGGAATTGGGGGGAAAAGTCAAAGGCATCTGAGGCCAGCACCTGTTCATTCAAGATGCCCAGTGCCTGTCGCTGTTTATCCGCCGGAATCGGCTCAAAAGGGGCTGGACCGGTTGGGTCCCAAGGGTCCGTCCGTCGGAATCGCTGCCCCCCTACATAGTTTGTAATGGTGAGGGCATTGCCGGTGTAATAGCTAAAGACCAGATCTACCCGTTGCCGCAAGCCCCCAAAGCCTTCGCCAGGGGCGACAGAGAACTGGTTCAATCGATCCCAGACCGCCTGAGCATTTTGTAGTTGCCATTGGGCAAAAACTAAGGGGTCGTTACTCAAGTCCCAAGCATCGACTTCTGGATCAATAAAGTCAAAAATATCTTCGTCAGAGGCATAGGCCAGTGCCGGGTCTTGGCTACTGCGTCCCGCAATATTGGCTAAGGTCTGGCGTACTTGGGTATTGCCGAGGGAGGTGGGCACGTCGCGATAGCCATATTCGACCGCCCAGCGATCGTAGGCCCCAACCCGACTAGGGAAAAACTCACCCTGATAGGCTCCAGGAGGGGCAATATTGGGGGGGAAATAATCCATGACGGAGCTGACTAATCCCTGGCTCTGGGTGACGGCGGGGGTGTTGATCACCGCTGGATCTAAAGAGCGACTGCCCGCAAAGTTATGGCGCAGCCCCAAAATGTGCCCCACTTCATGGGCGGTGACCGCAGTCAGATATTGCTGAATGTAGGTGTCGAGCTGGGTCTGATCAAATTGTGCCACCGGCACCACCGATAGCGCCAAGGCCCCGAAGGTATGGCGTTGGGTGGCGGTATATTGCGCGCATTGAGCCTCAAGAATATGCTCGGTATTGGCAAAATTGGGGGGTTGGGCCAGGGCTAAAGCTGAGTTAAGCCCTGCTTCGCCCTGTTGTTGCAGGAGCTGCCATTGCTGGAACCAGGTCTGCGATCGCTGCCCACAATTTTGCAGGTATCCCAAGGCCATGGGGCTATTGTCCAACCCTCGGGTTTGATACTGCTGCTGCAAAGCGCGTACCGTATTGGCATCTAAGATCACGTCCGCGTCTAGAATCTGTCCCGTTAGGGGGTTGACCCGCGAAGGGCCAAGGCCGATCGCCCAAGGGCTGAGGGAGTCAGACCAGCGAATGACGTTGTAGCGTACATCGGCAGGATCCCAATCGGCGTCATCGGGCATTTGCCGCACTTGAATGGCACTTTTGAAGCCCGCTTGTTCAAAGGCGTCATTCCATGCCAAAACCCCCGCCGCGATCGCCTCGCGGTACTGGGGTGGGGTGGTGTTTTCGATCCAGAACACCAGGGGTTCCTTCGGCACCGAAATATCGGCGTTGGGGTTTTGCTTCTCTAAATGCCAACGGTTGATATAGCGCACAAAGGGATCAGACTGCCCTACTTGGAAGGGGGCGCGAAACACCGTCAAAAAATAACCCACCCGCTGATCGGCCACCCTGGGCTCATAGCCGTTATTAACGGGCAAGGCCGAGAGGCTATAGCGCACCTCCACCGAGAACCCTCGATTGTCAGGGATACTTTGTAGGGCAAACCCAAACAAATCCGCAAAGGCATCGCCGCCACCGCCACCACTAAAGACCACCTCCGTGCCGATTTCAATATTGCCCTCAAAGGCTTTGACCTGGTCGAGACTGGACAGGTCTAAATTGGGGAAATGGCTGGTCGCCACCGAACCCAACACCTTAAAGGTATCCGTTAAATCTTGCTGCATCACCAGGGCAGATAAATCAATCAGCATTGCCCCGGTCTCAGGATCTACGGCGGCAATATCCACCGCAAAAATCACTGAGTCGCTGAAGGAGCTCTCCAACAGTCGTTGTTGCCAGGCTTGGTTGCCGGGGTTACGGATGTAGGTGTTAGGTACCGCCACCTGTAAGCGATCGCCCGCCATTTCTCGAAACTGGAAGACCACGTCATTGATCGGCCAGCCTCGAAACAGCCCCGATTCCCCAATGCCTGACTCCAGGGTGGCCAACATCATGAAGTTGCGATTGAGTTGATCGGGGCGAATCGCCAGATAGGCTTCACCCGTATTCAGGTTGGCGTAAACCGTAAACAGCCCCTGGTGAACTTGCAGGCCGTCTACGACTTCTACAAAGCTGTGCAAGCCCTCTTCTTTCTCTTCTTCTTCTTCTTCGGTCTCAGCCGCCGCAACAGGTTCCCCGACCGGGATCAGTGCCCCTGGCTGATCGCCCGTTGACCAACCCACCCCCCAAACCCAAAGGCTGAGGCACAAACCAGCAGAGCATTGACGCAGGATGGATGTAACCATAGGGGGAGCGCGATGAACGATAGACGACAATGGGGATACCCTAGTTTGACCTCAACTGTCGGGAAAATGTCACACAGCGCCAGCATTTTTCTGGAAAAGGCCTGAGGTTTAGGGGGAAATTACGGTCGATAAGTTTGGACTGATGAGGGAAATGTTGCCTACCGCTGCACAGGTTAAAGCCCAAGCGATCGCCCTCGGATTCCATCAGGTGGGCATTGTCGATATTGCTGATCCGACCCCGGCAGAACAGGCCAGTCGGGCGGCCCTCCAGCGATGGCTGCACCAGGGCCACCAAGCGGAAATGGCTTGGATGGCCAACCCGAAGCGCCAAGACATTCGCCAGGTGATGCCCGAAGCGCGATCGTTGATTGCTGTCGCCCTCAATTACTACACCCCCCATCCCCATTCAGACCACCCTGACCATGGCAAAATCTCCCGTTATGGCTGGGGGCGAGACTATCACCGGGTGATGACCACCAAGCTCAAAGCCCTAGCCCAATGGCTGAATGATCCAGAAAAGGGCGTTCAAACCCGGCTTTATGTGGACACGGGACCGGTACAAGATAAATTCTGGGCACAGCAGGCGGGATTGGGCTGGGTGGCAAAAAATGGGAATTTGATTACCCGCACCCATGGGTCCTGGGTCTTTTTAGGGGAATTGCTCACCAGCGTAACCTTGGCACCAGACACCCCCCATACGGCCCACTGTGGCACCTGTACCCGATGTCTAGAGGCTTGCCCCACGAATGCGATCGTCGCCCCCCAGGTGGTGGACGCCAACCGCTGCATTGCCTATCACACCATCGAGAACCGGGCCGAGCAGTTACCTGATACCATTGCCAATCAGTTAAACGGCTGGGTTGCAGGCTGCGACATTTGCCAGGATGTCTGTCCCTGGAATCAACGGTTTGCCCAACCCACCGATGTCGACGACTTTCAGCCCTATCCCGGCAATGTCGCGCCGTCCCTAGCTGATCTCGCCACATTAACCGAGGCGGCATGGAACCAACGTTTCCCCGCCTCCGCCCTCCGCCGCATTAAACCGGCCCAATGGCGACGGAATGCGAAAGCGGCGATCTCAGGTGGCGCTCAGGCCGCTAATCAGCGTCCCCCTTCACCTGATTGAGCATATCAACCAATCGGTGATGGGCCGCTTTAGCATTCTCAAGGGGGGGAGCAAAGTCGATGCGAACGGGGACCGGTTGCCCCTCGACTTCTGCGGCGAGGGTCATACCCTGGAGATCAATCGATTCCATGCGGGCGGTGGTGGCTTTTGCAGTGTTACCAAAGACATGGGCATAAGCGAGCACAGCATCGGCATGGTCGTCATTCATGTGCTTACAAATGCGATCGCTAACGGCAGGAGAAATGGCCTCAGACATGGTAAATCTCTTGAATAATGATGGATTGCACAAGGTTTCGAGTCTGACTTGATGATATCGCCTCCTCCTCCCCCCCCTCAGCC
>CAYGVA010000202.1:0-7452 GCA_964353225.1 uncultured Leptolyngbya sp.
ACAGCGTATTGAGAAAATCGATCAACAGTTGCTTATTGGGCTCCGTACCGAAGACGCGCTTAAAGCCAAAGTCGGTGAGCAGATTGATATATTTTTCTTTAAGGGGAAAGCCCATCTCAAGACCAGCAATGCAATCGTTCTATGCTTGATTTTAGCCAATGCCGCAAAGCTGGTGGCATTGGCTCTGTCAGCAAGTCTACCCCCCACCTATGTCAGACTCGCTCCGCCACAGCAGCATCGTTTATCTAGACGCGGTCACCAAGGTCTATCCCACCGCCACCGGTGAATTTTATGCCGTGCGGGAGTTGACCCTGGATGTGCAGCCCGGAGAATTCTTTTCGCTGCTGGGGTCCAGCGGTTCGGGCAAAACCACCACCCTGCGGCTGATTGGCGGCTTTGAGATCCCTGAGTATGGGGAGGTTTATATCGGTGGCCAGGCGGTGACCGACCAGCCCCCTTACCGGCGCGACAGTCACACGGTATTCCAGGACTATGCCCTGTTTCCCCACCTCACCGTGGCGGAAAATGTGGCCTATCCGCTCACCATCGCCGGGATCTCGCGCAGCGATATTGAACCCCGCCTGCAAGCTGCCCTAGCGCTGGTGCAAATTGCGGATTTGGGCGATCGCAAACCCGCCCAACTCTCGGGGGGGCAACAGCAACGGGTGGCCTTGGCCCGCGCCCTGATCAACCGCCCGAAGGTGCTCCTGCTGGATGAGCCCCTCTCGGCGCTGGATGCCCAAATCCGTGAATCCGTCCGGCAAGAATTGCGGCAGCTCCAGCGGCAAACGGGAATCACGTTTATCTATGTGACCCATGACCAAGAAGAGGCCCTGGCCCTGAGCGATCGCATCGCGGTCATGTCCGGGGGGCGGCTAGAACAAATCGGCACGCCGTCCGAAATCTATGACAACCCAGCCTCGGTATTCGTGGCCCGATTTATTGGTCAAGCCAACTTCCTCACGGGGCAAGTCGTGGCGATTGCTGAGGCAGAGGAAACGCAGAGCAGCGCGATCGTCACTGTTAATGAAGTTCAGATCCAGGCCGTCTGCCCCCGCCATATCCCGGCTGTGGGAGAAACGGTCACCCTGATGATTCGTCCAGAGCGCCTTACCGTCCAGCCAGCCTCAGACCCAGCTATGGACCCAGCCGTCGGCTCAAGCACCGACAATCTCACCACCGGCACCACGGTGGAAGCCACCTACATTGGTCAGCGGCTCGAATCAATGGTGGAAACCCCCCTCGGGCAACTCAAGGTGGTGCAGCTCAGTCGGGGGGGCGCGATCGACCCGGCCATTCAGTTGGGTTGGAACCGCCACGACTGCATCATTCTGCCCCCATGCGACGGACTGTAATCCTAACTGCGGCGGCGGACCTAAAATCCCTTGGCAACTGCTATAAGCTTGAGAATATCAATGGCTTGGATGCCTTTCACAGATACTTTTTGAGGTGAGTTATGCCAGCATCAGACCGTCCGACCCACTACCCGATGGTGATTGGCGAAGCCACCCCCGCCCATGGCAGCCAAGACCTCATTGAACCGGCAACGGGCCAAGTGTTTGCGACGGTCGCTGTGGGCACCCCCGAAGATGTGGATCAGGCTGTAGCGGCGGCTAAAGTCGCCCAAAAAGATTGGGCAGCGCTGTCGGTGGGAGAGCGTAGTGCGGCCCTGATGGCCTTTGCCGATGCCCTGGAAACCCAGAGTGAGCGGCTGGCACGGCTGGAAAGCCAGAACGCAGGCAAGCCCCTGAAACTCACCACCGGGGGGGATATCCCCTTTGCGATCGACAACCTGCGCTACTTTGCCGCCGCCGTCCGTCGCCAGGAAGGCACCGCCGCTGGCGAATTTGTGGGGGGCTACACCAGCTTTACGCGGCGGGAACCCATTGGTGTCGTCGGTGCCATCACCCCCTGGAACTACCCCTTCATGATGGCGATCTGGAAGTTGGGACCCGCCCTAGCGGCGGGCAATGCCGTGGTGATCAAACCCGCCCCCAACACCCCCATCACCACCCTTGAGGTGGCCAAGATTGCCCTCGAAGCCGGTCTGCCAACGGGCTTAATCAACGTGGTTACAGGCCATGCCGAGGTGGGCGAAGCCCTCTGTACCCACCCCGATGTGGGCATGATCACCTTTACCGGCAGCACCCGCACCGGCAAACGGGTCGCCGAGCTGACCGGTCCCTTGGTGAAGCGGGTGACCTTAGAACTGGGGGGCAAAGCGCCCTTCGTCGTCTTTGATGACGCGGATATTGAAGCGGCGGCACGGGGGGCGATTCCCGCCGCTTTTATGAATACGGGGCAAGACTGCACTGCCGCCACCCGCATTTATGTGCAGGCGTCGGTATTTGATGCCTTCTTGACCCGGTTCACGGCGCTGGCCGAGCAGATTCGCCTGGGTGCCCCCTTCGACGAGGGCACGGATATGGGGCCATTGGTAAGTGATGCCCAGCGGCAAAAGGTGGATGGTTATGTCCAGGGGGCGCGACAGCAGGGGATCAAGGTCGCCACTGGCGGCGTTCTGCCGGAGGGACCGGGATTCTTCTATCCACCGACGATTTTGGTGGAGGCTCCCCAATCCGCAAGCTGCGTGCAGGAAGAGATTTTTGGCCCGGTGGTGACGGTTAACCGCTTTAAGGATGAGGCGGAGGCGATCGCCTTAGCAAATGACGTGCCCTACGGATTAGCGGGCAGTGTCTGGACCCTGAATGTGCAGCGGGCGATGCGCATGTCGGCGGCGATCGCCTGCGGCACGGTCTGGGTGAATGACCACCTGCCCCTCGCCAGCGAACTGCCCCACGGCGGCTTTAAACAAAGCGGCATCGGCAAAGACATGTCCCACTATGCCCTGGAGGAGTTCACCCTCGTCAAACACATCATGATGGACATTACCGGTGACCAGCGCAAAGACTGGCACTCAATCGTTTTAGAGGATTAAACAAGCTTCGACGCCGCTCAACTCTCGGGATACGTAGGTTGAGCGGCGTCGAAACCGGATTGGCTGGTACGTCATCTAAGCGCAGAGCCCTACTGACCAAACACCGCCTGGGTAATGGGCACATGGTTGGGCTGGCTACTGACCCGGTTCAACCAAGCCCGCACCTGGGGATAGCGCTCCAAGCTGAAATTCCCCTCCTCCGCCACATGGGTGTAGGCATAGAGGGCAATATCGGCAATGGTGTAGCGGTCCTCCACTAAAAATGGATGCTCCGTCAAGCGATCTTCCATCACTTGTAGGGCGGCATAGCCAGGGGTCTGCTTGTCCGCTAGGGCCTGCTGCTTCTCTGTGCCCATGCCATGGGTGAGCCAAAACCGCGAGGTGGCAATGTTGGGCTCGTGGCTATATTGCTCAAAAAACAGCCATTGCAGAACGCGGGCCTTAGCAAGGCGATCCTGGGGCAAAAACGCGGTCTCCTCACCCAGGTACATCAAGATCGCATTGGACTCCGCCAGATAGACATCGCTTGCAATCTCTAGCAATGGGATCCGGCCATTGACATTTTTGGCCAAAAACTCTGGGGTGCGGGTTTCGCCCTTCGTGATATCCAACAAAATCAACTCAAAGGGAATAGCGAGCTGGGTCAACAGCAATCGCACCTTATAGCCATTGCCAGAGGGCAGAAAATCATAGAGACGATACATGGCACCTGTGGGGGTTGAGGACGAATCACAATCCGGCTTGGGTATCAAAATAGTACCGATATATTATTAAAAGCGAGATCGCAACTCTAACCTTCCGTATGTCCGTTCCCCCACCGCCCTCCCTGCGTCCCTATCAAGTCGAGCTGATCAACGATCTCTATCGCCAGCTCAACGAAGGTCATAAAAAAATCGCCATCATCGCTGGGACCGGCGCAGGCAAAACCGTGATCAGCGGCCAGATCTGCGCCCACGCCGAAGCGGCGGGCAAACGGCTAATGTTTTTGGTGCATCTGGATGTGCTGGTGGGTCAGACTTACCAAAAAATGCAGTCCTTTGGGTTGCACTGCGGCTTCATCAAAGCCGGATGGGAAGAAGACCGTGACGCCCCCATCCAGATTGCCAGCGTGCAAACTATGGCTCAGCGCAAATGGTGGCGCACCTGGCCCGCCGATGTGATCTTTTACGACGAGGCCCACACCACCCTGTTTAGCCGGGTGGGCAAGGCGGTGCTCACCAAAACCCACGCCCAATCGGTGCATCTGGCCATGACCGCCACCCCCGAGCGCTTGGGCAAAGACCAACTGGGGGAGCACCTCGACACCCTGGTCGCTTCCCCAGTGCCCAGTGATCTCCAGGCCATGGGCTTTTTGGCGGAGATGAAATATTTCAGCATGCCCCCCGACGGCGTTGCGGACCTAAAGGGGGTGAAGACCGTGCGGGGGGACTACGACGAAGCGGGGTTGAAAAACGCCTGCGATCGCCCCGAACTGGTCGCCAAAATTGTACGGGAATGGAAACGCCTCGTCCCCGGCAAACGCACCATTGCCTTCTGCGTGGACATCGAGCATGCCCGCCACGTCACCGAAGCCTTTCGCCGCGCCGGGATTCCCTCAGACACCGTAGAAGGGGGCACCCCGATCAAAGACCGCCAGCGCATGTACAGCGATCTGCGGGAAGAGCGTATCCTGGTGCTGACCTCCTGCAACGTGATTAGCATTGGCTTTGACGAGCCCAGCGTCGAGGTGGGGTTGATGCTGCGACCCACCCAGTCCAGTGCCCTCCACTTCCAGCAAATTGGCCGGGTCATGCGGATCTCGCCCCAGACCGGCAAACGTTACGGCATGATTTTGGACCAGGCTGGCAACCTGGAGCGTCTCGGTTTCCCCGAAGATATCGAAGAATACCGTTTGCCCATGCGCAAAGATACCGGCAGCGGCGGCGGCAAGCCCCCCCCCATGAAAGCCTGCCCCCAATGCGGACGCATGGTGCTGAGCTTCATTGTGAAATGCCCGGAATGTGAGCACAAATGGGTGTCAGAGCGCCCCATAAACCTAGAGGACATGGTGGCGATTTATTCCCGAGAGCAGGCCCACCAAATCAAAGACATCCCCACCCTAATTGAAATCTTCCAGACCCACCGCCGCAAAGTCTTCAAAAGCGGCTATGCCCCCACTCTGGCGGAGAATAATTTTTATGATCACTGTGGTCGAAAACCCAAAGATAGTTGGTGTTTTAATTCAATTTTTGGGTCCCACCCTACTTGGGAGCAGCAGCAATTTTTCCTGAAATATCTCAAGAGCTGCGCCAAACGCATACCCAAGGATGGTAACTGGATTGTGCAGGAGTTTGAGAAAGAATTTGGCCCTGGCTCTTGGGCCAAAATGGCGGGGATAAATCCCAAGGCATCCAAACAAATCTAGTGGTCTGTCAAACGGGCAATAGGTGGCAATCACCCTAGTCCCTTTGGGAACGCGATGCCAACGATAAATTCAGGGTAGCCGTTTCTGAATACGTTCGGGCTGAGCTTGTCGAAGCCCTTCACCTGGTTGACTGACAAAACCCTTGAAACGCTCATGCTTTCGTAGGTGGAGCGTTAGCGTAACCCAACGAAGCCGTTGCGGGTGTTGGGTTTCACTCTGTTTCACCCAACCTACAAGAGAACCTTTTGTCAGTCAGTCAGGCCCTTCACTCACAAAATCACGATTGAGTTGCACTAGCCCACAATAAAAACTTAGGAGGAAGAAAATGTCATCTGACCAGTCAAGCGATCAGGTTAAAGGCGAGTCAAATGTAATTCCAGTCGATTTTTTACAAGGATTGTCTCCGGAGAAGCAAATTGATGTGCTACAGACCCGCACTCAAGAACTGGACGCCCAAGAACAGTTGCTCAGCAGGGAAACGGCAAGTTTAATCGCGAAAGCCCAGAAAATGGTGGCCGCGAATCGATGACTAAACCCATGGCAAGCCTGTAAGCCGGTATACCCTAGGGTAGTTGCGGCTTGTTCCCGTCTCCGCAACAATGATGATACGAGATGTAAACCTTGATTTGTCTAGGGTCAGCCTGAATGGGTTCGATCTTCTGAACTGCGGTTTACGTCACCGTAAACCGTTAGGTCGATGGTCCTGATTGGGCCTTGACCAAGTTCATCGAGTTTTGTCTGTTGCACGTAAGAACTGAACTACCTAAGCACCATGCTCAAGCAAGCAATTTCTCAACTTCAAAACTGGTTCCCCGCCCCTGCGGTCCAAGCCCACTGTGATGGTCCTTGTGGGGTCTATGATCCTTCCTCTGCACGGGTCGCGGCTGAAGCCGTGGTTTCCATGACCAAAAAGCTGATCGCCCTAGAGGTTCCTGCTCCTGGCGATACAGCCGGTCTAATCAAATACAACAACACCTTCTCTCGCTTCGTGGCGATCAAAGAAGAGCAGGCTCAACTCACCAAGGATGAGCTGTTGATCCTCTGGACCGACTACTTCAAGCCCGTCCACCTCGAAGCTTATCCTGACCTGCACGACACCTTCTGGAAGGCCGCTAAGCTCTGCTCCGCTTGCAAGGTGGAAGTTAGCACCCAGCACGCCCAAGAGCTGATGGCCGCAGTGGAAAAAATCCACGGCATCTTCTGGGCCACCAAGAGCCGTGACATTGCTTGGTTCACCGCCAGCTAGTCGCGCCCTAAATTCCCCTCTTGGGAGGGGTTAGGGGTGGGTTACCCAACACCTGCATGTAGCCTGTTGGGTTTCGCTGGGGTTTCACCCAACCTACTCAAGTTGAATTGAAATCATAAGCCAGGGCTAGCATTGCTGCCCTGGCTTTACTGTTGACGGGCCATGGAACAAGACAGATTCCCAACGCTACGCCACGCCACTTGGGCGGATGTGGGGCTTTGGCTATTGCGGCGACGGCGACGGTTGCGGGTGGAGGGGCGATCGATGCTGCCGACGCTGGAGCCGAGGACGGAGGTGTTAATCAACCCTCGGGCGTATGTACAGCAGCCCCCTCAGGTGCACGATTTAGTCGTGGCCGAACATCCCCAGCGACCTGGGTTTCGGCTGATCAAGCGGGTGGCGGCGGTGGATGGAGAGGGGCATTGTGACTTGCGAGGCGACAACCCCCAGGAGAGTACGGATAGTCGGCAGTTGGGATGGGTGAAACGAGATGGCATCTTAGGCCAGGTGATCTGCCACTTCCCATAATTGCTGGCCATTCATAAACTCCCAAGCCGGAGACGCTTCGATGTTGGGTTGTTGTAGAAAAGCGGCCAGGGGGCTGGTAGTTAGGGGAGGTGGCATAGTGGCCGAGGTCTACCAAGGCTAAGTATGGATAGGGCTATTGTAGCCACTGAGATTCTGGCCTTAGTACTGTGCATCAAATTGGCTACGGTGATTTGGGTAGTGAGTAACCGTCCCCTGAGCGGAGTCGAAGGGGACATCTTGCATAGGTTTTGGCTTTCTCCCTTTGGGAGACGCGTTGCGAACGACTTCGCTCAGCCAGCGTAGTACCAGGGACGCTTACGGGTAGTGAGGTCGGTA
>CAYGVA010000203.1:0-7447 GCA_964353225.1 uncultured Leptolyngbya sp.
CATAGGTATTTTGTCCTAGTTGTTGAAATGTGAGATTATAGGCAATGTTATCTATATGAATAAACAGAGGGTTAGGCGCAGTGATTAGAGTGGCAATCAACGGTTTTGGGCGCATTGGGCGGAACTTCCTGCGTTGCTGGCTAACCCGCCAGGACAGCCAGCTAGAAGTTGTTGCTATCAACGACACATCAGATCCAAAGACAAATTCACACCTTTTGAAGTACGACTCCATGCTGGGTCGCTTGGATGCCGATGTTCAGCCTGGTGAAGATAGCCTGATTGTCAACGGCAAAACCATCAAGTGCTACTCCGACCGCAATCCCAATAATCTGCCTTGGAAAGCCTGGGACATCGATCTTGTCGTTGAATCTACTGGCGTTTTTGTCAGCGAAGAGGGTGCCTCTCGCCACATTCAAGCGGGCGCAAAAAAGGTTCTCATTACTGCCCCCGGCAAAGGCGGCAATATTGGGACGTTTGTAATGGGCGTCAACCACGAAGACTATGATCCAGCAATCTACAACGTGGTCAGTAATGCCAGCTGTACGACCAACTGCTTAGCTCCAGTTGCCAAAGTCATTAATGACAACTTTGGCATCATCAAAGGAGCGATGACGACGACCCACAGCTATACGGGTGACCAACGCCTGCTAGATGCGAGTCATCGCGATTTGCGTCGGGCTCGGGCCGCTGCGCTAAACATTGTGCCTACCACCACTGGTGCTGCCAAAGCGGTGGCGTTGGTCATTCCTGAGTTGGCAGGTAAACTCAACGGCATTGCTTTCCGTGTCCCCACCCCTAACGTATCCATTGTGGATTTGGTGGTTCAGGTTGAAAAGTCAGTGATCGCTGAGCAGGTCAACGAGGCCCTGAAAGCGGCAGCAGAAGGTGCCTTAAAGGGTGTCTTAGCCTATAACGATTTGCCTTTGGTTTCCACTGACTATCGAAAAACCGATGAGTCTTCCATTGTCGATGCCAGCCTCACCATGGTGATGGGCGGTGACATGCTCAAGGTTGTTGCCTGGTATGACAATGAGTGGGGTTACAGTCAGCGGGTAGTAGACCTAGCTGAGCTTGTTGCCCAAAAATGGTAATTCGTTGTGTGTGCGATAGCACGACCGAATAATACAGCGTCTGATTGCGCTGAATGATTTACCGGGAGCACTTAACCAGTTGCTCCCGGTTTTTGATTACATGGAATCTGTCAAGTACTCAATGTAGCGCTGGACCCGTTCAAAATCACCTGCGGCCAAACATGCCGTTTTCAGACTGGCAAAGGCTTGTCTTTGAAGGAGATCGTCGGGTAGCTCAAGAACCGCTTTCAGCCGATCTTCTCTGCACTGCAATGCCTTGGATCCATTCCCTAAGGCTTCATAGGCAATCCCTAAACTTTCTAGGGTCTGGGCTTCTGCGCGGCGATCGCCCATTTTTCTCACCAAGTCTAAGCGCTCTGTTAAATAACCAACGGCTCGACGATAGTCCCCTAGGGCGTAGCAGGCACTGTTTAAGTTCCGCAGGATTTTACTAACGACTTGATGATCCATGCGATCGCGGGCAAAGCATAGGAGTAAATCGTAGTAGATAATCGCTTTTGCAGAATTGCCTAAAGCGTGATAGGTGTTGCCCAGGTTTCGCAACAACTGTTCTTGGGTCGTTTTATCGCCTAACGACTCTGCCAATGTCAGGCTGCGTTCATACAGCTGAGCTGCCGTTTCGGCATCATTCTGAGTGCGATGAATCAGGGCGAGGTTACTCAGCGCACGCATGGTCGCTGACGTATCTTCCAACTCCTTTGCCAAGTGCAAGCTTTGAGCCATCGCATTAGAGGCTTTCTCCAAATCGCCCAAATGTCGATAGCTATTGCCTAAGTGACTTAGGGCTTCCTGCATCAGAGGCTTATCCTCAAGCAGGCGGGCAATGGTTAAACTTTGGCGAGCATCATCAGCCGTCCATAGGTAGTCCCCCAGGCTGTAGTTGATGCGGGCAATCACAATTAGGATTTGGGCTTCCGCCGTCAAATCTTCTAGGGCACGGTAGGCTTTTAAGGCCTGCTGGAAATCAGCCATTGCGGCCCGATGAGCACCCTGATGATAATGGCTAATGCCCTGCTGCAAGCATTGACGGGCCTCTGTGACCAAGCCTTGATACTGCTCAGGCGTGAGCGCATGGGGAGCAATTTCAACGTAAGGCCCCGTGGTTAATCTATCTAACCAGTCTCCCGTTGACGTTGTTCGACCATCTTGGCGGGTATATCCTTTCACCTGTTGATCCTGTATTCCTTGAAGCCTTCAACAGTGGCGCAGTCCGTAAACCTTCTGACGGGCCTCTGTGCTGAGGGCATGAATTTACTTCACAGTCAGACAGAATTAAGCCTTTTCACGGAAATACTAAGGTTATTTAGGGACATCCTAAAGGAGGCAAGGGGGGAATCGTAACCGTGTTTTCTCCCAGAATGGCGACGATAATAATGACTTAAGAAGCCTTTTGGCAACGCCAGGGATGGTCAATCATCTTGGCATTACACTGTCATTACCAGCCGACGCTATTCCATCTCGCCCATGTTTACTCCATTTAAGAACGTCCTACCGTGAGCAACCCATCTTGTAGGCAACGCCCAGGTTGGCCAGCCCTTAGCCTTGGTCTGGTCTTAGTGCTAGCGACCGCCTGTACATCTACGGCTGAAACCTCGGCAGTTCAAAACATCGTGGCTGGGGCTAGACCTCAAGCCCCAGCGATCAATGCCCTACCAGCCTTGATCGCGGCTGATGTGGTTTACCTGGGAGAACGACATGACAGTGTCGCGGACCATGAGGCCCAATTGGCAATCATTGAAGCCCTTTACGCTGAGAATGCGAATGTGGCGATCGCCCTAGAAATGTTCCAACGACCGTTTCAGCCCGTGCTAGATCGGTATTTGGCCGGTGAAATCACGGAGGCTGCCCTCGTGGAACAAACGGAATATGAGCAGCGCTGGGGATTTCCATGGGAGTTATATGCCCCCATTGTGCGGTTTGCCAAAGCCCATCAGCTGCCCCTCATCGCTTTGAATGCGCCGACAGAGGTGGTCCGTCAGGTGGCTCGCCAAGGGCTAGACGATCTAGAACCCCAGGACTTAGCGTACATTCCCCCCTTAGCTGACCTTGACATGGGCAACGATGCCTACCGAACCTTGGTTCTCCAAGTATTAGGGGCCCACGGTAGTCACGGCAATTTTAATCCCGATTACTTTTTTGCCGCACAGGTGGTCTGGGATGAAACCATGGCAGAGCGAATTGCCGAGTTTCGAACCATCCACCCCGAAACCCAAATCATTGTGCTGGCCGGACAAGGGCATGTAACGTTCGGCTATGGCATTCCCGATCGGGTGGCACGGCGGTTGGGAGAGGATTTGTCTCAGCAAATTGTGGTTCTGAACCCGTCAGATAAAATTGCTGCTGAGGAAGCTGCTGCCGATGTCTTTTGGTATAGCCATCAAGATTGATGGCCCCCTTGGGAATCATCAAATTAGCTTTGAAAAGATTTGACAAGAACCCCAGGCTTTCCGGAGGCCAGTAGCTATAACCGGAGGGAGGAATAAGTGTGGTGACATCCCATATATCGACACGATGCTGGGGATTTTGACTGTTTGCCTCTCCGACTGAAAACTCGATTACTTAACGTCCTCATTTACCTATAAAACGAATGGCGAAGATCATTTTGCTGGCGATCGCTGCGGCCCCTCTCATGATGTTGGGTAACGACATGGCTAAAGCCGGAAATCCTGAAGGGGTGTCTACCCAGCTACTGCCCCTAGAGAACCGAGGATTGATCGTTGAGTTAGACCCCAATCATTTACAGACAGCGGCCCAGGAGATTAACACTTCAACCTTTGGCAAAGAAACCTCAGGCAATGTCCTGGATTTAGGCGAAACCTTGGGCGAGGATGGCTCCACTAACCTCCCCCTCGGCATCCGCGTATTCAGTACCCTGGGTGACCCGTCCATTGGTTTTGGCGGGGATTTTTAGGGGTTTACCCAACAGCGCAACCCAGGTTAGGGCAGGTCAGAACGTTGGCTATCACGACGCCCCAGCTCGTAGATGCTGCTACCCATGGCCGCAATGATGGCTAAGCTCAGGGACCAGCTATGTCCCAAGCTGAGCTGCACGCCATATTGCAGTAAAATTCCGGCCCCAATAAAGGGTAGAGGGCTCAGGAGTGATGCCAAAAAAGCATTTTGGGATTCTCGTCCCTTGCGATCGCTCTCAAAAGCCTGCTCTGAAAAGTAGAGCGATCGTTCAGCGAAATTAAACCATCGATTTAGCTGATCCGTCACCCAATGACTCACGGGTGAAAAGGCTAGATACAGGGCCAAAGTCCAAAGGGCAGTACCCGCAACTGCGACAGAGTCAAAAGGCAGAGAGAAGAGCAACAGCTCAATGCGCATAAATAAATTAAGGCTGCAATAAAAAATCAACAGTGCTGATAAAGTCAGCATTGCTTCTTAACTTAGACTTACATTACGTTGTCTGGCAACCATGGGGCCATAACGCTTAGCCCCCATGCATACTGGCAACCACAAATTTAGCGTTATTGATGGCAGGAATCACCTTTGCGGAAAGTGATGCCACCCAAGCCCATGTTCTGACCATACCTGTCACTTACAATTCGCTGTTGTGTGAATCTCCATCACTCACAGGAAACTAGGGCCGGTTATTGCGATAGCCCATCTATCAAAAGCAGTTACGTTACAGTTAGTGCCGAGTTCGGTTTAATCCGTCACGTCCAGACGGCGCGTATCAATCACCCAACCATCCGCACGAATCAGAACCGAAGAAATCCAAAGCTGGTCTGGGCTATCGGGAGCATTACCAATCTTAAAAATACCTCCTGCGGCCAAGGGCTCTAAGTCAATCGGTCGCGGCACCATAAAATCAGTGGCGGTCACCCCTTCATCAATCACCCGTCCCAGCAAGCGCTGATTACCCAAAGGTTCTTGCACAATTGCATCGAAACTATAGCGTTCTCCTGGTGCCACCTGCTCCGGGATATGCAACACCACCGTCGGCGGATTAGCCCCCGACACTACCCGAGTCTGCTCCGTGAGAATTTCCTGATAGACGATTTGCCCATTTTCTATCCGCTGGCGCGACTGAACCGCCGCCACCAGGGTCACTTCCCGCCCCGAATCGAAACGGGTCCCTGAAATTTGCGTCATTGTTTCGGTAACAAAGGCATCACCGCGACCATCCCAAGACAAAAGCTCGACATCGTAGACTAATTGCGGATAGACCTCCCAAAGGTCGGCTAAGGCAGCCCCATAGCTACTCCGGTCAAATCCATCTTCGTGGCTAAAGTCAACGTCATATAGGGCAATCACTGCGGCTAGATCTTGACGATTAGCAGCCTCTTCTAAATCGTCCAGCATAGCGGCGAGGGCAGCAGGCGCTGTATTGGCAGGTTCAGCCATGGCCGGTCCTAAAATGCCCCCAGCCATTAAAGTCCCCAGGATTAGCATCACTCCGATTTGCCCAACTTCACGAGCCATAGGTCACCGTTTTCCGTACAAAACCAGCCTCTACGCCACTAGCGTAACTTGGAACCCTGCCAGCAGCCTGCATCGGGGCACCAATTAACAAACATCCCATCGACGCCCCAGTGGCACACAAAAACATTAAAGCCTAGGCCCGTCGCCATCAGGCAAATCCCCATTGAGCATAGACTGTTCAGATGGTATTCGGCATAAATCAGCCTCCTTAGCCGCCAACAAAGCATCGCTAGACGGCAAAGGAACACGATTCGAAAAAGCGAGCGCCGCAACTTTTTGATTCTTTAGGTTCGCCCAAAGACTGCAATGACCTGCATCCAGAGTTACCAACACATCAGCCCCCCGCCGACTCAAACGACAGGCTAATTGATATACCTTAGCCTTCTCCTCAACCTGCCGCATTTGCAGTCGATAGTAAAGATCGGCACGGTGATGAATGCCATCTTGCAGACCATTGTTGAACCAAAATTTAAAGGGTTGAACCTGGCTCTCTAAAATCACCTGGGGTAGCACGGCAAGAAAATCCTCAAGTAATTGCCGCTTTCGCTAGGCCAAAGCAACACAGCAAAGGGGGTGTGGGGTGAGACCCCCCTGTCGCCTTTATAACCTACTGTCTGCCAGGATGGGGTTAACTGCTTTACAAAGGGCTGTAATCAATCCGCAACTCGCCAGAAAGAATCCGCGCCCTAAGAATTAGGTTGCTTCCCTAATGGCATTACCCAAATGCTCAGAAATACCTTAGGAAACCAAAGACATCGAATACTCTCGCTTGATTAGCGCAGACTGAATCAGTGATGTCAGCACCTCAGACGTCAAGGGCTTCACCAAAAAGCCGTCAAGGTCAGGGTTTTCTTCGTGGGGTGCCCAGTTCGGGCGAGTGGATTCGGTGAGGGCCAGAATAGTGGCCTGGTGGGCTTGAGTCGATTGCCTCAAGGTATGCACCTGGGTCTGCACCCACCGTTGGTCATCCCCTGCCAAAATCACCAAGCAGGGCGCTGATTGCCGAGCTTGTTCCACAGCCTGCTCAAAGGAGGACGCCATGAACACAGCACAGTGATCAGCCTCAAGCGGTAAACTTGACTGAGGGCATATCTGCTGCTCATCGAGAATGAGAACGTAGTCTTTGAAAGAAGCCATGGCTCACCAAGAAGTCAACGCTCAAACCGAAGTTTTAGAGCCTTTTGACACAATAAAAATTAGACATCTAGCTCTGGATGCTTTTCGTATATCTGCTTGACTCTCATCATCGACTTGAATGCCTAGCTGCCAGAGAGTTGTGATCTAAAACCATCAAAAACTGCTCAGGCAAGCTCGAAACCTATCGACAACTTATTTTCAAAAAGCGATTTACTATCTAAGGCTCATTGTTCTCCACATTTTCTAATCGATATTAATTTGAGCCATTTTTCTTAAGCTTTACGTCGCGCAACATACAGAGATAATAATCAACAGAAAGGCTTCAAACAGAACATTAACTGTAAGTCATTACTTCGCTAAATCTGCCCTATTGTTGCCGTCGCACCAGATATCGGACCTTGGCGATCGCGATTACCTTTCATGCTTTATCGGCCAGAATATTTTTTCTCGCTTTTTTGGAATTCCTGATATGGACAAGATGAATGAAGTTCAGGAACAATGATCTTCAATGCATTTGCCGCCGAATATGCCACTCCGATGGCCAGGAAAATATAGTTGACGTATTGAGGTGATTAGCTCTAAAGCATTAGGGCCAAATCTCCTGGATGGATTTCTGTTAATCCAGGCCAATATAATATCTGTTCTAATCTTTTCAATGAAAATAGGTTGCATTGCACAACTTCAACAGTTATAGGTATTGGCATTCTTAGCTCGACTCTATCCATTTGCAGTAGAGGAGCTTTGTAGAAGAATTAGATTGAGAGGCCACCCGTTCACCCTCTCCCCTC
>CAYGVA010000204.1:0-7435 GCA_964353225.1 uncultured Leptolyngbya sp.
GCATCCGGGCCAAGGGCAAACTCCAGAATTTGCAGGACAAGATCGAAGGGTTAGAGAACCCCGCCCGATTAGGCATTGGCCATACCCGCTGGGCTACCCACGGCAAGCCCGAAGAACACAACGCCCATCCCCACACCGATACCTACCGTCGCATCGCCGTGGTCCAAAACGGCATTATTGAAAACTACCGAGAACTACGGGAAGACCTGAAGGCCAAGGGCCACGAATTTCGCTCTGACACCGACACCGAAGTCATCCCCCACTTGATTGCGGAGCATTTGCAAAATCCGGTCAACACCGATGCCTCACTCATTGATCGGGATCCCTTTTTAGAGGCCGTGCGGGCCAGCGTCAATCGTTTGACCGGTGCCTTCGCCCTAGCGGTGATCAATGCTGACTTTCCCGATGAGCTGATTGTGGTGCGCCAGCAGGCCCCATTGATCATTGGCTTGGGCCAAGGGGAATTTTTCTGTGCTTCCGACACCCCGGCCATTGTGCCCCATACCCGAGCGGTGCTGCCGTTGGAGAATGGGGAACTGGCCCGATTATCGCCCTTGGGCGTGGAGATTTATACCTTTGGGGGCGATCGCCTCAAGAAGCACCCCTTCACCCTCAACTGGAACCCGATCATGGTGGAGAAGCAGGGGTTCAAGCACTTCATGCTCAAGGAGATCTACGAGCAGCCGGGGGTGGTACGCACCTGCCTCGAAACCTACCTGGATACCGCTTGGTCTGCCGACAGCAGTAGTCCCCCCGTGCAACTCAACCTCACGGAGGGGCTATTAGACAGGGTCGAGCATGTGCAAGTTGTGGCCTGTGGCACCAGTTGGCACGCCAGCCTGGTGGGCAAGTACCTGATTGAGCAGTTAGCAGATATTCCCACGATGGTGCAATACGCCTCGGAGTTCCGCTATTCGCCGTCACCCCTGACCCGCCATACCCTCACCATTGGCGTCACCCAGTCGGGGGAAACCGCCGATACCCTAGCAGCGTTGGAGATGGAGCAAAAGCGGAGGCAACAGGCCAATGATGCCGCCCTTGCCCCCCGCATGTTGGGCATTACCAACCGGCCCGAAAGCTCCCTATCCCGCCTGATTCCCAATATCATCGATACCCACGCGGGCATTGAAATTGGGGTGGCCGCCACCAAAACCTTTACCGCCCAGGTGATGGCCTTTTATGTCCTGGCGCTGGAATTGGCCTATCGTCGCCAGACCCTACCATTGGAACGCATTGAGCAAATTTTGAATGGGTTGCGGCAGCTCCCAGCCCAAATTGAGTCGGTGTTAGAAAGCCAGGAGCGCTATATCGAGGAGTTGGCCCATAGCTTTGGCGAGACCCAAGACTTCATTTACTTGGGGCGGGGCATTAACTTCCCGATCGCCTTGGAAGGCGCTCTAAAACTCAAGGAAATCAGCTATATCCACGCCGAAGGTTATCCGGCTGGGGAAATGAAGCATGGGCCGATCGCCCTACTGGATGCGAAGGTACCGGTGGTGGCGATCGCCATGCCGGGCACCGTGTATGACAAGGTGCTCTCCAATTCCCAGGAAGCCAAAGCCCGCGATGCCCGACTGATCGGGGTGGTGCCCATGAATGATCCCGAGGCGGAACATACCTTTGACCAACTGCTGCCGGTGCCAGTGGTGGATGAGCTGCTGTCACCGATTTTGACCGTCATTCCATTACAGCTTTTGGCCTATCACATTGCAGCGCGACGCGGCTTGGATGTGGACCAGCCTCGTAACTTAGCCAAGTCGGTTACGGTGGAATAAATGTGCCATCCACAAATTCAACCTTAGCGCTCACCCCGTTGGTTATTCCCAAAATCCAGAGTTGACGTGATACAGACTTCTCCTGGTTCTTCGCGCTCTACGCTCCCGCTCCATGTCCCCGCAACGTTGCGATTGCGGGTTACCCCCGAACAGTTTGCTGACTTAGCGGCTAGCAACCAGGACCTGCACCTTGAGCTCACTGCAACCGGAGAACTCATTTTGACTCCACCCACTGGCTGGGAAACCGGTGAGCGCAACAGCAATATTTCTGGAGAGTTATATCTTTGGTGGCGCAGTCAGGGAGAGCCCGGAAAAATTTTTGACTCGTCCACAGCCTTCATTTTGCCTAACGACGCCATTCGTTCCCCAGATGCCTCTTGGGTTGGCCCAGAACGCTGGAATGCACTCACTCCGCAACAGAAAGGAACCTTCGCTGAAGTGTGTCCAGATTTTGTGGTGGAATTACGCTCTAGCTCTGATGCCTTGCAACCCCTGCAGGCGAAAATGCAGGAATATTTGGAAAATGGAGCACGGTTAGGGTGGTTAATTAATCCCCAGCAGCAGCAAGTCGAAATTTATCGTGCGGGTCAAACGGTCAACGTTTTGGCGCAACCCCATCAGCTTTCTGGCGAAGACGTTTTACAGAGTTTTGTACTCAAGTTGCAGCGCATTTTGTAAGGGACGTTATACCGTTTCGGGCATGGAGAAACGGGGACTCTGTATAACTGAACGACTGATATGACATGGAACAAAGCGAATGGTACCGCCCTTCATGATCATCGTTGTGATGGGTGTTTCTGGTTCGGGTAAAACTAGCCTCGGCTGGGCGCTAGCGGCAAGGCTGGGCTGGGCTTTTGTAGAGGGGGATAACTTTCACCCGATCCACAATATTGAGGCGATGGCAGCGGGTATTCCCCTGACAGATCGGGAGCGATATCCTTGGCTGCAAGCCCTGTGTCAGGAAATCCAACGGTTGCAGGCAATCGGGCAATCGGCAGTAATCACCTGTTCGGCTTTGAAGCAAGCCTACCGGGTAATGCTGCGGACGCAAGATCCCGCGATGACGTTTGTGTATCTCCATGGATCGACACGGCTGTTTAAAGCGCGATTGCAACAGCGGCAAGGTCATTTTGTGGGGCCTAATCTACTCGCCAGTCAGTGGGCAGATTTAGAAATACCGACCCCTGAAGAGGCGTTGAGGATGGATGCCACCGAGCCGCTTCAGACCCTAGTGCAGCAGATTTGTGACCACTTATCTACGGTCCCAATGCACATCGGGTATCGTCGAGCGATCGCCCAACCTAGCGATTGAGCTGGTTCCGATACTTCCAGGCTTGGCTGAGAATTTGTCCCCAGGTCCGTTGCACCCGCTTGGGGGTACAGCCCAACAACTCCGATAATTCTGAAGCATCAAAGGGATCATCACCACTGGAGAGGCGATCGCGCTTGAGCACCAAAAGATTTTTTTGGAGGGGGGATAGGGTTCCGAGAAAACCATCCCACTGCTGGGAAGACAGACCGAGGTTGTGCTCCAAATCAATCCCCAACCATTGGTGCACCAGTTCCCAGTTATGCACCTGGGCAAATTTTTCGACATGGTACTTAAACCGCTGCTGCAAATAATCCCGCTGGCGAGCCGACAGCCCCAAAATCTCGTCAATTTCGGCGGCGGGTAGATCCTGCAAGCGCAGACTAAAGTAATCGATGCAGTCCTGCTGATCTTGATCTTCGAGGTAATTCATCAATTCTTGGATGACCCGATCGCGCAGCACCCGGTCGGTGGGATCCACCGCTTCGGTCACCATCTGTTCCCGTACCTGTTTCATGGCCGCAGAGCGCCCATGGGCTTCCGCCTCTTCGGATTTGGGAGACTCCATCGCCAAGTCCATGTCCACACAGGTCTCAGCGGGCTGCCGTCGTGCAAAGGTCTGGGCTCGGAGGACAATAATTTGCTGGTTGGTGGCACCAGGAATCGTGATCCGCCGCTTGGCGTACTGCTCCGTAAAGGTCATATACTCGGCCAGCTCCAGCCGGGTGCGGGGGGTGTAGTCAGGGGCCACCGCATTTTCTCGCCGAAACGCCTTAAGCACTTCAATATAAAGCCCTTGCAAAAAGTCTTCGAGGAGGGTGTACCGGCCCTCAAATCCCATCTGAGCATGGCGAGGCGCAATGTACCGATAGGCGATCGAGCTCAGGGTACTGTGCAATTCCACCCGACCACGCCGGGACCCAGCGTTGAAATAGTGCAAGCACTTATTGATGCGGTGCTTAGCCAGGGAGCGCTGCCATTGCTCGACCTCACCCGTGGCCTGGATGCGCCGACTCATGCGACAGATGCGATCGACCTCCTGGGCAAAACGTAACGCCACCGTTTCCGTACTGCTGGCATTGGCGGGCAACACTTGGCGCAGCTCCGAGGTGAGCCACTTCACGAGCTTCTCTGGGGGTTCGGGCGGAGCATCGGCCTCAGAACCGGTTTCAGGGGCAGACGGCATCGGCGTTGAGACGACCTTAGGCTGGGGACCACCGCCGCCCATGGCGCTGGCAGCGGCAGCATTGGGCTCTAAAGGAGACGTCGGATGAGCAACAGACAGAAAAAGAGTGGTGGGTTTCATGGGTTTTGGTGATGCACAAGGACATGGAGTCATTTAGGGTTGCCCTAGGGGACTCCTTGAAAGTAATTACACTTTAGCCAGCAGCCCAAAACCCGAGTTGGGCGGATGTGGCACTCTTTGGGAGCGTGTCCCTAACGCCTTAGAATACGGCTAACCTCCACCCTCTGCTGAGCGGGATGCAAGGCGCTGATCACCCTGCCAACAAAGGATTCTTGGCCGTATAGTGCCCAATTTCTTGCCCCCAGCCGTCACTGGCGACTATGACACTTTTGTGGACAGTTGAGAGAGTGGTGGTAAAAATGCGGAATGATCGGCGTTCACTTTGGATCCCTGAGGTCACTCCCATTTGTGGCGATTGCCGATTAATGGGATAACAGCGGCACCGCCGCCGCCGTTGATAGCACAGCACCTTGCTCTAAAGCAGTTTCCCAACCCTGGCCCTGGCGAATAATGACCGGTGCGTCCTGCTCCCCCAAGGTCAAAATCGTAGACAAGTCATATCGAAGCGGCAGATCATCATCAACAATCACATCCACCTGGGCCTCCAGTTGATCAAATAGATCAAACTTATTGGGCAGTTGACTGACCGACCGGGGCGGTTCTTTTAAGAGTGAAAGGGCAGAGGTGGAAATAATCGGACTCTCTAAGGTGGCTAACAGGGCTTGGCAAATGGCATCATCAGGGACTCGGATGCCCGTCGTGCGACGCTTGGGATTCATCACTAAGCGGGGGACTTGCTTAGTGGCGGGTAGCAGGAACGTATAAGGCCCAGGAATCAGCCGTCGAATAATGCGGTAGGCCGGGTCACTGACCCTGGCATAGTCAGCAATGTTTGACAGGGAAGAACACAGGAAGGTGAGGGGCTTCTCATTGGCCAGACGCTTGAGTTGCCGAACCCGTTGCACCGCCGCCTTAACCCGCAAGTCACACCCTAGGGCATAGACCGTATCGGTGGGGTAAAGCATCACCGCCCCTTTTCTCAGGGCCGCTTGCACGGCCTCAACTTTACGTTTCTGGGGATTTTGAGGATGGATTTTATAAAGGGTCGCCATGCTATTGCCTGTTTAATACCGCTTAAGCAAACTTTCGATTGTCTTGAAATTGTCCTCATCATGGAAGATAGCCGTCATGGACCAAGGGTTTCGCATGAAAACGTTAGCTTTTTTGGACTGCCCAACCGGGCTATCTGGGGATATGTGTCTGGGGGCCTTGGTCGATGCCGGTGTTCCCCTCAACCATTTACAAGAACAACTGGCCCAACTGGCCTTAGCAGAACCCTATGGGCTGTCGGCAGAAACCGTGCATCGCAATGGCATCGCGGCGACGAAAGTGCATGTCCAGATTCCGCCGGTGCCCAACGGCCACACCCACCCACCGGTGCGGCACCTGAGCGATATTGAGCAAATTATCGGGGCAGCCCCTTTGCCAGAACAAGTCCAAACCTGGAGCTTGGACATTTTTCGACGATTAGCCCAAGCGGAAGGGGCTGTCCATGGCATGGATCCAGCCCTGGTGCATTTCCATGAGGTGGGGGCCACCGACGCCATTGTGGATATTGTCGGCACTTGTCTGGGTTTGCACTGGTTAGGGGTGGACGCCCTGTATTGCTCGCCGTTACCCCTGGGCAGTGGCACGGTACGGGCCGCCCATGGGCGGCTGCCGGTGCCCGCCCCAGCGGTGCTAAAACTCATGGAGATGAGCCAGGTGCCAATTTATGGCTCAGGGCTCAGGGGAGAACTGGTCACCCCCACTGGGGCAGCGATCGCCACCACCCTCGCCCAACACTTTGGCCCGCCGCCGGCCATGACCTTACGCAAGGTGGGGTTAGGGGCCGGGAGTCAAGACCTGGCATTGCCAAATATATTGAGACTCTGGCTCGGGGAAGCCGATGCCGTGACCGCGTCTCAAAGCGCCATGGCCCAGCCCCACAGCCACGACCACCCAGACAAGGATGCGGTCAGTACGCCGTCCGCCTTAGCCCAGTCCTCAGGGCTCGAAACCGTGACGGTGTTAGAAACCCAGGTAGATGATCTTTCTCCCCAAGCGATCGGCTATCTCTACGATCGCCTGCTCGGCATCGGGGCGCTAGATGTCTTTACCCAGGGGGTGACCATGAAAAAATCCCGGCCAGGGCATTTGATTACGGTGATCGCAAAACCAGACCAGGCTAATGCCTGTGAGCAGGTGATCTTTCAAGAAACCACCACCCTCGGTATCCGCCGCCAAGACCAGCAACGGGTGGCCCTGCGCCGGGAGCGACAACGGGTAGAAACCCCCTGGGGTGACATCCACATCAAGGTGGCCTTTGATCCGACCACCGATCAACTGATGAATGCCCACCCTGAATACGAAGACTGTGCCCATCTGGCCCGCCAGCATCAGGTGCCCTGGCGCACCGTCCACCAGCAGGCGATTTGGTGCTGGCAGCAACAGGAACAGGCAACCCCCTTGATGGTTGCAGACAGTTGCCATTCACAACCCTAAAGCTTGCCACCAAGATCGTCAGTTTGACTCGGGCAGGACAGTATTCTGTCCTCAGTATTAGAATTTGAAGTGGTGCCAGTCATCAACGATACATAAAAGAACTGAGCTTCTAACCGCTCAAGCTCCCTAGGGAGATGGTGGTGTAAAAGCTCAGTTCAATCTATCCAACCCTTTAGCTAAGACCCGGAGAGGGATCGAATCCACTCTGAGGGCTCAGTCAAGAGAAGTCATTATGGGCAGGCGGGAACTGTATTGGCTGCACCTTTCTCAAGAACGGCCGTGGTTTTGCCGGTGGCCGCATCTGCGGTCACACAGCCACGGAAGCCCTTAAGCACAACGTCTCTTGGCGTAGCGGTAACATCAGCCGTGGTGCCGCTCACGTTAGCGGGGTCATATTTATAAAAATCAGTAGAGGTACTGATACCCACATCTAGTAACTCAAGGTCGGGCGCAAAGCTTGGCTGCTCTAGGCGGTAGGCTTGCTGACCACGGTTGATCGAACCCACGTAGGTGGCTGCTTCGGTTTCCCGAGCGCGGTTGGCTTGGTTGAGGAAGGAGGGC
>CAYGVA010000205.1:0-7356 GCA_964353225.1 uncultured Leptolyngbya sp.
GTGATCGTGCCGTCACTGATGCGAATGTGGTAGGCGTTGTAAATCCCAGAGGCATCGCTGCTCACCAGCAGGGCGGTATTGTCGGGGGAAAAGGCGGCCCCGGTGTAGTTCGTGGTGTTGAGGAAGTCCTCAATGGTGTAGGTCTTGGGGGTGTGCATCCTACGGTTCCTCAGTTTCGGCATGGTGCTTTAGACAGGCGGCAAATTCGTCGAAGGCGGGCTGTAAATCGGGGATGGATTGGGTGATCAGGGGTGCCATCAGCCCGGTGAAGGTTTCCGCCATGGCAAACTCGACGGCATTACCCTGCGAGGTAAGGGTGTAGGTGCGTTTGCCGACAAACAGCCCCAAGGGCATTCCCCCAGACCAGACCATGCGGTTGGGCGGATCAAATTCGGTAACTTTGAGTGGGAAAGCGCGGCCAGGGTTGGCTTTGGCATATAGGGTGACGGATTCGCCGAAGGCGATGGTGCCATCAACCTTATTAACGGTGGTGTTCCAGTCGGGCCAGTGGGGGGCATCGGTGAGAATTTGCCAGATGTTGTCCGCAGCGGCGGCAATCAGAATCGAGGTGCTAAATGACTTCAATGGGGCCTCCGAAGGGTTAACCAGTACGCCATTGTTGCTGCATTCAAGGGGCCAAGACTTTTCTCTGACGGCGGCGATCTTTTCAACATCTCGAGGTGAGCTTCTGTGCCTTGCCCATCTACAAATTCTAGGCGATGGGCCAGCCAGAACTCGGGGGTTGTGAAGAACGTCCGTGACTGCCGACATCCCGGCTACGCCATGGGTTCACCTGCAAACCTGGTGGACTGACAAAAGTTGTTCACCCTCACCCCAACCCCTAGGGTTGATTCTCTAAAAGCAGAAAAGCTGTGTTGGTTCAAACAGGTCAACTAAGGCGAAGATTTCGGTGAACCATCGGACGCTTCGTCTGGGGGCATTTGGATTGCCCCCCGCCCCCCGCTACGCACGTCCTCCGGCCTACCACCAGGACACACCGCCGTCCTGGACCTTGTACTATCTGAGCCGTTGCAACGATCTGTTCGTAGAGATTTCGCTGCACGACGCTCAACCTCACCGCAATGTTTGGAATGGCTCATGGGGCATATCAGCTTTTTTCTCTGCCAAATGAATCATCCCTACCCCCAACCACTGAGGGCGTATAGCCTCCGGCATGGCTGCGCTAACACGAAGCGTCTCCAGCCGAGAACCGATCACCCCCTCTTGTTCCCTCTCCACTTGGGAGAGGGCTAGGGTGAGGGCTTTCCGAGGTCTTGCCAAAAGCGGCAATGGCGGCATAGAGCACTGACACCATGGCCACTTTTGGCCTAGGTTTCTAGCATTTGCAACTTATACAAACTGGCGTAGAGCCCGCCTTGGGCCAAGAGCTGGTCATGGCTACCCTGCTCCACCAAGACGCCCTGCTTCAGCACCAAAATCCGATCCACATTACGAATCGTAGAGAGGCGGTGGGCAATGATAATGGCGGTGCGATTTTCCAATAGGTTTTCCAGGGCCTCTTGAATCAGGGCCTCGGTGCCCACATCCAGGTTGGCGGTGGCCTCATCCAAAATCAAAATTCCCGGATCGCGAATGGCGGCACGGGCAAAGGCCAGCAGTTGCTTCTGCCCCCCTGAGAGGTTCGTACCCCGCTCCCGCAGCATCGTGTTGTAGCCCTGGGGCAACTGTTCAATGAACGAGGCCACATTGGTCCGCTCTGCGGCGGTCTGTACCGCCGCCATGGAATAGGACTCCCCTAGGGTGATGTTGCTTTTCACATCCCCCGCAAACAAAAAGCCATCCTGCAAGATCACCGCCATCCGCTGCCGCAGCTCCGATTGGGGCAAGTCGCGAATGTTTACCCCATCCAGCAAAATCTCGCCGCGACTGACATCGTAGAGGCGGCAAAGCAGACGAATAATCGAGCTTTTACCTGCGCCGGTGGGGCCGACCAGGGCCACCTTTTCGCCGGGACGAATCGTAAAGTCGAGGTCCTTGAGCACATACTCATCGGCCTTATAGGCAAACCCCACGTGGCGAAAGCAGATTTCGGTGGCGGCCCGTTGTTCAGTGCTGGTCAGGGTCGCCCCGCTGCCCTGGGATTGGGGTAGTTTGGCCCGCTCTGGATCCCGAATTTCTACCGGCACATTAAACAGGTCGGTAATACGCTCGACCGCCGTAAACCCCGCCTGAATGGAGGTGAACTTGTCGGCAAATTGCCGCAGCGGGTCAAAAAGACGCTGGGCAAACAAAATAAAGGAGGCTAAGGTACCAAAGGTGATCGCCTCTTGAAACACGAGGAGCCCGCCCAGCCAAAGGACGCCGGCGATCGCCACCAGCGCAATCCATTCCAGGGTGGCTGACACCGCTGAGTCAAAAAAGATGGTCTTGTCGATCGCCCGAATATATTGCTGATTGGTGGTGCGGAACAGCTCGCTGTTATAGCGCTCCCGCTGGAAAATCTGCACCACGTTGA
Source organism: uncultured Leptolyngbya sp. (assembly GCA_964353225.1). Taxonomy (GTDB): domain Bacteria; phylum Cyanobacteriota; class Cyanobacteriia; order Phormidesmidales; family Phormidesmidaceae; genus PCC-6406. The sequence goes on from CAYGVA010000205.1 coordinate 2,477, forward strand.
TACCGGCAATATTCTCTTGCAGGGCGGCGTTGAGGTCCGAGAGCTTTTCGCGGGCGCGATAGTTGGCCTTGCGGAACTGCTGCTGAAAGTAAACGATCAGCCAGGTGATCGGCACCAGCATCGCCATCAGCATCAAGGCCAGTTGCCATTGCAGCAACAGCATGGTGATGGCAATGACCCCAATCGAAAACAGATCACTGACAATCCCCACCGCCCCGGTGGAGAAGACATCCCCCAGGGCATCGACATCGCTGGTGAGTCGGGTAATTAATTTACCCACCGGGGTGCGGTCAAAGAAGCGCACCGCCAGGGCCATGACATGGGTGAACAGATCGCTGCGAATGTTGGCGGTAATCCGCTGGCCGACTTTTTGCACCTGGTAGCTCTGCCAGCCATCCAGGGCGAGACGCAAGCCCACGGTCACCAGCAGCAGCACCACCAGCAGGTTGAGGCCGCTTTGGAGGGTGCGATCGCGCAAAAACCAAGCCACGGGCTCTTGGCGAATCAGCGAAATCGCCTGACCGATCAGGATCGGCTGGAGGGCGTTGGCGATGGAGAGGGGCACCAACAGCACAAAGGGCACCCACAAAAACTTTCGCTGGGCGCGGATGTAGGGCCACAGGCGCAGAAATAAGCGCCAGTCACTGCGGCGTTCGGGGGCAGGTTTGGATTCGGGGGAAGCAGGGGGTGAGGCGGTGGCGGTCATGCACAGTTAGTTCACAAGGTTCAGCATGGCGATCAGATTAGATCGCCAAAGCCTATCCCAATCTAGCGCAGCGGGTTGATCGGGGTCCCCTGAGCAAAAGGGGACATCAGAACTGTTGTGGATAGATAACGTCCTAAGCGTCGGTTAACGGATGGCTGATTCAGCAGCGGCTGCTTACACTTGAGCATGGGGATAAAGGTTTGAGCACCAATGACAGCACCCATCACCAGCAAGATTGTCACTAAAGATCGGGTTCTAGCCCAGTTATCTGTTCTAAAAGCAGAGCTGGCCGATCGCTACGCCGTCAACAAGATTGGTGTTTTTGGTTCAGTTGCCAGGGGTGAGGCTCGGGCAGATAGTGACATCGATATTGTGGTACACATGCAGCCCAATCTATTGAAGCGGGCATGTTTAAAGGCTGAATTAGAGAACAGGTTTGGGCGTTCTGTGGATGTGGTTCGATACTGGCACGGGATGAATCAATACCTCAAAGCCAGAATCGATCTCGAGGTCACCTATGCGTGATCGCCCCTTACTTTTTGAGCTACTGCTTGAGGTTGAGGAGTCTATTCGCAGAATTGAACGCCGTTTTGTTGACATCAATTCTGCCAATGATTTTATTAAGAACGATGCCGGTCTGGACCGGTTAGATGCGATCGCCATGATGTTAGTAGCGATTGGTGAAAATCTACAGCGGGGCAGTACCTTGATCGATGTGGCAATCGTAACCGTCCCCTGAGCGGAGTCGAAGGGGACATCTTGCATAGGTTTTGGCTTTCTCCCTTTGGGAGACGCGTTGCGAACGACTTCGCTCAGCCAGCGTAGTACCAGGGACGCTTACGTGGCAATCCTTGAGCAATACCCTGAGGTCAATTGGGCCGGAGTTCGAGGCATCAGAAATCTGCTGGCCCACAATTACTTCAATATTGATGCGGAAGAAATTTATCAAATCTGTGCAGAGGAGATTGCACCACTGAAACAGGCGATTCGGCAAATTCGGTCTTCGAGCTTGTGATTCGACTATCAAACCTGGATACCCCTTACAGGGTGGCCACAAAAGGGCTAGAGGTCGAGAGAACTTTGCAGACTCTAAGACACGTTGCTGAAGTTAATTGACCAGGTTGCGATAAGGGGTACTGAGCTGGATCTAGCGGGTGTGAATTTGATCCGGCTATTCTGATTCACCAATCAGGGTGAACGCCGCCCAGTTGATCGGATTGGGGTAGCGATCGCGGGTGGTCAACATCGCCTGCCGTAGGGCCTGGGCTTTATCTCCATGGCGCAGCCATTCCCCATAGAACACCGTCATCAGCTCGCCGGTCGGTGCATCCGGCACCGACCAGAGGGACACGATCACGCTGGGTACCCCGGCGGCGATCAAGACACGGGACAGGCCCGTTACCCCATCCCCGGTTAAATCACCGCCCCCTGTATTGCAAGCGCTCAGCACCACCAGCTCCGCCTGCAACCGAAAGGTGAGTAAGTCGCTCGCGGTGATCAGCCCGTTATCAGAAAACAGGGTGACACGGTTGGTGCCCGCCAGAGGAATCGGGCTGGTAAGACCGCCCCCAGCTTGGGCTACGGCGATCGCGCCGGGAATGTCTGACGACAGTGCGGTTTCCAGCAAGCCGTGGGTGGCAAAATGAATCAAACTGGCGTCCGGTAGGCGTTCGAAAATGGTCGTTTTGGTGGCATCAGCCCCAATCAAGGGGGGGACGCCCAATTGTTCGGCAATGGCCAGGGCTTCCTGTTCGGCACCCGGCAGTTGAGGTAGGGTGACTGGCTGGCCCAAGTTGAGTTCCACGGGGCTGTAGGTGGGGTTGCCAACAATCAGCGGGTTGCTGCGGGCGGGGCGAGATTGCTGCCGAGATTGCGCCGTGAGCTGCAACGCTTGGATTGAAGGGGCGGTGAGGGGTGTGTGATGGTCAATCAGGTAGCTGCCATCGGCGGCCTGGAGGGCTGCAAAGGGCACCAAAAACAGCACAAAGTCGGGCACAAAAATCACCGGATCGGTGGGGCCCTCACCCAGGCTGTCGGCAATGGGCGCGATCAGCAGATCGTGGAGCGATCTCAAATAGGCATTTTGTGCCGTGGGTCCCTGGTGGGGAACGGTAAGGCGCTCGGGGTTTGCAGCCAGAATAGCGAGCCCCCGCGCCCCCAACTGAAGGCGAACACCGGCCACCAACGCCTGTAAATCCTCAGGATCCCCCGGCAGGCTACTAAAGGGCACCGTCTGATGGTGGAATTGGATGTCACCACTAGGGGAAATCATCCAAGTTAGCAGGTCCGGCTCTGTCTCCGCCTCCCAACCGCACGGATCCACAAACAGGTCAAAACTGTAGGTCACCACCGTGGCCTGCCGCCGTTGGGCCACGGCCTGGATGCCCGCTAGACTCAGGGCCGCCAACCGGCGACCGGGCTGCTTCGCCACCCACAGAGCTTCCAACGCTTTTGTCCGGCCCTGTTCAATGGCGACCAGGGCGTCATCGGTTTTACCCTGGGCCACCAACACCCGCTGCAACATCAAATAGAGGTTATTGCTGCTGAGGGGGCTGTTAAAAAACTCCGCAAAGCGACGAATCTGGCGGTCTAACTCAGCATCACCGTCCGGGGAACTGGCCAAAGGGACATCGAAGACCACCTCTAAATCAACGATGCCCTCCCTCAAGACCGCTTCCGCTTCTACAAAGCGCTCTGCCGCAATCAACACCTGGGCCATCCCAGCGACGGTCCATAGTTCTTGGAGCAGCAATTCGGCTGTTTGCAGGGAAACTTGATCCGCTGCATTGCGGCGATATCGTGCTCGGGCTGGGCGGTACAGGGCGAGGGCGTCATCCCATTGATGGCGGCATTGCAACTCGAAACCGACCCGCCGCATGGTGAGCGGATCGCGCAAAGCCAGGGCGATTTCCCCTTGACGGGCCAGCGCCCGATCTGTGGCTGTGGTTGCCCCCTGTTGGTCGTAGATCGTCACCAGGCGTTCCAACACCACCAATTCTTGGTCCAGATTCCCCAGCGTTTGGAAGCGATCGCGGGCATCTTCCAGGGACACACGCGCTGCTGCAAAATCCCCAGCCTGGTACTGGGCCTCTCCCTGGGCTTGCAATTGCTCTGCCTGGGCGCTGGGATCCGGGCTATCGGCCCCAATAGCGGTGAATTGGGCTTGCTCCACCCGGCCAACCAGAGTGCGCTGGTTATCGCCATCGCGGCTGATGTCGATATACACTTCCGCTACGGCGGGGTCGTAACTGAGAATGCTGAAAGCGGCGCGGGGAACGTCGGCATACTCCCCGTTGGACAGTTCAAACAGCGCTAGTAGGCCGCCAACATCCTCCAATTCCGGCACCTGGGGGAACAATGAACCTTCTTGGGCGACGATGAAGTCCACCATGTGGGCGGTGACTTGACGGGCAATCTCCGCCTGTTCCTCAATGCTTAACCCCTCTCGGAAGGTGACGCTAATGCCCCATTTCACAAAGTTGCCGTAGTCGGGGGAGACGGAGCCAAACACGCGGGTGGCCACGATGTCGGGGTGCAGTTGGGCGACCTCTGCTTCCAGTTGGGGCCGCAACCGCCGAAACCGAGCCAGGGCAGCATCTTGAGCCAGCAGCGTGTTGGGGGTTTGGGCGATTGCACGCAACCCCAGGGGTTTCAGCCCTGCTTCTGCTGCGAGGGCAGGGATTGCCGTTGGCAGCAACCAAGCCAGAGCAGACGCAATGGCCAGGGTCTGTTTGAGCCCCATGGGGTCACCTCATCTCAGGTCAAGAACGCGATCGTCACCCTGATATCCAAAGGCCGCTCCGGCCCAGCACCCATTTTGCCGAAGTCGCCAAGGTGAGGGTAAGGTCTAGCTGCGGAAAGATTAGCAAAACGCAGTTGCAGAAGGTCTGTCAATGCCGATGGCTTGGAGGGGGCTTGTACTACGGATCACCTACAACCCAGCAAGGCATTGTCGATGCTTTATTTTAGCTGCATGGAAATCGCTGGTGGCCCGGTGCCATGGGGTTCGTCGCGTGGGTGGAGCGGAGCGAAACCCACGGCCCACAGGGCAAGATGTTGATCCGCCCAATGCAGGCTATTCTCAATGCCCCAGTGGCAGCGAATCGCTCGAGCCAGTTTGGCCGCATCAGCCGCCAAACTGGTGATGTAAAAACACACCTCGGTGGTGGTTTTA
>CAYGVA010000206.1:0-7352 GCA_964353225.1 uncultured Leptolyngbya sp.
CTTGGCAGGAATCAGAACAGAGACTGGGATTTTGGAAGACACGGCAGTCATGGGGGGTAGAGAATAGGAGAAAATGAAGAAGGCTGGAGACAGACAACCCACCACGGGCTGCGGTTATTTTACTGGTATCAGCGATAGGGACTCGTGATCTAATTCAGGGGCGAGCCGGTTGTAGTAGACCGCGTATTGCACTCAAAAGGTACCCAATCTGACCATAGGCGTATAAAAAGTTTTCAAACCGCTGGGCGGGGTCTGAAAAATATTTCAGGCTTTTGTAGACGCCTCTAATCAAGCGTTCCCCTCCCCAGCCCAATTGCCGCATTCCGGCGGTACCCGCCACCCGCTCTTGGTAGCACTGGCTGATGCCGTGCCACCAACTGCGCTTGAGAAACCATTTCCGCAACATCCGTTCTGGGGCAACATTATGGGCCACCAGCGCCGCTGGGAGATACATAACCTGCCACCCCAGTTGTAGGGCCTGTTGGGTCATGTACAGTTCTTCATTGGAGAGTAGATTTTTGCCCACCCGCCCTAGATTGGGATCAAAGCCACCGATTTGATCCAAGAAGGTTTTGCGGATGGAATAGTTCAGGCCCCGAGGGGTGAGTCCCGGCTCTGTAATCGAGAGCACCTCATCCCCCAGATCATAGAAGCCTAAGCTTCCAGACATGCCAACGGATAACCAGGCGGGGGGGTGAGCGTTGGGAGGCCACAGCAGGGTGACTTTGCCCCCGGCGATCGCCACTTGGTCATTCGCTTCATAAATCTGAGCGAGGGCCGTCAACCAACCCACCGTCGCCTCGGCATCGTCATCGAGATAGGCCAGAATGTCGCCATTGGCTGCGATCGCCCCCGCATTTCGGGCCACGGAGAGCCCTAGGGTGGTTTCGTAGACATAGCTCAGTTGCGGATGGGGCAGCCGTGCTTCAACCACCGCCTTCGTGGTGTCGGTGGAGGCATTGTCAATCACGATCACCTCATAGTTTTCATAGTCTTGGGCCAGCAAACTATCGATCGCGGCCCCCAGATAGGTGTCGCGGTTATGGGTGCAAATAATCGCAGAAATCAAAGGAGCCATGGGGGCAGGGTAATGGGAACGAAGATCAGCGTAAAGACCGAGGTAAAGCCACAAAAATCCAACCGCTCTCCTCAGGATGCCCGAATCAGGGAACCCGTTGCACCTTGGCTGTATCATCCCGTCGCAAAACCCCAGATTTGCGGTTCCGACCTGGAGGGTTTTCGCCCCAGGGTTTGCGATACGATCGCAGGGTCAATCAATTGTGCTGAATGGACCTAACGCAACGCCATGGCGTCTAATCACCTCGAAGCCTCAGAAGTCGATCTGGCTCCCCTGATCGATCATTCCCTGCTCGCACCGATGGCCACCCCAGAGCATGTGGAACATTGGTGTGCCGAAGCCGATCGCTATGGTTTTGCCGCCGTGTGCGTCAATCCGATCCATGTGCGTCAGGCGCGGGAGTGCTTAAAAGGGTCTAAATCCCAGGTGTGTACCGTAATTGGGTTCCCCACCGGAGCCACGACCCCCACGGTCAAACTCTACGAGGCCCAAGAAGCGGCAGAAAATGGGGCCACAGAGCTGGACGTGGTAATTAACTTAGGCTGGCTCAAGATGGGCAAGATAGACCTGATTCATCGAGAAATTGCCTCCATTTGCGAGGAGACCGGCCAAGTGATTAAGGCAATCCTTGAAACGCAACTCCTGAACCCCGATGAGTTGCGGCAAGCGGCGGATGTTTGCATGGACGCCGGAGCCGCCTTCCTCAAAACCAGCACCGGCTGGCAAGGGGGCGCAACAGTGGAGGTCATCGAGCAGTTACAGGCCATCAGTAAGGGCCGAGTCGGGATCAAAGCCTCCGGGGGGATTAGCACCGCTGAACAAGCCTCCTTACTCGTACAAGCCGGGGCCACCCGCCTTGGCACCTCCCGAGGCCCGGACTTGATTAAGCAGCAGCGAGACGCCCAGTCCTGAGCCGCTATCTATGAGTCGTTCTTACAAAACCACTGGGATTAACCTCAAGGGCATGCCCATGGGGGAGAGCGATCGCCTGCTCACCATTTTGACCATGGAGCATGGCTTGATTCGGGCGATCGCCCCCGGAGCCCGTAAACATAAGTCGCGCCTGGGGGGTCGCAGCGGCCAGTTTGTGATTAATGAGCTGCTCGTGGTGCAGGGCAAAAAGCTCGATAAGGTGATCCAGGCAGAAACGGTGCAGTCGTTTCCCAAACTCGCCTCCGATTTAATCAGGCTCACCGCCAGCCAGTATTTGGCAGAGCTCGTATTGGGGCAGGCCCTGAGTGGGCAACCCCAAGAAGCCCTATTCACCCTATTTGTCGAGCATTTAACCCGCCTAGAGCAGGCTCCCACTGCCGGGGTATTAGCCAGCTTGTGTCAGGGAACTTTTCACCTGCTGGCGTTGGCTGGGGTGGCCCCAGAGGTGCGCCAGTGTTGCGTCAGCCAGGTTGCGATCACACCGGACTTAGGCCCCACCCATGGCCCCACTCAGTGGCAAGTGGGGTTTAGCTCGGCGGCTGGGGGTATTGTCAGCACCGATTTATTGCACCAAGTGCCGATGGTGACGCGGTCTCGCGGCCCACGAACCGCTCCAGGGCGGTACGCTGTTAACAGCAGAGCACGATCTGCTGACGGCATGGAAACGACTTTAATCTCAGCCGCAGAGTTAGCTCTGTTGCAGCGATTGGGAAGTCCTGACTTAATTAGTAGTCAACCCCAGGCCGAAGGCATCGGCCAAGCTCAGGCCACGAGCCCCCTTTGGCAACGGATAGAGCGATTGCTGCGACACTATGCCCAGCATCATTTTGATCGACCGATTCGCTCTGCCAGCCTCATTGATACCTGTTTTGCCACCCCTGTTACCCCGGATTAATGTTGCGCGATTCTGATTCAGGAATACCGATCGAATCCCCAGAACCCTCCCTAGAGAGGGCTAACGGGTCTGAAACCGAGACCCCAACCCCGGATGTGTCTGTAGATCTTGCCCAAGGTCTCGTCGAAAGTGGTGCCTCCACTGGGTTCTGGCCGGTCTTGCAAAATCGCAACTTTTTAGTGCTGTGGAGTGGCCAAGTTTTTTCTCAACTGGCCGACAAGGTCTATCTGGTGTTGATGGTGGCAATCATTGGCAGTCAGTTTGAGGCCCCTGGCCAAACCATTAGTGGTTGGATCTCAGCGGTGATGGTGGCCTTTACCATCCCAGCCGTCTTATTTGGGTCCTTGGCAGGGGTCTATGTTGACCGCTGGCGTAAGCAGGGGGTCTTGGTCAGTACCAATTTGTTGCGGGGGGCATTCGTGGTAATTTTGCCGCTGATCCTGTGGCTGAGTCACAGCTGGGGGAATGTCGCCCAGCTCCCCATTGGCTTTTGGCTGCTCCTCGTCATCACTTTTTTAGTCTCCACCCTGACTCAATTTTTTGCCCCTGCCGAGCAAGCGGTCATTCCTCTATTGGTGCCCGATCGCCATTTGCTGTCGGCGAACTCGCTATATACCACCACCATGATGGCCTCGGTGATCATTGGGTTTGCGGTGGGCCAACCCCTACTTGAAACAGCGGATCGACTCTTAGCCCCCATCGATGGGGGAGCCGGTTGGGGCAAGGCCATTTTAGTGGGGGCGGGTTACGGCATCGCTGGGCTATTGCTGTTGGCGATGCAGGTGGAGGAGCCCTCTATCGATGCATCCCAAAGCGACACCAACCCCTGGCAAGACATTCGAGAGGGTCTAAGCTACCTGGGGAAAAACGTTCGCGTTAGAAACGCGATCCTGCAGCTGGTCATCTTGTTTTCGGTGTTTGCAGCCCTGGCAGTGCTGGCGGTGCGTTTAGCGGAGGTTATGCCTGCGATCGCCGCGTCCCAATTTGGCTTTTTGTTGGCCGCTGGCGGGGTGGGCATGGCCTTAGGGGCCGCGATTATCGGGCAATTTGGGCAACGGTTTTCGCGTCTCGTCCTGAGCCTTTATGGTTCCATCGGCATGGGATTGATGCTGGTTGCCATGGCCTTTGTGACCACTCAGCTTTGGCCGACATTAGGGTTGATTTGTGGTCTGGGGGTATTTGCAGCGGCGATCGGGATTCCCATGCAGACCACCATTCAAGAACAGACCCCAGCCGCGATGCGGGGTAAAGTATTTGGCCTGCAGAATAATGTAGTCAATATTGCCTTGAGCTTGCCTTTGGTTTTGGCCAGCTTGGCTGAAACATTCTTGGGGCTACCGGTAGTCTTTGGGGGCTTAGGAGCAGTGGTCATCGGCTCTGGGGCCTTGATTGGGATCTTCTCTGGCGATTAATTCTGGCGATTAGGCGATGTCGGGCAATGAACATACCAGGGCTGGGCGCAGAAACCGCTCCCCTACCAGGGTTTCATCAAGGGTAGGGGGCAGGTCTCCTGCCCCCATGCAGGATTGGGATGGCAGGCTGTTGTGTCAGTTCGCTAGCCCGACTAGTTGCTATTTTAGTTCTCAGCAATCTTATGGGGTAATGCTGGGCCATAGCGCCCGACTCCAATACCCCTCTGCAATCAGAATGCCGCCGTACTGTTCGACCCGCGTTTGGGCCATCACATAGACCCACGCCTGCCCTAGGGGCTGCCCAGCAAGGCTTGATACGGGCCAGGTGAGCCGTTGATATTCATTCTGCTCAGGTCCTTGGGCGGAATCATAGCCTTCAAAGGTATCGATCTCGCTTAAATGTGTGCCTTTTAAGAGTCGCAGCAAAGACCCTTGCACCCAATGGTCGCCAGGGGTGAGGGCTGGATAGCCTTGGGGTAAATGGTATAAACAGCCCTGGACCTGGGCTGCTGTCACCTCAATGACGTAGGGCTGGCAATAATGCGGGTAATACGCTTCACCAGGCTTTAGGGTGCCGTAGACAAAGACGGCGTCAATTTCCTCGGCCATGGGCGCTAGTCAAAGTTCGCCTCTGTCAGGGGTTCTGTCACCGGTTCTGCCGCGCGCGTCGGCATGGCCGCTTCTGGATGGGGCTGTAATTCGGACATGGGCAATGCCTGGGTCGCTTCAGCGGCAGTCGCTTCCGCTAAGGGCACCAACTCTTTCTCTTTCTCTTCTAGCTTCAGGGGGAGTCTTACCGGTTGCTCGGTCGTCATTTCGACTAGGGGTAGTGACCGCTCTAAGTCATCTAAAGGCCGAGGAATAATCATCACGGCATGGAGTTCACCAATGCGCTCCGCTTCGTGCATGCCAGAATCGATGGCGATCGCCACATTCGGCAACGACCCCCGAATAATCACGGTGCAGAGTCCAGAGCCAATGGTTTGGTGGGCCACCACCTGGATGTCCGCCGACTTCGTCATCGCATCAGCCGCCCCAACCATGGCCGGGAAACCTCGGGTTTCCAGCAGACCAATGGCCTGGTTCCCCATCTGACCCCGCCCCATATTCTCCAACTCATCTAAATGAAGACAAATGGGCAGTACGGCCTCTAGGTTGGGCAGCGGTCGAGAAATGAGGGTGGAGGTAATGTATTGCCCAAATTGCTTCGCCGTTTGAACGCCTGCTTCCACCGCCATCCTGACATCGGCGATCCCCCCCCGCACGATGGCCGTACATTGGCCGGAACCCGTCTTCTCATAGCCAATCAGCATTACATCCGCTGACTTAATCATGGCGTCAGCGGTACCCACTACCGCTGGGAAGCTCTCGGTTGAGACCAGTCCCAAGGCAGCGCCCTGTAGCTTGGTGGCCCAACGGGAGGCATGGGGGGACGAATTTGCTGGAGAGGGGGAGAGATTTAGGTTTGCCGCCATGACGGGCCTCTATTGGGACGACCAAGGTCCCTTTATTCTATGAATTATTCTCGGAATTAGCGGTCGATAACGGTTGGCGGTGGGGAAATAGAGTGTGAATTAATCCGGTAATTTGTTCTCGACCGTAAACGGTGCCCGCTCCCGAAAGCGAATTTGAGCCCTCGGTGGTTGAACCCTCGGTGGGAACTTTAGCACCATTGGTCTCTGGGACAGGTTCAGATACGGTTGCTTGGGGCTGGTCGGCGGTTGAGCCGTTATGGGCTGCTGCCCCATTCGTTGTGGGGCTCGATTCTGGGGGAGCAGTGGGGGTGCGGCTCTGATCACCGATCAGCGATCGCGCGGGTAAAGCCTCAGCCTTGCCGATAACAGGATTCAGGAGGGTACTCTCGGCCCCAATACAGGCTTGAGCCCCAATCACGCCCCGCCCTACCACCAAAACCTCACTGCCGAGGCTAACCCCCTCTTCCAGTGTTAAGGTGCCGCGCTGAGCTTGAATAATCACCCCAGCGCCAATACAGACCCGCGCCCCAATCACCAAACAACTACCGGGGAGGGCCTTCAATACAGCGCTAGGTGCGATCGCAACATCTGGGGCGATGGTTACCGCTCCTGCGACATAGAACGACGCCCCATCTAGCGCTGTAACCGCTTCAGACATTCCCTCGGGAGTTAGTGAGATACAACAGCAAAACCGATGACGAAGCCTAAGGTTTCTGAATGGTCGTCTCTAACACCCGGCGTTTTGCCTTGGGATCAATCCCCACCAGTCGAACGTATTCGCCGCTGTGACCGTGGAGACTCGCCTCTAGCGCAGAGAGCACCTCAGAAGCCCCTCGCCCTTCCAACATGCCGCCATTTTTCCAGGCTCCACTGCGATAGCGGCGAATATCGGCATGCTCCAAGCTCAGGCGATACCCCTGGTCGACCAACTGCCGCACCTGCTGCACGAGATCATTTGCTAAAGGTCCTGGGCTAGCGGCCCCATTGTGGTGGCTACGGCCATTACTCGAAACCGATGCCGAGGATGAAGCGCTACTGCCGCTGGCCGCAGGGCTCTGGCCCGGTCGCTGAATCATAACGGGGGACATTCGCGTCTTGGCTTTAGGGTCAATGCCAAAGATACGGATATAGTCCCCACCATAGGATCGCAAACAGCCTTCCACCGCCGCGATGACGCCAGACTCGTGGGACGCCTCTACGGGAACCGTCTGCCAAACATTACTGCGGAAGCGGCGAGGATCAGCATGTTCAATCCCAACGCGGTAGCCCTGACCCAGTAACTGGCGCACTTGCTGGCTAACCGTCGCGGATGCCGTGCTACCCGAGCCCCCATTGCTGCCATAGCTCGTCGCAGCAGCCGTAGCTCCATAGCTATTAACCGCTGTGGGTCGGCCATCGGGTCGCTGAATGGTCGTCTCCGTTACCCGGCGCTTTGCCACCGGATCAATACCGAACATACGGACATAATCACTGCTGTGCTCAGCCATGCAAGCCTGCACAGCGGCTAAGACCTCACCCTCATGGGTGGATTGCACTGGGGAGCAGGTTTGCCAAATATT
>CAYGVA010000207.1:0-7292 GCA_964353225.1 uncultured Leptolyngbya sp.
GGAGGATTTTACCTGGGAAGACTATAACTGTTGCCCCTTCCAACCCCAAAAGTAGGACACACCGGGCAAAGCATGATAGTCACCAATACAGAACGCCTCCTATGGAAACAATTAAAAACCTAAAGCGGCTTATTCGTGATTCCTTCAGAAAAAAAGGAGAATGGGTTAGTCAGCTGAACAAAAAATCCTTTACGCAGCACTGGATGACCCGCGTAGAGTATCTGAAAAAGCATCCATCAGCCTGGGAACCCCTCTACAAGACATCTAAACATAATTGGAAAGCCCCAAAGTTTTACGATCGCTCCTATGGAGTTGATTTGAGGCGATGCTTTTCCCCAGGATTGCCAGAGTTTGGCCTCTTGAAAGTTGAGCAGGGCAAAGTTTTTGGAAAAGATGGTTGGATCTTGGGGGCCGATAATTGCTTGCTGCCAGAGTCTTCAAGGTTTGGAACCAGAGTAGGTGAGATCAAGATGCCTAGGGCTGAGCCAAAATTCAAGCAAGTTTCTGGCAGTTGCCTTTCAATTACAAGTACATATTCAGGCAATTACTTTCATTTTTTGATTGATTCACTACCAAGACTCCATTTGTTTTTTGAGGCGGGCTATAGTTTCTCCGATATTGACAATATTTATCTGCCATCGCCAGAATCAGAGCATTCAAAAGTGGTTTTAGATCAGTTGGAGATCCCGAAATCTAAGATTATCTGGGCAGATGATGGTGAAGGCGTGATTGCAGATAAATTAATCGCCACAAGCTACCCTGGACAATTTCAGAATTATCCAAACTGGGTATCTACCTTTTATAAAGATCGCTTTGAGTCTAACTCCAAGGTTGTGAACCGGAGACTCTATATTAACCGCCAAGGTCTTACCCGTAATTTGGCCAATGCAGACCAACTGGCTGACATTTTAGACAAATATGGGTTTGAGAACTATAGCCCAGGCGATCATTTAGAACAGTGGAAAGATTTTCAGGAGGCCGAGATTATCTTGGCTCCCCATGGAGCAGCCCTCTCAAACATGGTGTTTTGTAGACCAGGCACCAAAATCCTGGAAGTTATCCCTTCTGATCAGGTCAGGATTTATTTTTATTCCCTAGCTAGAGCTTGTGATCTGCAGTATGGATATCTCATTGGCGAAAGCGTAGCACATAGAGCAAAAGACTCTGGACCGAGTCCTTATGATTTCAACGTTAGGCCAGAGCAGCTTGATAAGGCACTAAAAATGATGCTGGGGTAATTGAAGCTTTAGGGATGGATTGAATCAGCGATTCAAATTTTTTAATCCTTCGTCTAACTGAAAAATTTTTCTAGAATAGGCAACAATGCCATGGAGAAGTCAATCTGTATATGGCAGACTGACTACTTTTAGCTGTATTTTAAGCGGCCTTTTAAAATAATTCTATTTTCACTAGAACTGAAGCCAAAATTTCGGCCATAGTTTGGATGCTATAGTGCTGAATGCATCGTTCTCTAGCCGCCATTCCTTGCTTTGATGACGATTCATAGTTTTTGAAAATTGCTTGGATTCCTTGGGCGAGTTCTTTCGGTGCATCTGGATTGACCAAATAACCTGTCCCGCCCAGTATTTGGGGGATGTCACCGACTTTGGTCGCCAGGATAGGCTTAGCCATAGCCATGCCATCTGTTAGCTTGAGCGGAAACTGCGCTTGTGCAGAGGGGTGCTGGCGTTGGGGAACAACGACCACATGGGCTGCAGCAAGATGCTTTGGCATGTCTGCATAGGATGCTTTTGGCAGTTGAATCAGGCGGTGCCCCCATTTACTTTGCAGTTCTGAATCATAGTCGTCGTAGGGGCTACCGCCGACGATGACGAGTTTGAGATCGGGTTGATCGATCAGATCTAACGCAGTCAAAATATCTTCTACCCCTTTGTAGGGGCGGGGTGCACCGGGAAACAATAAAACCCGATAATCTGAAAGACCTAATGCCTTGCGACAGGCTTCTGCATCGTATTGTTGGGGGTTAAATAGACTGGTATCTTTACCATTAGGCAAGTAAATGCCACCAAACTTCTCTTGCAAGAAGGAATTATGGGTGGTAATTACGTCTGCTCGATGGGCCTGACCTTGAATTAACTTGATATAAAAGGGATGTTCTGGATTATGCAGAGCACCGTCATCTTTAAAGATGTCTCGGTATAACTGTTTCATCGACGGGCGATATTTCCAGTCATCGCCGCCGTACCAACTCAACTCCCAATCATCAATATCAAGGATTACGGGCTTGTGACGTCTCAATCGATGTAGAAGTGCCAAGCCAAAACTACTGAGCCTTAACTTGTAGGCATAGATAATATCTCCTTGAATGGCTTTCAGGAGTTGATTGCTGGCCTGCCACCAAGGCACTTCTGGGCGTAACGGAATACTGTGAATGGGAACGTCCCCTGAACGTTTTAGGGGCTGCTCATCGTAATTGAAACCTACAATCTCAGGCTGGTATCCAGCTTTGAGTAGGGCTTGGCTGAGCAAAAAGGGTCTGACGGCTCCGCCCCATCGGCCAGCGCCTTGGCTGGACAAATCACTGACAAGGATAGAGACCCGAGGGTTTTTAGGTGGGGTGGCCGCAAGGCTAGGTGGTGTGGGGCTGGTCTGCATCAATTTGGCTATGGGTGAGGCGGAGCAATATGGCAGGACGATACACCAGCTCAACTGAAATAGGGAAGTTGAGGGTGGGTATGGGCTCTGGTATGGGTGGCATCGACTCCAAATGTATGGGGTCTGGAAAGGTGCTGCCAGCCAAACTCAAGCCTGGGGCCAATAAAGTCGTCTGTTTGGGTAATCGGGGCATGCTCAGAGTACCCATAACTTGATCTGTCCCGACGATCTCATCCTCAACCACCCCTATCGGCAGCGGCCATGAACGATTTTTTCAAAGGGTTTGAGCAACTCCTCGAATTGGCTAAGACCCTGGAGGCTAAGGCAGAGCAGGGAGAGCTTAAAACGGATATCCGGGTTAGTACCCATCGCCTGAGCAATATTCCTGGCAGGGGAAATCGCCCCCAAGATATCGGAGTCAGCCGAATTCATACCTCGCCACAGACCGATGCACCCGCCCCTGGGGCAACGGCTGATCCAGTCATCATCACGCCGCCGCCCGCCGCTTCGTCTGCGGCTGATTTCAGTACTGATTCAGATGCTGACATCTCTAATCCTGAACCGCCCCATTTGACCCAGGTCGGGGGACTAGCGCATGTCATTCAAGAACTACGGGAGCTGGTCGAAATCCCGCTGAAGCGGCCTCAAATTCTAGCCCAATTGGGTTTAGAACCCCCCAGAGGTGTGTTGCTAGTGGGTCCCCCTGGCACGGGCAAAACCCTGACGGCGAGAGCACTCGCTGAAACCCTGGGGGTAAATTACATTGCTTTGGTCGGTCCTGAAGTCATGGGCAAATACTATGGCGAAGCAGAAGGACGGCTGCGGCAGGTCTTTGAAAAGGCAGCCCAGTCGGCCCCTTGCCTGATCTTCATTGATGAAATTGACAGTCTTGCCCCCGATCGCAGCAAGGTCGAAGGGGAAGTGGAAAAGCGCCTGGTGGCTCAACTGCTGAGCCTGATGGATGGTTTTGCCCAGACCCAAGGCGTCGTGGTCCTTGCGGCCACCAATCGCCCTAACCACCTGGATCCGGCCCTGCGACGACCCGGACGGTTTGATCGAGAGGTGTCGTTTCCGATCCCTGATCAGGCGGGACGGCTCGAAATTCTCACCCTGCATACCCAGTTCATGCCCCTAGACGATACGGTTGATCTGGCCGCTATGGCGGCCCAAGCGGTAGGGATGGTGGGGGCCGATCTTAAAGGACTCTGCCAAAAAGCAGCCTATGGGGCATTACGGCGGCAAGTGCCGACTTTAGATGCCGTCCCCGATGATCTACAGGTGACCCAAATCGATTTTGTGGAGGCGCTGAAAACGGTGAGCCCCTCGGTGTTGAGGGCGGTGGAGTTAGAGTCGCCGGACGTACAGTGGAGCGATATTGGTGGGCTGGAGGAGACCAAGCAAATCCTACAAGAGTCGGTTGAAGGGGCTTTGCTCTATCCCGAACTCTATGCACAAACCCAAACCAAAGCGCCTAGGGGCATTTTACTCTGGGGTCCCCCAGGGACGGGCAAGACCCTGCTGGCCAAGGCAGTGGCGACCCAGGGACGGGCAAATTTTATTGCGGTCAAGGGGCCAGAACTATTGAGCCGTTGGGTGGGGGCAGCAGAGCAGGCGGTGCGTGAACTGTTCACGAAGGCTCGGCAAGCTGCGCCCTGTGTGATCTTTATCGACGAGATTGATACCCTTGCGCCGGTACGGGGTCAGGCCCAAGGCGATTCGGGGGTGAGCGATCGCGTGGTAGGCCAACTGCTGACGGAACTAGACGGGCTCCAGCACAGCACCGATGTGTTGTTGATCGGGGCGACCAATCGCCGCAATGCTCTAGACCCCGCCCTATTGCGGGCGGGGCGTTTGGACTTACATTTGCAGGTGGGGTTACCGACTGAGCCAGAACGACTCACGATTTTGCAAGTCCATAACCAGGACCGCCCTCTCCAGGGAGTGGATTTGGGCCACTGGGCTGGGGCTACAGCGGAATGGAATGGGGCCGAACTTGCCCTGCTGAGTAACCAAGCGGCATTAGAGGCGATCCGGGCTTTTAGGGCTCAAGGACTGGCGGACGTCAGCCAAATTCATATTGACCCCGAACATTTTCAGCGAGCCTTTGAGACCCTGCTGCCGCAGCGATTCATAGCTAGCCCAGAGGGGCCAGCTTAAACATCGCCAATCCCAAAATGTCGTCTCCAAACCCAGCCCACAGTTCACCTAATGTGCCAAATTGACCCGTCAACCCAAAGATATTGACTTGACGGACTGACAAAATAGCCTGCAACCCCAATTCTGCATTGGGCCAGGAGACCTGACCCCTATCTTTCATGAAACCCTCGTAGGGGAGTGATTTTCGCACCTAACGCAGTACTGTTGTCAGCCAACCAGGATATTGACGCAGCCTTCGTTTTAGTCCGGGTTGCTGAGTGTGGCTATTGATTATTAAGAATAGTCGCACTCAGCAAGTAGGGCGGCCCACTTTGTTTTTGTAGTGAATGAATAACCTAAAAATACTGACCCTGTAGTGAGATCACAGCGATGGTCATTAGAGCTTTTGTAGGCTACATTGTGAGCAAGTCCTGTAGATTTGATGTTCAAACCCCTCTTCGCCTAAATTTCGTTTTGCATTCCCTATAGAAAAAGCCTCCCGTTAGCTGCTTTAGAGACTGCTTGCCAAACGTCATTCCTCACTATCCCTCACTTGCTAGAGCCCAGAAGCGGTTAGATGACGTTTGGTAAGGATGGAATTCAACGACGTGGCTTAGTGGTCAATTCTCAAGGATCTTGTGGAGCTTTATGCATTTTCCTGTCAATCAAGAACTCATTTTGGCCGTGGATGACAATCCGTTCAACTTGAAAGTCATTTCTGCGATATTAAGCAAGAAGGGCTTTGAAGTGGCGATGGCGGCCAGTGGAAGACGCGCACTTCAACAAATTCAGCGATGCCGCCCGAGCTTAATTATTCTAGACGTAAGAATGCCTGAAATGGACGGGTTTGAGACCTGCCAGCACATTAAGGCTAATGAGAACCTACGTGATATACCCATTATTTTTATGACCGCACTAACCGATATTGAGTGCAAGGTCAAAGGGTTTTCCCTGGGGGCGGCTGACTACATCACAAAACCCTTTCGGGAAGAAGAGGTATTAGCTAGAGTCAAAACGCATTTGGCATTTCGGCAAACGCAGCTACAGCTTCAGGCTAGCGAAAAGCGGCTAGCCAATATCTTGTCTTCGCTACAAGAAGTTGTTTGGTCAGCTACCTTAAATCCCTTTGAATTACTGTATCTTAATCCAGCAGTTGAAACGATCTGTGGCAGACAGCCTAGCGTTCTTCTAGAATCGCCCGAATTGTGGATTGAGATGATTCATCCAGGAGATCGCTGCCTGGTGAGAGAAACAATTATGGAGATTCAACCATCCTCATCGATCAATTTAGAGTATCGAATCGAGAAAACCAGTGGCGAAATTCGCTGGGTGCACTGCCAAGCCCAAGCATATGTCGATCAGGCGACAGGAAGGCTTTGTTTAGACGGCATCGTACAAGATATTAGCGATCATAAAGAAGCAGAGTTTCAGTTGCGCCATGCGGCACAACATGACAGCCTCACAAGTTTGGCAAATCGCGCTTATTTTATCGCGCAGTTAGGGCAGTTATTAAATCAGCCTAAATCACGCAAGGAAGATCGATTTGCAGTATTGTTTATCGATCTAGATCGATTCAAATCAATTAATGACAGTCTTGGCCATAGTGTTGGGGACAAGGTTCTAGTTCAAGTTAGTCAAATTCTGTATGAAGCTGTACGTCCATCGGATTTAGTTGCTCGTCTCGGAGGTGACGAATTTACAATCCTACTAAAAAAAATTGCTGATGTAGAATCGGTAATTCGCATTAGTAACCGTATTCAAGAAAAGTTGCAGGTGCCCATTGAATTGGAAGGACGTCGCCTGGTTATGACTGCAAGCATTGGGATTGTAACGAATTTGAGATCGTACCAGTCTGCCGAGGAGGTGCTGCGAGATGCAGATATTGCCATGTATCAAGCCAAAAATCTTGGCAAGGCTTGTCACCAGCTATTTAGCCAAGAAATGTATGAGCAGGCGCTGCATAAATTGACCTTGGAAAATGAGATGTTGGTGGCGCTTGAGAAAGAAGAATTCTTTTTGACCTATCAGCCTATTCGAAAGCAACAAACCCATGAGCTTGCCGGATTTGAAGCATTAGTGAGATGGCAGCATCCCAGCAGGGGCTTGGTCTCTCCGGCTGCCTTTATTCCTTTGGCTGAAGAAACCGGCATGATTGTGGCCCTAGGTGAATATATCCTTCGGGAAGCTTGCGTCCAAATGCAGCAGTGGCAGCAGCTCTATCCCCAGGCATCTGAGTTGACCATGAGCGTTAATCTTTCAGGCCGCCAACTTCAGGATGCTGATTTTCTAAAGAAGATTAACCAAATATTATTGGCAAGTGGATTGAATGAATCCAATCTTAAGCTTGAGATTACTGAAAGCCTATTGATGGAAAATAGTGATGTAAATCTGCGCCTGTTCAAGATATTACAGCAGAAAGGTATTTGTTTAAGCCTAGATGACTTTGGGACGGGTTATTCTTCTCTGAGCTGCCTCCATAAATTCCCGATCAATACATTGAAAATTGACCGATCTTTTATGCAGGAAATGGAGCCTGGCAC
>CAYGVA010000208.1:0-7238 GCA_964353225.1 uncultured Leptolyngbya sp.
ACAAGCTCAGCCCGAGCGGCAAATTCAGAACCCGCGAGGCCATACTGAGAATTGCTGCCACTACACTGGGGCTTCTGTAACGTTTGGTGGCCCATTAGCAATCCTAAAGAAGTGCGAGTTCTGTTGCTCCCTGGGTTTATCTTTTATACCCAGGCTTTGATTGAGTCGTTCTTGCCTTTGGGCAGATTGTCATGGTGCGTGTTCAAGGGTTTGGCTAGGTTTGGGTCTTGTACTTTAGCGCAGGCGGCCTCAACTATGATTCATCTTGGTTCTGCTAAAAATGGATGAGTGGGGAGACGCCATGAAACTTAAGACGCTTGCCACAACACATAAAGCTTTCAGCGTTGGGACTCATTTATCGGGTTGAGGCCTATTCGTTGGCATTGAGCATGCTGACATGTTTACGCATGTCAACATGCTCAATGCCAACATGCTCATATGGAGTGCCTTCGCAATGAAAACCAAACTTCTCGTAAAAAGAGATGGCATGGCACTGAGCCGCAAGAACAATCTGTTTGTGGCCCTGCCGCTTAGCTTCATGAAGTAATTCGGCGACTACTTGGCGACCAACTCCTCGCCGCCGCAGCGGTCTAGAAACTGCCACTCGGCCGATCCGCCCCTCTGGGGTCAGGCGACCTGTGCCGACAACCCAGCCATTCCAGTGAGCCAAAACATGCTGACAAAGCGGATCTAGACAGTCAGCCTCTAACCAAGCTGGAACATGTTGCTCACATACAAAAACTGCTTGCCGGATGAGATGAATATCCTTTTGGCAAGCTTTATAGCTAACCACGTTAACAGTAACGGGGCTCTGTAGTTTCGGCAATGTAGAAGTATTAACCCTGATCATAAAAATAGATTTCAAAGCTTGGTTTGTGAAGTCATCAATTGCCATGAAGGCGAATGCTACAAGTTCTTTCCATATCACAAGAGCAATCTGTCCGAATATTTTGCTCAATGTGACGAACTTATATTAGGCATTAATCTCCAAGGCACATGGTCCGTTGAAGTACATCAATGATGGCTAACATGAATCTTATGTGAGTAAGATTGGCAGTTCTTTAGCCATACTCTGCATTTTTCAAGCTAGGATCAACCGTTAATTCACGGCCTAAATTATCCAGGGGGAGGTTTTTGAA
This sequence comes from uncultured Leptolyngbya sp., assembly GCA_964353225.1. Lineage (GTDB taxonomy): Bacteria > Cyanobacteriota > Cyanobacteriia > Phormidesmidales > Phormidesmidaceae > PCC-6406. The sequence continues at coordinate 1,140 of CAYGVA010000208.1, forward strand.
AACAAAAACAGTTGATGTCTTGCGTATACTTACCCTTGCATCAGTAGACAAGCAAGTTTTTGCACTCAAGAATTGGTTACGTGTCATCTAGCTTGACTCTGATGACGCAAAACTTAGCCTTGCCGAATCCTTTTGCTAAATGCTTGTGGGGAGCATTTCGGCTACGGTAAATGTCTTGTATTTTTGCTGACTTGCCTGTCTGAAAGATCTTGACATGATAAGTCCTTCAGGACCGAGATGAACTTACTGGTCAAGGCATTAGACAGCGATGATGTGGGAGACGTCAACAGAGCCAAAGGTCAAGCTTAAAGCAATATTCAAATTCTCAAGCATTTGCACTAACCAAGTTACAGCTTCTCTTGTCGAGGTTTCATAGTGACTAAAAAGAATGGAGAACCGTCGTTCTAAATGAGGTTTTACCTTATGGCAAAGCAGTAATACTTTAAGAATTAACCCTGTCGTCAAAGTTGGCCCCAGATTATTAATGAGGTCGACAAACAAGAAGTGATGCGGGTTGCGGGGAGTGTCAACAATTAACAGGCTTAAAAGCTGGCTACAGGTCCGCACCATCAGGAAATCAGTCAGTGGACTATCGTCATTCTCAGGGGAAGTGTCGGCCAAGCGCTTAGATAGGGCAGAATTGAATTTGCGATTGCCATAACTTGGGTCTACAGCTGCCGTCAAGTAACCGTAAAGGCTATCTTTGAATTCTCCAAAAGTGACTGATTGATGCTGTGCCAAGAATTGCCGAGCAGAGTCACGGTAACTATTACCATTGTCAACTTTTCCTGAAAATTGTCGTAGGGAACTCACTAATTCTCGATCGCTGAGCAGGGTCGGATTCTCTATAGGGCGTAGACGCTCTATCCGACGCGCTGCTTCAGGCTGACGTTGAATACGTGCCCTACGGACCCGATAGGTGACGTACTGAGATAGATCAACTTCAAATTTCTGTTGGGCTTCTGCTCGAATTCGGCGGATAACTTTCTGGTGTTCTTGGGTGGTATCTTCATGAACCAAACAGTGTTCATAAAGGTAGGGATAACGTCGGATGAGGGTGCCAAGGGGATGATTGGCTTCTGGCTCTTCCTGCTCAGGGGAACCAATCACCCGGGCTAATCGCCGGAGAGTTAGATAGTGGTCGGTGCCCTTAAACTGATGAACGACTTCCCGAAGTTTCCGAGCTTGGCGAGATCGCGAGAGCCCTGTAATGTGTCGGCTGGGACCTTGCTCAAAGCAATCTACTAGTGCTGGAATGGCTGACTGTAGCTGGGGCCGCCCTTGCCAACGGTTAATTAAAATATGGCAACAACGGTTGAGGATGTAGCGGAAGTATTGGTCAACATCCTTGGAGGTCAGAATATGCTCTAAGGATTGGACAATATGACGATCTGGATAGCCAACGCCATCAATGAAGAGAGCTTGGAAGCGTTCGATAAGCTTTTCAGGCGCTTCCTGATTGAGGCACTCAAGCCAATGGTCATATAACACCTGCTCCTGAGGGCTGATAGATCGGTTGTGATACGCAGCCCACATGTCGCCAGGTTCCCAAAACCTAATTGTTTTACGTCTTAGATTAGCCAGAGACCAAGACCGCCTGATTCATGACCGCAGTCAGGGGCGGCTAAAGGGCAAGGCAGCGCGTCTAAAATGCCCTCGCTCTTCATTGTAAAGAGAGATGCATTAAGGCAACCTCGGTCTTTACACCTAATGCATACTGCAGCTTAACGGCAAAATCCTGAAAAAAAGGTAATCCGCTAAACAATTTTAGCGGAAATCCTTTGTTTGTTGGGGGGGGCTAGCGATGAAGCTTCTGTGAAGTTGCCAAGGTTTTCCTACGGTTTATGACAGCTATCTCTTGTCCCAAGAGGCGGACCTTGGTGATCAAGAGGATTTGCCGACGAGGGGGCTAGGGTCCATCAGATCAGTAACGCTGTGGGAAAATTGGAGCGTGAATCGCCTGCTCCCTTACATCAACTAACGATGGCCATGACTTTCCAAACATCATTAGCGGCCTTGGCTCAAATTTTGGGGGTGACAATCTTAGAGAATGGCTTGAAAAGCATTTTGGTTCACGGGGTTACAACCGACACTCGGCAACTTCGACCAGGACAGGTCTTTGTCGCTTTGCGAGGCGAAGCGTTTGATGGTCATCAATTTGTTGGTCAAGCGTTGGCTAAGGGTGCGGTGGGAGTAGTGGTAGATTCTCCGGTTGTGGGAGATGGCCGCGAGCTGGTTGTAGCCAATACCCTGGCCGCATATCAAGAGATTGCCCGTTGGTGGCGGCGGCAATTGGCTACACCATTGGTGGCAATTACAGGATCTGTGGGCAAAACCACAACCAAGGAACTGATTGCTGCAGCCCTCAGCAGCCAAGGACCTGTCCTGAAAACTCGCGCTAACTTTAACAATGAGATCGGGGTGCCGAAAACCCTGTTGGAACTGGAGCCAGCGCATCATTTTGGGGTGGTGGAAATGGGTATGCGGGGGCCTGGAGAAATTGCGTTGTTAGCTTGCACTGCTGAGCCTAATGTGGCGGTGATTACGAATGTCGGAACTGCCCATATCGGTCGATTGGGCTCAGAGCAGGCGATCGCCAATGCGAAGTGTGAGTTATTGGCCGAACTTGCTCCCACGGGGATTGCTGTGCTCAACCATGACGACGAACGTTTGCTGGCGACTGCTAAAGGGGTTTGGTCGGGAACTCAAATCACTTTTGGCTTGACGGGGGGAGATGTGCAAGGAAAGTTGCGACCGGATGGTCAGCTAGAGGTTGATGGTTTAGCCCTGCCGCTACCCTTGCCTGGACGCCATAATGCCCTGAATTTATTGGCGACTGTGGCTGTGATGCGTGCCTTTGACCTAGATTGGACCGTCTTACAGCAAGGGCTGACGGTAGCATTGCCTAAAGGACGAGCCCAGCGATTGAATTGGCCCAATGACATTGTGGTTTTAGATGAAACTTACAATGCGGGGGTCGAATCGATGACGGCGGCGTTACGAATGCTAAAAGAGACCCCTGGTCGTCGACATATTGCGGTGTTAGGCACCATGAAAGAACTGGGCGATCGCACCGTAGAACTACACCATCGGGTTGGAACGGTGGCTCGAACACTACAACTAGACCAACTCTTGATCTTGGCAGAACCTGACGCTGCCACTGCCCTAGAAACAGGCGCTTCCCCTATCCCTGCACAGCAGTTTTTCGATGTTGAGACGTTAACTCAGTATCTCAAAAATGCCTTGCAGCCGGGCGATCGCGTCTTGTTCAAAGCGTCACGGGCGGTTGCTCTGGATCAGGTCATTGATGCATTAACACCCATGGATAAACGCTAGGACTACAGCCTATCCCGTGAAATTTTCATCAAGGTCACCTCCCAAACCAACCGAGGTTGTACAAATCGACGCAGATAGAATCTGGCCTGCTCTAAGGCATGGAGCGTTGCGGCACTGGCCTGACCTTGCCAGTACAAATGTTGTAAATAGTCCAATAACCACAGCTGTGTTTCCGTATCTAGAGCCTTGGTAATTTGTTGGGCTAAGGTTAAAGCCACTTTCAACGTTTGGGGTGGTTGGTTGACCGCGTGCAACAAATCTGACGGTAGGCTCTCCCATTGCTGCCAGGCCGAGATTGCTTGGCCTGGGCTACCCTGGGCCAAAGCCAAGATGACAGGATTATCGAGAATACCACCGTAGTCCTGAGCGTCAAGGATGGTGGCCATTAACGTGATTGATAACCGCCTAAAGGGAATGCATTGACACCGAGACACCAGCGTTGGCAACAGTGCTGAAGTATTAGGGGCGAGTAAAATTACCGTTGCCTTGCCCGGCTCTTCTAGGGTTTTGAGTAAACCATTAGCAGCGGCTTCAGCCATGGTTTCAGCCCCTTCAATGACCACCACAGAACGCGGCGACTCTAGAGGAGGGCGAGTCAAGAATTGGGTGATATCGCGGACTTGTTCTAGGCGAACCTGGGGAGGACTTTTGCGACGAACCCCTAACTCAGCAGCTTCAACAACGGTGACCGGACGCCCTTGGTGCAGGTAGGTGGGCTCTACCCACAGTAAATCAGGGTGGTTGAGCTGTTGGATCCGCCGATGCAGACTTACATTGACTGTCCCTTGTTCATTTTCGGAATGATGCGACACCGGCGGCACTGGGGACAGCAATTGGGCCGAAAACTGTCGAGCTGCGGAAGACCGACCCACGCCTGGGGGGCCAAAAAACAAATAGGCTGGGGCCAGTCGTTGCTGATTAATTGCCTGGGACAATAAACCCAAGGCCGTCTCTTGCCCTAGGAGCCCAGTAAAGAGGGATACCATGTTGCCAGCTTTGACTCTACAACCAACTGAATCTGGCGGGTGACCTGTGCTTCCGCGACCTCGGCATTGATCAAGGTAATTCGTTCCGGCTCGATTTGGGCCAATGTCTCAAAACCCGTTTGCACGCGTTGGTGAAAGGCTAAGTTCGCTTGTTCTATCCGATCAAGTTGCCCTCGGCGCTGGCTACGCTGCAATCCAGTGCTTACATCCAGTCGCAGCCATAAGGTTAAATCCGCCTGTAGGCCACCTGTGGCAATATGATTAAGTTGGTTGATCATATCTAAACTGAGCCCCCGACCGTAGCCTTGATAAGCCAAGGTAGAGTCCACAAAGCGATCGCACAAAACCCAACTCCCTTCAGCCAGCGCCGGTTTAATGGTCTCAGCGACATGCTGGGCTCGATCCGCCGCATATAAGAGTAACTCTGCTTGATCATGAACTCCCCCTTCCTGAGAAACGTCCAATAGCAGAGTGCGCAAGGTTTGCCCTAAATCAGTTCCCCCTGGCTCTCGGGTCACTAATAATCGAGAAATCTCCCCTTGCGCCTGTAGGCGACAGAAGACAGGGTGGTTCCGAAGCCAAGCTTGTAGGTGTTGGATTTGGCTGCTTTTACCCCCACCCTCAACCCCTTCAAAGACAATCAGTTTACCTGTCATCAGAGTTAAGCTTGCCTTAACATAAACTTTTTATTCTAAATGCCCAGCTTGGTGTTTTCTTTGAATCTATTAACATGATTGCGATCTCACCAATGTTTACGCTGCCCGTTATAAATTCTTCTATGGTGCAAGCGATGATAAGAGTCTTAGGTAGACAATTCATTCACACACTGTCGCCCGAATTGCCCTCATTTCCACGTATCGTTTCATCATCAGGCATCATAGAGGCAACTAGGGGTAGTCAAAATTGCAGTTCCCCCCCTGTAGACTGTGTGAGAATCAATTACTCCTTATACCGGTATTCAAAGTTATAGCGAAACCCAGAAAAAACCAGTAGCTGAATTCCGAGAATTCTTTGCACCAACTATTAGGCAAAACAGAGAGGCAGTATATGGCACGGTACACCACCCTATTTAAAGCAGCAAGCCCTTTAGATAACTTGCGGCAAATGCTAGCAGATACCTTGTCCTCCTGCGAGTTGGACCTAATCTATCAAAATGATGAATACCTGGTCGCTAAAGAACGACCCGGTGGCGTGACGCTCGCGAGATTAGCGACTGTCGAGGTCTTGATTAGCCCGCCGACAATGACTGAACCCGCTGCCAAGGTGAATCTTGTTGTCAAAAATGAAGAGCTAGCCCTAAAGCAAAATAACCATTGCCAAAAGGTTTTCAACCTGGTTCACAGCGCAATCAGCAATAGTACCCTCTAATACCACCACGCCCAATAGGTGCAGAGACCCGCCTAGTTGATCGTATCGTCGTCTCCCTCTTCTTCCTCTAACTCATCCACCATGTTGGGGCTAATTAGGGTGATGTCAAACTCATCAGGGGGTAGTGTTGAAGCCGCATCCCGCCTTAACTGATAGTAAATTGCCCTCGCCTGGGGACCGAAAACAATCTCATCTTCATTCTTCAGATCATGAGCCTGTAGCTTGCGGCCATTAATCAGCATGCCATTGGCACTGGGCTTCCCCTTGAGATTGCCGTCAACAATTCGGTAGTAATACGTGTTGTCATCCCGAGGAAGCTGTACCAGCGTCGCGTGATGGCGGGAGACAAACTGGGAAGACAGGCGAATATCACACTTGGGGTCACGACCGATGGAATACACCGACCCAT
>CAYGVA010000209.1:0-7195 GCA_964353225.1 uncultured Leptolyngbya sp.
TCGGGGTCGGGTTGGTGGGGGGGGGGGCTGGGGGGGGGTGTCGTCGAGTTGGGCATCGACGAAGTCGAAGTCAGTGAGGGCGGGGAAGCTGATGAATTCGGCAACTGTGTAGGTTTCGTCTTCAAGGGGAAACGCATCCGAGGTTTGGGGGGCAGGAACGGAGGTAACGGATTCGCCTCGGAGGCGGTGGGCGAAAGCAGCATAGTCGCCGCCAAGGGGTTCCAGAATGGTGGCGGTGATATGGGCAAAGGAGCGCAGGCCGCTGCGGTTATCGGGGTCGGTTTCTGTGGGGTTGAACAGAAAGGCCCGGAAGCTCTGGGGAGAGTAGCGGGACCAACGGGCTTCGATCGCGGCGGAAACGCGGTTGATGACGGCGACGGTATCGACTTCGGGCAGGGACTCCAACAGCGCCTGCCGCACCTGGGGCACAACGAAGTCGTATTGCACCTGGTCGGGGTCAAGGTCACCCTGATCAGGAAGGCGTTGCAGCAGCCCCCCCAAAAACACCTCTGCCACTGGTAGGGGGGAAGCAGCGCCGGGTAGCATGGCGTCGCGAATCAGGCGAGTGATGACGGGGGTGATGACGGGAGCGGCGGCCAACAACATCACCAAGCGACGGGCAGAAGGGGAGGCCAATTGGATGAAGCGGCGCACCCGCTCTCGGGCCAGGTCCGATAGGATTTGCTCGTACTGAGCTTGGGGAGCATCGCCTTGTTCGGCAGAGGGGATCTGCTGTAGGCGATCACGCACCAGATCCGGCAGGGTTTTGCCCTGGGGGACACTGCCACTGTGGGGTGATAGCAATACTCCGGCGGTGGCCTCGCGGCGATCTCCCGCCACCATCAGGCTCCAGTTGGTGAGATCGTCGGGGTCGCTGGTGATGATGGGCAGGGGGATGCCGACCAGGGGGGTGCCGCTATCAGCGGCCCGAAGCGCTTGGGCATGTAGGCGAGTGTTGGCCGCACCGGGCTGATCATTGCGCAGCGAAACGCGGGTGCCGCGCCCCAGTGCGGTACGGGGCCACATCCAGGGGGGCAACATCTGCCATACCGCTGTGGGCATGTGCTTCACCCAGTCTTCTAGCAGCGGCACCAGGGTGCCATCCCACCAGTAGGGGGCGGCACAGTCACTCAGTAACAGCACTAAGCGGCGACCCTGCTGGTCAATGATTTCGCTGGGGCGATGGCCGGGGCGACGGGGGTTCGATTGCAACACCAGGCGATCACGGGGGTCGGGGGCCGCCTGATTCACCACCAAATCGTAAATCCGCAAGGCGCGGAAGGCTCCGTAGCGCCGGAGAATGCGGTGTAGATCCTGCTCTAAACGACGCCACAGGTACATGGCGGGACCAGCATCAAACACCAGCACCACGTCAAACCAGGGCTCTTGGGCAGCGGCCAACACGGGCAGCCATAACCCCGTGCGGGCGATGCGGTCCACCGTAGCTGTTTCATCTAGGTCTGAACTAAGGCCCGCTGTCACCTGGCGCAGCAGGGGCCGCAGGGCGCGAATTAGGGCCAGAGCATCGTGGAGCAGGGCGGGGTCTGCCAGGCGGATAGGCAAAACGTCAGCGGGCAACACCCCGGCCTGGGGGGGAGGAGCAGCGACATCCACCTGGGGTGGTGCGGGCGGCAGCGGCGGCGGGTCTGAGGACGTTTTGGGGTCTAGGGACGGCTGAGGACCGGGTGCGGGCGGCTCTGGGTCTGAAACAGAGGGCGGCGAGACAAATTCCAATGCTGGCTGGCCCTGGCGAGCCAGCCACAGGGTTTCGGCAATGTTGAGGCTACCCAACTGGGTTTCTGTGGCCAGAACCTCAATCAGGGTCTGCAGACGACGCTGGTTTTGCTCAGGGAGGGGGGTCATACATCCCCACTGAGACGCTTAAACAGCAAGTCTCTGAGCCGTTTCATATCAGCGTCACTGGGGCGATCATGGCGTGTCATCAGGTAGATGGCATTGAGCAGTTGGTCGGTGGCGCGATCGCCGTTGCCATCTTTGCTCAGAAAGTCCTCAATGACAGGGATAAGGTTCTCTGCGGTCTCGGTCCAGCCGGTGGGGTCCGCTTGCTGGAAATGGGCCTGCACAATGGGCTGCAGGGAGGTCACGGTGGGAGCTGGCATTTCCACTCGCAGACAACGACGATTAAAGGCGGGGGGGAATTCCCGTTCGCCGTTACTGGTCATGATCACGATGGGGAAGGCGCAGCACTGCACCTGACCGTTGGTGATCGGGGCGGTCATATCTTTGTCAGCGGTGCGCACCTCCACGGTGGCATTGGGGTCATCAGTCCCCTGGCCCCGGCGTTTGCGGCGAGCCAGTTCGGTAATTTCAAATTCCCCTTCTTCAAACAGGTTGAGCAGGTCGTTGGGCAAGTTGAGGTCGCTTTTATCAATCTCGTCAATCAATAGCACCCGAGGCAGGCGGGAGGGCAGGAAGGCAGTGCCAACGGAGCCGAGTTGGATGTAGTCCCCTAGGTCCCGTTCTTCTTTAGGTGGGGGCGGGGCGGATTCATCGTCTGGATTACTCTGACGTTTGGCGTCCAGTTGGGCGTCTTGCAGGCGGGCGATGGCATCGTAACGATACTGAGCGTCTTGCAGACGGGCGCGGGCGGTGATGGGCCAACTCAACACGGGGCCAAGTTGCAGTTCGTAGGCAATGGCGTAGGCCAGGGTGGTTTTACCGGCTCCAGGGGCACCGGTGACCAAGAGAGGCCGCCGTAGGTGGATGGCGGCATTAACGGCATCAATGATTTCGGAAGTGCCGTCTTTAAGGGGTAGCCGAAAGCTCTGGCCCCGCTGGATGGTGCGGTTATCCTTGGTCGCTAGGGTGCGCAGTTTCTGCCAGTAGTCTTCATCCTTATCTGCATCCACCGCTTCAGGGAGCAGAAATTGCCGCCAGGGGGGACATTCGGGCAGTTGTTCTAGGGGGCGGGGATGGTCGCCGCAGTTACCGTCAAAGTATTTCCAGGTCATGGCAGGGGCTTGGGAGAGGTTTGGAATTAGGAGGCAACAAGGGCATCGGTTTCGCTGGTACCGGGCAGATCTGGCCAGCGATCGGGGCAATCACACAGTAGGCGCAGGTGTTGGATGCCGGGGTCTGCGGCAGCAAGGCGGCGAGTTCGCCAGCGCTGGGCCAGGGCAGCTACGTTGGTGAGGTCTAACTGTTCCAGTAGAGATTCCATGGCGGCGAGACGCTGGGCAGGGGTGCAGTCTTCGGTCTGGCTAAACCACAACACGATGGGCAGCGCACCATTGACGATGTCATACAAGATGCTCTGCCGCTGAAGGCGGTCCTGGGGCAAGGCGGCCACCAGCTTCAGGCCGGGTATATCTTCCAGCATGTTGCAGTCTCCGGGTTTGGGGCAGTTTCTCTGCACATGGAATTGTTGGGCGGCATTGGCATTTCTCACACGGTTCTGCCAGTTCCGCTTAATCAGTGCTTGGGTCGTGGGGGTGATGGCGCGATCGAGGGAGCGCACCATCAGACGGCGGTAACTGATCAAGGGACGGGAGTCCCCTTGGGGATTAGGAATGGGCCATTGAGTAACGTCGGTTTCGATTTGCTCACCGGAGAGGAACAGTTCTAGGGTGATGCGAGCAAAATCAGCACCGGTTTGGGTGCAATGGGCCAGCAGGATGCCTTCTGCATCATCAATCAGGGGCTGCAAATGTTGGGCCACTTGGCTCACGGGGCAGGTATCAATCTGCATCCCTAAGGGGCGGGGGTGGGCTTCTCCAGTGATGTGTAGTTCAGCAAAGACGTTGACTTGGGGCACTGTTTTGCTGAACTGACCCGTTTCTTGCAGGGCGACCAACAAATAGCCAGCGCAGGCAGAGGCGGTGGGTGGGGGTGGAGCGACGAGGTCAATGCCATGGGCTACAGACACTTGATCGCGCCACACTTCTAGCCCGCTTAGATCCCGCTGGGGCTGTTCGCTGCGGAGACGGGCGATCGCCTGCTCAACCAACCGTACGGCGAGGGTGGGGTTGTCGAAATCCTCTAATAGCCCTCGCACGTCTTCTAAGCTATTAGGAGGTGATTGCTTAGGGTAAACGATTTTAAAGTCGTTACGCATTGCCTGACTGAAGCCAGTCAGAAAGGCACGCGCAACCTCGGCAAAATCCCAGGGGGTAAATGACTGAAATAAGTCATCCCACTGGGCATCAGTAATCTTCTGAATCGAGGCCACTAGGGGCTCGCAGCGAATCTCAGCAATCTGTTGGGCAACACCGGAATTGTCTAGATTCTCATTGCAGAAGGCGTTAAAAAGAGCCTCAATACAACCCTGGGCGATCGCCCACTTAATCAGCTTGCGAGCACTGTTGGGAGAACCTTGCCCCGCGATGGTAGCGAGGTTCTCGTTCAGCTCTTCGTCTACAAAACCCTCAAGAGCATCGAAGTTGGGATAAACAAACTCCAGGGCTTGCCGAAAGGCTTTGCGTTTCTGGTTGTCTTGCCAGTCGATCGCCACGGTCTATTGCTCAGGAGGAACGATGAGGGATGCAAACAGGGTATAGGTCGGTAACAGCAAGGCACCGTATACCGGACGGTAAAAGCTCAGAGTGGCAAAGGGACCACCCGCTGCCAACACCCACACCATAAAGGCAATGCAGGAAATCCCAATCTGGGTCCAGGCGGGCGGTTTACCGGGTTCACGGGTCAAGCGGCGGGTCCACAGAAACGTACCCACCAACCCAATGACAAACAACAGCCACAGCAGACCCGCTTTAGGCACATCGTCACCAGCAGTTTGCACGATGCCACTGACGGTGAGCCAATATCCCACGCCTTCAGCAGGAATATATTTCAGCAACCGTTCGGTGTAATCGTCTTTGGCCGGGTTAGGGGCTGCACTACTCTGGAGTTGTGCGGAAACAATGCGACGTCCCATGGTGACAAAGCTGACCTCTTTTACAAAACGGGTGAAATTTGCTGATAAATCGCACTCAACAGAATACCTTCCCGCACGCTGCCAAAGCTGGTAGCTTTTTCTTTGTGATGCAAGGCCACAAGCTGCCATTCTGCATTAAAGCAGGGGGAACCGCTAGACCCACCCTGGGTGGCATTCACATACAGAACTAAACCTCGATTGGCGTCTACTTTCACTACACCGTTATTACTCAAAGACACCTTCATCTGTTCCCCAGCCGGATGTTGCAACAGGTGCAAGGGCGCTTTGGGGGCTAAAGGGGGTGTTGCCGCCAAAGGCACAGGTGACACGGGTCGATCCGTAGGGTCAATCCGCAACACAGCATAGTCGAGTTCAGGGATGGGGCTGTTACTGACGACGGGGTCCACGTCCACAGCGGTCCGCCGGTAAGTGTCTATGTCCTGGCCGAAGGCGGGACTGATGTAGCCAAACTGGCAGGTCAATCCGGCAGCAATAGCGTTCAGATCGGCATTCGGTTGCAAGCTCAGAACGTGATAATTGGTCAACACCAGGTCGGGGGAAATCAGCACACCGGTCCCTTGGGCAATCCCTTGGCGATCTGTGATTCTGCAGACGCTATTGGCTAAATCTAGGCCCCGCCGCAGGTCTCCCACGTCGGCTTCTAAGCTGAACTGCTGGGGTAGAAACCCCTGCAATTCTTCAGCCTGCACAACCCAGTCCCAATCCAGGGCTGGGGAAAGGGCGTCCGCCTGATTTAACTGCAGGTATGGCCCCAGAACTCGGCTACAAAACTTCTGTATGGCAGGGTTTTCGGTGTCTTCCGCGAGGGCCAGCACGAGGCGATCTATCTGGCCTTTAGGGATGGCCCATCTCCTAATGAGATTGCCAACGATGGTTTTGTAAGGGATGCCGCTACCGGCGACTATCGCCAAATTGATGTCAAGGGATTCATCTAAAAATTCGCTCAGATCATCGGGGGTAGGGTAGGCGGCCTGAATCGCCTCGCGCAATGCTTTGCGGTCTTGTCCTATCAATTCCAGCACGATGTTCTGTGGCCCTTGATGCGATCAGGACTGGTCTGCATCCAAATCATACTCAGCGATCGCCGTCTGGCATTCCCGGCCACCGCAGCCACCCATGTTCATCCCAGATACCCCAAAAATCGCCGAGGGCAAAAGGGTAAAGGCTCGTCCTGAGCGAAGTCGTAGGGGCAACTTCAGCGCCGTGTCACCCGCTAGAGGGCCGTGGGGGCGGAACAACACACACGAAAACCGATGTAGTAGTTGCGGTTGTCGGCATAGAAGTAGTCGCGAAACGCAGAGCGGCAAAACCTCGGAGTGGTGCTCCAGGAGCCGCCACGTAGGATGCGGCGGGAAGTCTGACCTACTACCCAGGCACTGCCGTCTGTTGGCGCACCCTCATAACTGTTGTGAAATTTGTCCTCACACCATTCCCGAACATTGCCATGCATATCCCGTAAGCCCCAACGGTTGGCCGGGAAATGCCCCACAGCAGTGGTCTGCTCTCGATATTCCCCCGTCGGGCCGGAACCATAGGCAACGGTCCCCCGATAATTTGCCAGATCCGGGCTCAGGGTCGGCCCAAAGTGGAAGGGAGCTTCAGTCCCGGCTCGACAGGCATACTCCCATTCCGCCTCGCTGGGTAGGCGATACGCCTTATCCGTGCGCTCTGCCAGTTGTTGGCAATAGGCCACTGCCTCATTCCAGGTCACCCCAACCACCGGTTTCTCAGGGGCGACAAACTGTTCTGCGTCATATTTCTCAGCAGGATTCTGCCCCATGATCGCCACATACTGAGCCTGGGTGACCGGAGTCTTGGCCATAAAAAAGGAGGGCACTGTTACCTGATGGCGGGGCAGTTCACGAGCATAGAAGCGCTGATAGTCCTCTTCGCTCACCTGTTGCTTCAGCTCTGCCGTCTCGGCCTCCGTCTGCCCCATCCAAAACTGCCCTGCGGGTATCAACATCAGCGACAGCGTTACCCCATCCCCCAAGTCCTCGGTGTAGCGCTTGTTGGTGCGCTGGTAGCGGTGCAGGGTCAGGGCGTTGGGTAAGGCAGTGGCCACGGGTCACCCTTAGGCAGAGATCGCCTTTAGCCTATCCCGTTCTTTCGGGATTAGCCTCCTGGTGGCAGCACAGCCAGAAAAATAGGCGAAGTGATCAACAGGGTGAGCAATAATCGGCTAACCGCCTCAAGCCGCTATTAGAGACAACCCAATGCCGAAGTCAAGCCTGATACCGGATGACGGGTATCGAGAATTACTAGACGCGCTCAAACAACGGA
>CAYGVA010000210.1:0-7185 GCA_964353225.1 uncultured Leptolyngbya sp.
TCAAATCAGGTCCGATTCAGCAACAGTTGCATAAAGGTGAGGTCGAGCCAGCGATCGAACTTATAGCCTACCTGACGCATGTGACCCACTTGCTCAAAGCCGAACTGACGATGGAGGTGCAGACTGGCAGCATTGTCGGCATCAATCCCCGACACGATGGTGTGGAACTCGCGATCGCGGGCTGCCTCAATCGAGGCCCTGAGCAATTGCCGACCAATGCCCTGCCCTTGCCGATCAGGGGCCACATAGAGAGAATTTTCGACTGTGTAACGATAAGCCGCCCAAGCCCGAAACCAGCTCAGCGCGGCGAACCCAACCACCTGATCGTCTCGGGTGGCGACAAGCACCGGTAATTGATCCGCAACCTTAGCTTCATACCAAGCTTCCCGCATCGCCAGGGTATGGGGCTCGTAGTCATAAACTGCTGTAGTGTGAGCGATCGCGTGGTTATAAATCGCCAAAATCTCAGGCAAATCGGCCTCGGAACCGGGACGAATCACAACAGCCATACCAGAGCCCTTCCAATCACTGCTCCAGCATCATAGTCACGCTGGGAGATGCATGCACCTCCCAGCGTGACTTATGACCTTAGTGCTTAAAGGGCCGACAAAACCGCGTCGTGGATTGGCCCATTACTGACCACCACCCCTCGGTTATCCATCATTTTTGCCGCAGAGAAAAAGTCGAGGGGTTTGCCGTGCATATCGGTGACCCGGCCCCCGGCCTCTTCTACCACGATCGCCCCAGCGGCATGGTCCCAAATCTTCTCCCGATAGTTGGGGTATTTGGGAGAGGGTAACCGCAGGTAGAGGGCGGCTTCCCCTGCGGCTAAAGCCCCATACTTGGCTTGGCTATCCATGCGAGCAGACGGTTGGGTAATGCCCGCCGCCTGGGCCACTGCATTTTGCCGATCCTGGTCGCCGTGGCTGGCCTCAACACTTTCCACAAACCGGAGCCGCTCCGTATCACCGGGCTGCACCACTTTCACTGACTGGGCCTCTCCCCCGGCGAGAGCCTGCATGGTTGTGCCTTGGCCACGAATGGCGCTGAACAAGAGTCCTGGTTCACCATCGCCAAAGGCCAGGGCAGGGCAACCCAAAACCCCCACCTTCAGGTCGCCATCTTCGATGAGGGCGAGGGCGATCGCATATTGGTCACCGCGCAGAAAGCCCTTGGTGCCATCAATCGGGTCGAGGGTCCAAAACCGTCGGGCCACTTCACCGTTGCCATGGTCGATCCACTCCGTAATCTGCCCGGAGGTCGCCGCTGCAATTTGGGCTTTCACAAAGTCCGTGACCTGCTGAAGTTGCGCTGCCATTTCCGGCTTTTGCAAATCAGCAGAGTCCTCTTCCCCCACCACCGGATCATTGGGGAACGCCGCAGCTAAGGCCCGACAGATAATCGCCTGAGCCCCATAATCGGCAACGGTCACCGGGCTCATATCAGACTTCTCCATAGCTTCGGGAACCATATCTCGCCGCACGGCCTCACACAGCTTGGCCGCAATCATCACAGCCTCCTGGGCGATCGCTAATTCCTGTTCGTAAGCCATGGCGTCCTCTAATCCTGCGAAAAGTCCAGACCTAGTCTACCCGGTCATTTTGCCCTGTAACGAAGGGCGGATAGCCAGGCCCTGGTCCCGATCGATTCACAGGCTGTGGCTGCAATCATCGCGGCCTTGGCCAAGGCCGTCTGAAAATCATGCTCTGGATAGTAATGGCAGAAAGCCCCATGGAAAATATCCCCCGCCCCTAGGGTGTCCCGCGCCTGGACTGGCGGAACCGGAACGGTGCCAGCCCCATGGGGGGTGTGATATAAAATCGGCTCTGGCCCTCGGGTAACCGCTACCTGGGGAATACCCAAGGCAATCAGGTAGGCGATCGCAGCCTCTACGGTGTCACAACCAGGGGGGCGAAACTGCTGGGACGCAATCACGACCGTAGCCTGGCGAAGAACCCGGTCAAAATGCGGTTTCCAGCTCCCGGCATCCACCACCACTGGCCTCTGGCACTGCTGCACTTGACGGGCTGCCTCGGCGCTGAGCTGCATCTGATGGCCATCCACCATCAGGATGGATACGCCCTGTAAAGTACCCGCCAAAATGTCCATGCCTGGCGACCGGCGACCCATGGCATTGCGAGTAATCACGGCCCGATCGCCGGTAGTGGTACTGGTAATAATTGAGGACATGGGCGGTGGCAAGGGTTCATGCGGGGTTAAATCGCTCCAGGTCACCCCATGGTGAGTTAAATCATCACGGATGACGCTACTCAGGGGATGACAGCCGATTGCGCCTAATAACCGGGACTGGCTGCCCAATCCTTGAAACGCGATCGCGGCATTGGTCGCCGGTCCCCCTGCCGCCAAGCACATCCCATCCGCCTGCCGTTTTTCGTTGCTCCCCAGGGGTATGGGGGTTTGGTACATGACATCCACCGTAACCAACCCCAAAAACAGCCCCTGCTTGGCCATCAGCCTCTCTCCAATTGCCGCGTCTCAGTTTATCCTGAGGCACAGGCCACCTTTAGACAGGACCCAATCTACGTTGACAGCCCCTCTCCCCTCTGGAACCCTTTACATTGTCGGCACGCCCATTGGGAATTTAGGGGATATGACCTTCCGGGCGGTCGAAACCTTAAAGGCCGTTGACCTGATCGCCGCAGAAGACACCCGCCATACCGGTCGCCTCCTGCAGCATTTTGCGATTTCCACCCCCCAAACCAGCTACCACACCCACAACTGGCGCAAGCGGTTGCCGACCTTATTGGCCCATTTAGAGGCCGGTAAAACCCTCGCCTTAGTCAGCGATGCTGGGATGCCAGGGATCTCCGATCCAGGGTTTGAGCTGGTGGAAGCCTGTGCAGACGGGGGGGTTTTAGTTGTCCCGATTCCAGGGGCCACCGCCGCTATTACCGCCCTGTGTGCATCTGGGCTATCCCCACAACCCTTTACCTTTGATGGCTTTTTACCCGCCAAAGGCCGTCTCCGCAAAACCATGCTCAATGCGATGGTCGGGGAGTTGCGCACCATGGTGATCTATGAGTCCCCCCATCGGTTATTAGCGACCCTAAAAGATTTAGCCAAGGCTTTGGAGCCAGAGCGGCGGGTGGCGATCGCCCGTGAACTCACCAAACAATATGAAGAAATCTGGCGAGGCAATCTCGCAGAGGCCATTACCCACTATCAACACAAAGCTCCCAGGGGCGAATTCACCCTGGTGATTGCCGGATCAGCCCCAGCACAACCTGGACCGCCACCGTCAGCGGCGGAACTCAAGCAACGATTGCAAGAATTGGTGGAATCAGGTCTGTCTCGATCCCAAGCCAGTCGGCAATTGGCCCAAGAAACCCAGCAACCCCGGCGTGAGCTCTACCAACTGGCACTGACATTACCTGAATTGGCCTTGTCAGAGTTAACCATTCCTGAAGATGAAGGTAGCCAATCACCATAAACAAAACCTGCAGTCCGAAGACTGCAGGCTTAGAAAAGTGAAAATTGCTCAGGTTCTCAGACCTTAGCGACCTTGGGCCTAGCCACTCAATGCTTCTGCACCACCCACAACCTCCAGAATTTCCTGGGTAATTGCGGCCTGACGGGCTTTGTTGTAGTCCAGGGTGAGACTCTTTACCAGTTGGTTAGCGTTGTCGCTAGCGTTATTCATTGCCGTCATCCGAGCGGCCAGCTCACTCGCCGCCGACTCTTGTAACGACCGTAGAATCTGGTTATTCAAGTAAAGGGGTAACAATGCATCCAGAATTTGCACCGGATCTTGCTCAAAGATCATGTCTTGGGGCAAGGCTTTTTCCCCCCGTGCTACCTTTTCCCGCTCAACCGCAAATTGCCCCCCTCGGGTAATCAGGCGGAAAATCTCATCATCCTGAGCCTCAAGTCCTTGGGGATCCAAGGGCAAAAGGGTTTGCACCACAGGACGAGAGCTGACCAAAGACACAAACTTGGTGTAAACCACCTCGACCCGATCTACCGTCCCAGATAAAAATAAGGACAGCAACTGGTCAGAGATGCGTGAGGACTCTTCAGCGGTAGGAATTTGTTCCAGACCGAGAAACGACTCACTAATGGGCTGACTGCGGCGCTTGAAATACTGCGACGCTTTACGACCCACCAGTACATAGTTGTAGTCGATGCCGGAAGCCTTCAGTTCTTTGGCCCGGTTCTCAGCCCGACGAATGACATTGGTGTTGTAGCCACCACAAAGGCCGCGATCTCCGGAAACTACTAACAGGCCAACGCTTTTAACTTCCCGCTTTTGCAAGAGGGGTAAGTCTACGTCTTCAAATCGTAGGCGAGTTTGCAAACCATGCAGGACCTGAGCCAAACGGTCAGCAAAGGGCCGAGTCGCAATCACCTGCTCTTGGGCACGACGCACTTTGGCGGCGGCCACCAATCGCATCGCCTCTGTAATTTTCCGTGTGTTTTTAACCGACTTAATGCGATCACGGATCGCTTTCAGGTTAGCCATTATCTCTCTCTCGCCTTACTGGCAGCACGGCAGGAAACGCCTCGCCTCCTACCGTAAATTACATCGGTGTTATGCAGCCGCCATGAACGCCTGCTTCGATTCCTGAATACCGGCCTTCAGGATTTCAATCACCTCATCGGTGAGCTTTTTCTCAGTCTTGATGATCTCGGCATACTTAGGCTTATTGGTACTGAGGTAGTCCCGCAGAGCCTTCGCATAATCCACAATCTTCTCGACAGGCACATCATCCATGTAGCCCTTGGTGCCCGCAAAGATGATTGCCACCTGGTCTTCAACCGGCAGGGGTGAATACTGGGCCTGCTTCAGCAGTTCCCGTAACCGTTGTCCCCGTGAGAGCTGGTCTTGGGTTGATTGGTCCAAGTCAGACGCAAACTGAGCAAAAGCCTGGAGTTCATCAAACTGAGCCAAATCTAACTTCAGCGTACCAGCCACCTTCTTCATGGCTTTAATCTGAGCCGCACCGCCAACCCGTGATACAGAAATACCAGCGTTAATGGCAGGCCGTAAACCTGAGTTGAACAGGTCAGAAGAGAGGAAAATCTGACCGTCAGTAATCGAAATAACGTTAGTGGGAATGTAAGCCGAAACGTCACCCGCTTGGGTTTCGATAATAGGCAAAGCGGTCATACTGCCTTCACCCATCTCAGGGCTCAGCTTTGCCGCCCGCTCCAGCAAGCGAGAGTGGAGATAAAACACATCCCCAGGATACGCTTCACGTCCAGGCGGACGACGGAGCAGCAAAGACATCTGGCGATAAGCCTGAGCTTGTTTAGACAAGTCATCGTAGATCACCAGGGTGTGCTTGCCCTTATACATGAAGTACTCAGCCAAGGCTGCACCGGTGTAAGGCGCTAGGTACTGCAAAGGAGCCGGGTCATTCGCATTCGCCGTGACCACAATGGTGTAATCCAAAGCGCCACGCTCTTCTAGAACGTTAACGATTTGGGCTACAGAAGACGCTTTCTGACCAACGGCTACGTACACACACACCACATCCTGTCCCTTCTGGTTCAGGATAGTGTCGATGGCGATCGCGGTCTTACCCGTCTGGCGGTCACCAATAATCAACTCTCGTTGGCCTCGACCCACCGGAATCATGGCATCAATTGCCGTAATCCCCGTTTGCATGGGCTCATACACCGACTTGCGCTGAATAATACCAGGGGCTGCAGACTCAATTAAGCGGGATTCAGTCGCAGCAACTTCACCTTTGCCATCGATCGGACGGGCCAAGGCATCGACAACTCGGCCTAACATCGCATCGCCTACGGGAATTGATGCAATCTTGCCCGTAGCGGTAACCGAACTACCCTCTTGAATTTTGCGGCCCGCACCCATTAACACGGCACCAACATTATCTTCTTCAAGGTTTAAGGCGATACCAACCGTACCGTCCTCAAAGTCCAACAGTTCACCCGACATCGCATTCTCCAATCCGTGGATGCGGGCAATCCCGTCCCCGACCTGAAGAACGGTGCCCACGTTGGACACCTGGACCGACTGGTCATACTGCTCAATTTGCTGCCGAATGATGCTGCTAATTTCGTCAGGTCTGATGCTTACCATGGGAATCGCTCTAATGAACCTACAATGGACGACAGAAAATCGAAATCAAATTTGGAGACAAAACAAGGTGTAGACCAGCTACAGCACTACGCTGCCGCCGCCAACTGCACCCCTAAACGACGGAGCTGCCCTTTCAGACTGGCGTCAACAACCTGAGACCCCACCTGAATAATGACGCCGCCTAACAGCTCAGGATCAACCGTAATCGACAAATCGACCTGTTTCGCACTGGTCATTGCCATGACTTGATTACGCAACGATGTTTGCTGGGCTTCTGTCAGCTCAACCGCTGCCGTTACCTCAGCCAAAACCGATTGGTTAAGCTGCCTCAGTAAGGCTTGATAGGTCTTCAGCACAGCGGGCAAGAAAACAATCCGTCCCTTGTCTACCAACAACTTCAAAAAGCTGACAAACAGAGGATGGAATTCAGCCCCTAACTGCTGCAAGACACCTTTCTTCGTTTCTCCCCCCATCAACGGGTTAGCCAAAAACGGTTGCAAATCATCTGCAGAGGCCATCAGCTCTAAAAGGGCTGATGCATCTTGCCCGAAGCGATCCGCCAGTGATTGTTCCTGGGCTAAAGCCATCAATGCCTGGGCATAGGGTTCAGCAATTTCTGAAGCAATCGTGCTACTACTCACAACTAGCCTCCCAACATAGCAATGCTCTTATCAATGAGACGGTGCTGGATATCACCAGTTAACCGCTCAGGCAGGCGTTCCTGCACGTCTGCCAACGCCATATCGACAACGCGTTGTCGAAGATCTCGCACAACCCGATCTTGCTGAGAAGAA
This sequence comes from uncultured Leptolyngbya sp., assembly GCA_964353225.1. Classification (GTDB taxonomy): domain Bacteria; phylum Cyanobacteriota; class Cyanobacteriia; order Phormidesmidales; family Phormidesmidaceae; genus PCC-6406. Next base: position 6,862 of record CAYGVA010000210.1, read on the forward strand.
AGATCCTGAGCTGCCGATGCTTTCATCCGCTCAATATCTACCTGAGCCTGCTCTAAAATAGCCTGGTGAGCTTTTTGAGCATTTTCTTGAGCCTGCTTCAAAATGCCTTCGGCTTCCGTTTGGGCTAAAGCTAGCTTTTGTTGTTGCTCGGCCAGGGCGGCTTTTGCCTCACTCTGGCGGCGCTCTGCATCTCTAATGGCCTCTTCAATAGTATTTCGACGACCTTCTAGGGTACTGCCTAAAAATTTGCTGCCGAAATAAACCAGAACGCCAATAACGATAGAGAGGTTAATTAGATTTGCTTCTAGCAGATCAAAGTGAAAG
>CAYGVA010000211.1:0-7156 GCA_964353225.1 uncultured Leptolyngbya sp.
TGAGATGTCGTAGGTGATGACCACATGCATGGCTGAGAAGTTTTGAATGCTTAGTTTTGAGTGCTGAGTTTTGAGTTAAGGCTAGACAGAGAGAACTCAAACCTCAAACCTTAAAATTCATCACTTTAAGATCAGGGGCGGATACTGCTCGGTCTCGTCCATCAGGTATTTGGCTAGCAGCCGCGTCTGGATTTCGAACGCTTCTTGGTAAGTGCATTGCCTTCCCATCACCGGATGTTTGAACTTTGACTGCTTCTTTTGCTCATAGAGCCGCAAAAACTTGCGGCGGCCCTCGTCGGTTAGGGAGACCGCGTGGCTGAGTGGTTCGTCGGAAAAGTCTTCTACGGCCAAAGCCTTGCGGTTGAGGGCTGAGAGCACCATTGCATCCACCACTAGGGGGCGAAACTCCTCCATCAGATCTAGCGCTAAAGACGGGCGACCGTAGCGCTGGGTGTGGAGATAGCCGAGGTAGGGGTCAAACCCGACGATGTTGATGGCCCCCTGAATATCGTGGCGGAGTAGGGCGTAGCCAAAGCTGAGGAGGGCATTGGCGGGATCAGTGGGGGGACGACGGTTGCGGGTTTTGAAGGTGAAATCGGGATTGCGGATCAGCGCATTAAAATGACCGAAATAGGCGGCGCTACCGGCCCCTTCTAGTCCCCGGAGGGCATTGATGATGCCGGTTTGGTTGATGGGTTTGATGGCTTGTTCTAAGCGGGTGATGCCTGGTTCTAGGCCAGTGATATTTTCCCGCTGTGCCCGCAGCAACATGGTGCGGTAGTTTTTGAGCTTGCCGCGAATAAAGCCCTGTACGGCATGCACCGATCGCGGGGTCTCTCCTGCGGCTTGCCATTGGGCCGATCGCACAAAGATATTTTTGTTGAGTTCTGGTTCGAGCCGCCCCAGAAACCGACCGGTGCCGGTCATGAAGCTGAGGGGAATTTTGCGCTGTAGTAGTTCGTTGAGGGCGGCGGGGGAAATGGTGGCGCGACCTAGCACCACGACGCCGTCTACTTTGATCAGGGGGACATCCAGGAGGGTTTCTTTTTGAGCCCGCACCCGGAGGCGTTCATCGGTTTTGCCAATAAAGGCGTCGTCGGTGGAGATGTATACAGTGCCCATGTTGAAGTCCTGAATTTTGAATTTTGAATTTTGAGTTATGAATTCAAAACTAAGAACTCAAAACTCAAAACTATTTCATCTGTCTTCTGTGTATCGGCTGACCTTTTTCGCGGCTTGGGGCAGGCATTGGGAATATAGGCTGCAACCCCGGCAGCGTTTGGTGTATTCCGGTTTGGGCATGGTGCCGGTGTGGAGGAGGGTACGGACGGCGGTGAGGGTGGCGATCGCATCTTTTCTCAGCTCAGGGGTAATCTCGACGGGTTGCCGCTGGTGGGTTTGGGCGTAGTAGACAAACCCCTGGGTGATGGTTTGACCGGTCATGTCCTCCAGGCAAAGGGCCTGGGCGCAGACTTGCAGCGCATCGTTGTCGAACTCGCCCCGGTGACCGCGCTTGTATTCGACGGGGTAGAGCTGGCCGTCGGTTGCTTCGATTAGGTCAGATTTGCCAATGAGGCCGTAGCGATCGCTCTTTAGCCAGATGGCCCGCACCTGCCAGGTGTCGTCTTTGTGGTTGCTGCCTAGGGTATGGACGCGATCGTGCAGACCGGTGCCCTCTAGGGTGTATTGGTTATCGACAAATTCCCCCGCGCAAAACATGCGCCAGCAGCGATGGGGGCAGTAGGCGTATTGGTTGAGGGCAGCGATCGGGATGTAGGAATCAGGGGAGAGAGAAGAGGGGATAGGGGACAGGGATGAGTTGTTCATGACCATCAATTTTCAGGTAGGAGACGGCTACGAAGTGTTGTGAGCATCTTGCTGATTTCGGTTATTAGGGCCAGTGTTACTCGGCTCTGGCTTTCGGTGATGTAGTTGAGGCGTATTGCCAGCATCAAAAAAGTTTCAGTTTCCATCAACGATCCTTTAGCGATCGCTCAAAAATGGGCATAGTCTTTCCGACCACTACCCCGCCCATGACCTTCCGCGATATTGGCTGGCACTGATGCGGCTGCCCTAGTGATTTGAGCGGTGAGTCGATACATTTCGGAAGCGGGAAAGCGCTTTGTCAATGCATAAAGCTGGACAGTCATAATCCATGGCCTTTTGCCAAACCACCAAATCCCGATGAGACTGAATCATCCCTATCCCCTATCCCCTAGACTCTCCTCACCATCCCCATACCCATTGGTGTCTTTCGTCCGACACCAGCGTAGAGGGCGAAGTCGGCAAGGGTATTGAGCTGTTTTAGGGTCAACGCATCGACCTTGCCTAAGACCCGATAGGTGACTTTGCCCACGCAGCCGGTGAACTGGTTGCAGGGGTCAGTTTTTGCGCCGGTGTGCTGAAATTGACTGCGGGGATCAGTGGCGACTTCGGTGCGGATGTCGAAGTAGCTGGGCTGTACGGTCTCTAGGATGTCGGGTGAGAAGGCCAGGGTGCTGTGGTGATTCCAGCGGCGGAGCAGGCTACCAAAGACGCGATCGGGGGTGGGCAGCGCAGTGTCAAACTTGCCCTGGCGAAAGGCGGTGGGGGTATAGAACTGCAGGGTGAGTTTGCGCTCTTGGTCGGAGGCTTGTTCGTAGAGGTGGGGGTAGTTGCAAAAGTTGGCCCAGGGTTGGGTGCTCTGGGGGGTGCCCAGAATGCTGGTGATGTGCAGGTCGGCGGGGCCGAGGTGCCAGGGCCGGTGGGGGTTGAGGTTGAGCCAGAGCTGGTTGAGTTGGCTAAAGAGGCGATCGTCGAGCAGGGAGATGCGCCACCAGCAGGGGGTATTGGGGGCGATCGGTTGGCGGTAGGTCCAGCGGAGAGGAATGGAGTTTTGGGTTTTGGGTTTTAAGTTGTGAGCTGAGTGGCTGCGTTCTGAATTTAAAACTAAACGCTGAGAGCGCTTAACGGTTTGCAGGGGGCTGAGGGTAAATGCTTTGTTGCTTTGGTTGGCGTGGAGTTGGCTGCCCATTGCTGCATCAACGGAGCTGACTAAGCTAAGAAAAAGGGCATGGAGGCTTTTGCCGGAGGTGAAGCCGGGGGGGATGGGGGAGTTGGGCAGGAGGTTGAGGACGAGGCTATGGGGCATGGCGATCGCTCAATAGTTCAGCAATATGGTTGATAAAAATTTCTACGGTGGGTAGCAAGGGTTCGACTTGGGCTTGGTCAAAGGTGAGAAAATCTAGGTAGTCAGCCTCTTGGCGGCGTTCAAATAAGTCGTTGTATAGGCGGGCCAGGTCTTTCGAGATGCGTCCTGGTTTCACGTACTCTCGGTTAAATAACCCGCGAACACCTGAATGCTTGGAGGCAACTAAGCCATCTCTAGCTAGCAGCGCTGATACAGCGTAAAAGCAGCTGTAGTAGAGGCGATTCATACAGGCATCCCATCGACCCGACTGGGCCAGAATTTGGGCATCCACTAGCGTCTCTTGTGCTCGGCGGAACCGGTAATGCGCCAAATCTTCGGAGCTATTGCTCACAACGTCACCCCTTCTGCTTGCACAGCCTGATAGAGAGAAGTTGCCTGGTAAAGCGGGGTTTGCCATTCGGTGTGATCGCGCACGATAGACGACAGCACTTCGCCGATTTCCCATTCGAGTTCGTACAGGGAATGGCGGATGCGATCGGTGCGATCTGCATCAATGGAACCATTTAGCAGAATCAGAAAGTCCCAATCGGAGTCTGGGCTAGCGTCACCACGGGCACGGGAGCCGTAGAGAATAATCTCGGCGTCCGGCTCAATTTCATGAACAAGTTGTTTGACTTGGGAAAGAATTTCATCTCTAGTGTTCATGACTAATTGCTGAATTGGTATTTCATGTTTGCAGGGAGCTTCAGAGGTTTACTCAATCCTTCAAATGAATAGAACTCACCCACCATGCGCACGTTGCGGATGAGGCTAACGGGCGGCATGTTGAGGGTGTCGTAACTCAACACCTGATTCGTGAACATGACATCCAGCGGATTGAGCGGGTAGGGAAAGGTGAATTCTTTGGCTGAATTGTGTTTAGGAGGGGGTAACTCCTTTACCTCAACTTCGGCCTTACTCATCCACTTACCCAAACGAATCCAGCGGGGAAAGGTTAGAGGCTTTTGCGAAGTAGCAAAAAACTCAAATTGACTCTCAGCGGCAATTTCTTTGGCCCGACCAAAGCTAGGGATGTTCTTCTGGGTTTTCTGCATTTCTACGTGGTAGCGGTTGTCCGCGTATTTCCAGGTGTTGAGCACAGCGGCATGACGCACGGATCTGGCGGGAGTGACGTAGATACCTTGCTGATTCAGCGGGGTGAGATGAGCCTCGTACATGGGCACCTGTTCGGGACAGAAGTAACGGTAGCGGCTGACTTCTGGCACGGTGGTGGCGTACTTTTCACTGTCTACGAGCCCCAGGGCGTAGCAGAGGGCGTAGTTATGCAGCACGGGCTCAGTTTCATAAAGCCGCCCAATCTCCCGCGTGGCATAGTAAAGACTGTCGTGCAGTTCTAAGGTGCAGCGATAGACATGGGGCATGGCTATGACCTCGCGCTGGTGGTCTTTTTCTTGCCGATGTGCTTGTCCGCGTAGGCTTTGGCCTCATCATCAGCCTGTTTCAGGATGGACTTAACCCCTTCCTCACTGGCCGTCAGGGTCTTCACCTCCGCCAGCAGAGCCTGAAATTCATCGCCAATCAAGTCGGTATGCACGATGAACTCCTCACCCATCAGAGATTGAATCGCGGTCTTAGCAGCTTGAGCAACATCATCTTCATCCAGAGGGTCGGGGGCTTTGAGGGTACCCGCCGCCTTCATCTGGTCATAGATGGCCTGGGTCCAGCGCAGGTTACTAACAATTTCGCCATCGGCAAACACCACACCAATTAGTTCATTACGGACTCGACCCGTGCGGGTGGTTTGGGCACCGTAATGGCGCGTTCTCAGAATGTTGTTGAATACGTAAAGGAAACTAGCTTCGGTGGGGTCTTTTAGGGTCACAATGCTGGGGAAGAAGACCTGGGGCCGAATATGGTCTTGCTGATTGATGCGGCTCGTGACTTCACCGGGTTTACCGCCCTTTTCTCCTTTAGATGCCATGGTGCCATTTTCATAGGGGGCGTTTAGGGTAAAGGTTTCGTGGGATTCGTCAAAGGCAGTGATCGAAAAAGCTGTGTCTACGACCACCTTGGACTTTTCCGAACCCGAATCCCCGATCGCAAATCCATAAATGATGCAATCAGGATTATCCATACCAAAAGCAACGTTGTACTCGCATTCTTCAGGTTTTACTAACCCGTAGGTCCGAAGCAGTTCTCGTCCAACCAATCGCTCTGGGGTGGACTGCTTGCGTTTGAACATGGATAAGCGACTGATGGTGTTTTTGTTATCTACTCCTGCCCGAACTCGTGCCTTGTTGAGTTCACCATCGGTCTGAAAGAGGGGATAAGACTCAGTGACGCGCACCGTCAAGAAATGGACGTATTTGCCCATGGGTTTGTAGGGAATCTCGGTGTGGAAGAACTTAGCATCGACGGTTTTTAACAAAGCCATGGTTTTCTCCAAAATATCAATTGTGTTTACGGTAGGGGCGCGGTCTCCGCGCCCGTCCAAATATCCCGGTAGGGGCTCGATCTCCGCGCCCTTATAGACCGTGATGTTTTGCGATAAATCCTGCATTGGGCGAGGGAACCTCGCCCCTACGGTGTGGGTGGATTGTCCTGGACTTTTTTCAATGCTTGGTTCTCTTTGTCTTGCTCCAGGCGATAAAGAAATTCGCAGGTATCACGAATGAGATTGATCTGGCGACCCGCTAATCGGGCGCGATCGCCCGAAAACGCCTCCTCAAATACATCAACGACGAAATACCGGGCAAAGGCGAGGACGAGCTGACGTTCTTTTTCGCGATCGCTAACCACCCAACGCCCCTCTGCAGTTGAGTTATGCACCCGATCCATCAGCTTGAAGACTTCTGCCGCCACGACCGTAACGAGGGCATCGTCGTGAAACATGCTGGTGTCAGCCTTGAGAATCGTGCCAGAAGCGATGTCGATGGGTTTGAGGACAGCGTTGGCTTTGGCGTTGTAGCGCTTATTGGCCCGATAAAACTGTCGATAGAGGTCGGTTAGGGTCTTGGGATGGTTGAGCGATGAGTCGGGGGTCAAAATCCAGTCCTCCTGGTCAATGTTGTAGATGGCATAGGGGTCAAAACAGGGATAAAAGTGGTGGGCGTAGAGCCTGATTTTCTGGGGGCTGGGGGCATCAGCTTTCTGCCCTCGGCTCCACTTGGCTAGATAGGAAAAGACATGCAGCGGACTGGTTTCGATGTCTTTTGCCAGTTCGGCAAAGCGGCCCCAGTTGGCGTCGTAGCCCCCTTTGCCTTGTTTGGCATTGACATCCATGTGAATGGCATAGGCAGCCGTCAGGATATTCAAAGGGGCAGAGCGTTTGATGCCGCTCTCATCCGTGCAGCCTTCGAGAATGAAGTCCAGCCGGAATCGGTCTTGCCCGATCAAGGTGCGGAAAGCGTGGGGGGCACTGTCGAGAAAGACGCTTTCTTCAAATTCGGCCCCATCCGTAAAGGGGGGGATCGGAGATTCAGAGACGACGGTTTTGACATCGAGAATCATCGGGAAGGCCAAGGCCAACCAGCTTGGCATTACCCAAGATTCGGTGTCGGTGCCGTCGCGACCGGGGGGCAAGGCCATGAAGTAAAAGGTGAGGGGCTTGTCTTCGGGGTAAGAGAGTTTGAAGGTGCGATCGCGTTTAAAGTTCGGATCATCATCCGGCAACTGCTTGCGCTGGGCTAGATCTTCCTCCATCAGAAAGGCATCGACGGTTTGGTATTTGTCGCGGCTGAAGTTAGCCTCTAGCTGCTTACTGATGAAGTGGTTGCGAATGCTGGTATCAAAGCGAGTTTGGGCAATGTTGCTATAGGCCCGATGCAGGAATGCGTTGGTCTCTGGGGTGAAGTAGTAGGTGGGGTAAAAGTAGAGGTAGCGGTATTTGCCATCCTCAAACCGTTTGCCCACCGCTTGGGTCTGGTTCATCAGAATTTGCCGCAGCATCATCTCAATGCCCGCAATGCTGGAGATATTGCGTTTGGCGTTAGAGCCGCCCAGGTGTTGCTTATTGGTATAAACCTG
>CAYGVA010000212.1:0-7134 GCA_964353225.1 uncultured Leptolyngbya sp.
AAGGTCAGCTTGTAGAGATGGGTGTGGATGAAATGGGTTGTTTGTAAGTATTCAGTGACCAGACGCGCCGTCCCTTGGCTGTGGCGTCAGGGGTCATTGGCATAGGCGGTCACAAGGGCGGGGTCGTGGGAGCCGGAATGGGGGGCAATACCCGTGTTGAGGGTAAAGCGGGGCCAGACCCGAGAGAGCAGTTTGCCGATCGCGAGCTTCACGGGGGAGATGCCCACGTGCAACATGCTCTGAACCTCGATCGTACACAGTAATGTTTGACTCGTGCGATCTCGGTCTAGGGGCATCTCTCCCTGGAGTCAGCCGTAGGGGGCGGGGGACGAGATCGCGCTGACCCCGTTGCTCCGTAGATTCAGATGTTGCGTCAGGCATTTGGCATTGTGCCCATGGAACTTGAGTGGGTTGTGCACAAAAAGATCCTTTTTTGTTAGTCCGTAAGACGTTGCTCTGGCAACGTCGTCTATTAATTGCCTTGGCGGATCACGCCGAGTTGCTCCAGGTGTTGACTCTGCTGGTCAAATTGGATGGAGAGGGCATCACAGACCAGTTCGCAAAGGTCAAAGACAAACGGGTTGGCGATTTGATAGTAAACCGACACGCCTTGGGGCTGGCGAGAGACGATGCCCGCCTGGGTCAGCATTTTCAGATGTTTAGACACGTTCGCTTGCCCCAAACCCGTGGCCTCAATAATTTCAGTGACATTTTTAGGACCAATTTTCAGCACGCAGACAATCTGCAAGCGGCTAGATTCAGAGAGCACTTTGAAGAAATTGGCCATCAACCCCAAGGCGGCGGGAGAGAGCTGAGCGACGGCGCAGTCGTCTAGGGCAGGGGTGGCTGAAGTTAGGGCTGGGTTGGGCATGGGAGTTAATATTGTTGCGATCGCCCCTTAGGGGAGGCTACTACACCATATTACCAAATAGTAGTTTGGAGTTCTTCATAGACCCTGCAATCCGTAGGGGGCGACGGTCCACCACCACTGCAACACCACCGCCCGGCATTGCAAACAGGTCAGAAGGTTAAGCGCTGCCGCTATACCCGTTGGGGTGGTGGCAACGGCCTTACCGATCTCGTCAGGGCTGATCTTAGCGGTGGGCTGGAGATCGGCGACAAAGCCATACAGATATTGGTTGGAAAAAGCGCTGTTCACCGCCCATCCGGTGGTGTTAAGCGGCGTTAATTGACGAATGGTCTCCGGCTGAATCCCCAGCTCCCGCTGCAGAATCATCGGAGCCATGGTGGCGGGGGTGTGGCCCTCGGCCACTCTCCCGCCGGGAAAATCCCAGGTGGCTTGGCCCACCCCAGGGCGATAGGTAGGGGGTAGCAACAGCAATTGCTGCTGGTAGATCGGCAAAATAATCACGGAATCAGCTTTCTCGATTCGCCAGTACTCCAGGATCTGGCCCTGGGGATCCTGCAGATGCTCGCCCATTAACCTGAACCAGCGGCAGTGGAGGTCTAGAAAGCGATCACGCATCGGCCACGTTTCATCAATGGTCATGGCTGTAGATGGCAGGGGGCATCGGGGGCAGGAGGGCTAGAAATGCTAAAGGGCAAGGGATTTATGCCGCAGAGGACTAGTGGCGAATCAGGACAAAGATGGCTACGACCAACACAAAATATCCAAAGCCTTTTTGCAGGTGCTTGGCGTCGATCAAGCGCGTCAGAGAAGCCCCGATCAGGGTGCCGATACTGGCCGCACCGGTAAAGGAAGCCGCCAAGCCCCAGTCCACCTGCACCTGACTGACATAGCCGAGAAAGCCGGTGGCGGAATTAGCCGCAATGATCAGTAGCGAGGTGCCGATCGCCTGTTTCATCGGGAGGCCCCCCAGTAATACTAGGGCCGGAATCACCAGGAAGCCGCCCCCCACCCCAATAAATCCCGTGAGCAAGCCGACCCCAAGCCCTTCCGCTGGAATGGCAAACCAGGGTTGGGGCAAGGCTGCCGCCCCAAAGGCTTTCTCTGGGGGGCCTGCGGAGCTGAGGGCTCGGGGTTGGCGGCTATTGCGAATCATGAGGCCACTAGCCGCCACCATGATGCTGCCAAAACAAAGCAATTGGAAGGTGTCGGTGACGGCGGGTAATGCTGTCAAGCGCGCCCCCCCATAGGCCCCAACCATCGCCATCGGAGTAAACTTGGCAGCGGTTTTGAGGCTGACATTACCCTGCCGCCAATGGGGAATCACCCCCACTAAACTGACCGTGCCAACGACGATCAGGCTGAGGGCGATCGCTCCCTTAGAGCTGAGGCCCATGACGTATACCAAGATGGGCACTGCCAAAATCGAGCCGCCGCCCCCCATCAGCCCCAAACTGATGCCAATACCAATGGCCAGAATATGGCCCACAACCGTGAGGATCATCGCAACCCCACGGTAGGGGCAACGGTAACCTGACCACAGTGCTCATTGGCAGGCACTGCTTCCATGATTTTTTGTGGGTTGGGCAGATTCAAGCTCCCCATAAAGGCGATGAAGTCAGCGCGGGTGCGTCCTAGGAAGCGGGGGTTAAAGCGTTTTTCTTCACCCATGGTGGAGACCGTCTGGCCCCGATAGTCGTGACCGGGATAGACGAGGGTCTCGTCAGGCAGGGTAAACAGCCGCTGGGTAATGTGGTCGTAGAGGGTACCGGCATCGCCACCTTGGAAGTCGGTGCGGCCACAGCCGCGAATCAGCAAGGCATCGCCAGTGAGCAGGTGGGTGCTGTTGACCAGATAAGCCATGTGGCTATCGGTGTGGCCATGGGTCTCAATGGCACGAATGGGAATTGCCCCTACCCGCAACACCTGGTCGTGCTGAATAGATTGATCGGCGCAAGGGGCCGTGGCATTTGCTGGGACGATGCCCTGGCATTCCGTCAGGTCACGCAATTTGCCGGTGCCGGTAATGTGGTCGGCGTGGATGTGGGTTTCAAGGCAGTAGCGCAGGGTCAAGCCCAATTCATTCAGCAGTTTATAGTCCCGCTCCACCTGTTCAAGCACGGGGTCTACTAAGGCTGCCTCATGGGTGGTCGGGTCGGCAATTAGATAAGTGTATGTACTGGTTTCGGGGTCAAACAGTTGGCGAAATAGCATGGGTCGGGTTCCTCATCAGTTTTTGGGGTGTGATCGCGCCAGCCCATCGGTCATAGGCCGCTAGACAGGGGTTTGAACCTCCGCTTCAGATCGCGTTTTGGGATATGTAAAAGTCGGGTACCGAGTGAGAATCCCAGTTTGGGCTTCAATTTCATCGGCAAAGCCTTGCAGCACGCTCGGACTCACACAATGCAGTTGTCGAAAGGCATAAGGTTCTAATGTCAGCGCCTGATTTCCTCGGGCCTCTAGGCGACGGGCTAATACCCTAGGGCGCGAGGGCATATTCAGCTGCACTTCATTGGGCATGAGGGTGGCTAATATCTCGATATAACGGGCACGATCTTCTAAGGACCAGGGTTTTAGGACCATGGTTTGAATCGCGAGATATCCTGGATATTCCTCAGCAAACGTTTGGATTCCCGCCAAATTTGAGGCCCAATCCATTCCGGCGACGGGGCGATTGATCCGTTGAAGTTGCTGCTCGGAGACGGCATCTAACTTGACAACGACTTGATTGGCCCATTCCAGCGCCGACCGTACGGCCCAATCCTGCAATAAAGAACCATTGGTCAACACCACCACCGGACAGGTGACGTGGTCTTGAATGCAGGCCAGAATTTCTCTCAAATTGAGGGCCAAAGTAGGTTCCCCACTCCCACTGAGGGTGGCGACATCAATGGGTTCAAAGGCAGCGAGATTATCCAACTCTTCTCTAATTTTTTGGGTGCTCACAAAAGTCTGACGCTGGCATGATTTCTGTTGAATATCGCCCAATTGGCAATAGGCACAACTAAAGGAACAGGTGGGGGGTAGACCAATCGGATCAATGCCGAGCGATCGCCCAAATCGCCAGGATTGTACGGGGCCATAAATGGCGTTAAAAGTTGCAGAAAGATTATTCATGGCTCATGTTTAAATGCATTGAAAATGGGGTGCTGGTGATTTCACCGGTTCGCTGGTGAAGCCATCGGCTCAAATTCTGCGATCGCCTCCATCCCATGCGGTGACGCCCAAGGTTTCTAAGATCTCCTGACGAGCGGCCCCAGCTTTGAGAGCCGCCTGGGTATGAAACGCAATACAACCGTCGCAGTGGGTGGCAACCCCGATCGCTAAGGCAATCAGTTCTTTGGTTTTGGTATCCAGCGTTCCCGGCACAGAGGAGCTGTGGCTGAGGACATAGAAGACTTTCATTACCTCCGGCAGGGCCTGGGAGAGCTGCTGGGTCTGGCGTTTGACCTGGCGGATTTGTTCGCGGTAACTGGCGGTTGTGTCCATGGGAATCTCTGGGGGTTAAGGAATTGCTGGACTGTCGAGTTGGAATTGGGCCAGGGTTTGCCAGTCCTGAATTGTGGCGGGGGGTACGGCCAGCGTCAGGGGTTGAGAGGCCGTGGCCAAGGTGAGCTGCCAGGGCAGCTCTGGCCGCAATTGGGCGACGATGGGCTGGAGGTCGTACTGGCCAATGTGGGGTTCTGGGGTCTCGGCATCGGTGAACATCTGGCTGGACGCATCGGCGGCGGTCAGGGTTTGCCCCAGGGAACTGGTGAGTGTCAGGGGTTGAGCCCGGTCAATAGCGGCACTGCCCGGAAAGCCCGCCAGCCGTAGGTACAAAATTTCGCTCTGGTCGGGGCGGAGGCGTTTGAAGGAGATCGCCTGCCAGCGCTGGCCAAATTGATCGGTCAAGGTCTGGCGGGATTGATACACCACTTGCCCAGGGGCTTCTTCCAACTGGCGGATAGCGGCCAGGGCAGGTGCAGTTTCAAAACCGATGCCGAGCAGCATCAGCCCTACTAAAGCGGTGGCGGTTAACAATGAAATCAGCTGACGCAGATGCTGGGACATGGTGGGCCTTTTATGATTCCGAAAGGGCCGCTTCTAGGGCCTGTTGAACATCGGGCAAAAACACCCCATACATGCCCCGCAAGTCGCCCACATTGAAGTCATAGGCGAGATCTTGGGGATAGTTCTCCTTCACAAATTGAGGGCGACTCCCCTGGCGGCCATGGCAAGCCAAGCAACTGGCTTCCACATTGATGCGCCGAAAATAATGGGTGCCCGCTTGATCGTCCACAGTGTTCCGCTCCCAAAAGCCGGTTAATTCGGGATCTTGCTCGAACTTGGCCAAGGCCATGGATTCGGCAGGCGTGGCTGGGGCATGGGATGGGTTGCGATACTTGCTGGCCACCTGCTTCACCTGCCAGCCGTTCGCTTGGCTGAGCTGCTTGGCCTGCATCCCCACGGGTTTGCACACTTGCTTCATGGTCTCCACCGTGGGCGGTTCCGTGCGTCCCTCCAGGGTGGAGGCCAAGCCCGATCTCAGGGCGTCTAGATTTTCAATGGCTTCAATGGCTTGGGCCAACTCAGCGGGATTGGTTTGGGCAGCGGCGGGTGACGGCAGGGTAAAAGCCAGCCCTAACACCAGCAGCAGCGCCATGAAACGGCGGCGGAATCGATGGAACATAGCGGTCTCCAGAGTGATGGGGTGGTGGGGCTACGGTGTACACATAAGTCCTGAAACGCTTGCGCCGGGGCTTAAAGAGGACGATCACGTTGAGATTTTTACAGGTTGCAGGGCGCAAACCCTTGCGCCCCTACGGCGGTGGATCGGTGTAGGGGCGCAGGGGCCTGCGCCCGGTTCATCAATCGGGTGGGCGATCACGGCAAAGGGCCAAGATGTGTGGACACCGTAGGGTGATGAGGTGATGGGGGGCTAGGGTGACGCCTGCACTAGGGCTTGCAGGTCTTCGGGCAAGACGGCTTTGAACAGCTTCAAATTAAAGAGGGCACGCAGTCCCAGCTTTTCGTACCAGGGCATGCCCACCCCGAGGCGCATTTTGACCATGAAATATTCTTCAAAGGCAACCTTTGCCCACACCACCCAAGGCCCCCGCGCCGCGTAGGCGGTGCGGCGCTTGCCCGTGGTCGGATCCGGCAGGACGGGGGCGGCGATGTAGGCAATGCCGGTATCGCCAAACTCTGCGAAACACAGGGCATCTAGGGTGGGGCTTTGTTGCGGAGCCCGAATCGCCCCTAGCTCAACGGCGATGTTGTGGGCGGCGGCGGTGGCCATGGCTTCGGTCATTTGGCCACTCTTGGGGAGGCCGATCGGAATTGAGGTCTGATCGGGCTGGGGCAACTTGACGCTCACCCCCACCGCATAAAGGTTGGGAAAGTCGCGGTGCCGTTGGGTGGGCAGCACCGGGATAAAGCCCCGTGAATCGGCCAGACCGGGCAGATTTCTGACGAACGATACCCCCCGAAAGGCGGGCAGCACCATGGCGTAGCGGAAGGGCAGTACGCGCCCATCCGCCAAGAACATCCGCTCGGGCTCGACGGCAGTGATGGTCATATTGTCGATGACCGCAATGCCCCGTTCCCCCATCAAGTCGGCGGTGAGTTCCTGGGCGTGCTGCACCCCGGAAACCCCCAAATGGCCCGCATAGGGCTCGGGGGTGACATAGGTGATCGGCACCTGGTCCCGCAGGCCGAGCTGTCGCAGTCGATGGTCGGCCATCAGCGCGAACTCATAGGCGGGGCCAAAACAGCCCGCTCCGGCCGCCGCCCCCACCACTAAGGGACCGGGATTTTCTAGAAACTGTCGCCATGCTGCCCGCGCTTCGAGGGTGTGGTCGGGGGTGCAGACCGACTGGGTATAGCCCGACTCGGGACCGAGGCCCGGAATCGCATCAAAGTCGAGGGATGCCCCGGTCGCGATCACGGCGTAATCGTAGTCAATCAGGGTGCCGTCGCCGACGGTGATTTGTCGGTTCGAGGCATCCAGATCCGTCACCGGGCTCTGCACCAGGGTCAGGCGGTGGCGCTGGGCCAGAGGCTGCAAATCCAACTGGAGGTGGGAGAGGGGCTTGAGATCCAGGGCGACCTGAATCAGTCCCGGAATAAAGGTGAAGTGGGACTCATTGGAAATCAAGGTGACGTTGTGGTCACGGGGCAGCAGGTGCCGCAGCTCATAGGCCGCTGGCAACCCCCCTAAGCCCGCTCCAATCACCACTACGTTAGGCATTTGCAATTTGTCCTCCGATGCAGGTCTGGGTTAA
>CAYGVA010000213.1:0-7038 GCA_964353225.1 uncultured Leptolyngbya sp.
CCACCCCCGATCGCGCCACCCTCTGGGCCGCCCAAACCCCCCAAGGCTTCCATGTTGCGCCGCTGAAAACCGCCCACGATCGCGGTCGGACGGAGGGTTGGACGGTGACCGATGACGCGGCCCTATTTGAGCAATGTGGTCTCCCGGTGACGATCGTGCCAGGGGAAGAAACCAACCTGAAGGTGACAACGCCTGGTGATTTAACCTTGGCGGAAATGATTTTGGGCGATCGCTAGCGCCCACTCAACCCCATTTTCTGCACAGCAAATCTTGCGCCGCCAACCGTTGTCCGCACGGTCCTAAGCTGCGCTGGGCAGTTGCCACGATCTCAAGATCAGATCGCGCCCAAGGTCCAGATCCCGAGGCGAACATTGCCAGTCAGGGTGGGCGGCCACCAAAAAAGCTTCGATGGTTTCACGATCAAACAGATGCCAGGTGGGGGCATTTTCGGTGGGGTCGGCGATCGCGTAAAGATTATCCGCCACGCAATGGACCTTTAGGGCCGTTGCGGTAAACGTCGGCAGCGTTAGGGTGGCCCCAGGCGCAAGGGCACGAAAATCCAGAAAAAATTGCGTAAAGTCTGCCACCGAAACCACCGCCAGCCCCGGAATCGCAATGGTCATCGCCGGGTCGCTATTCACTTTGATCCAATAACGACGCACCGGATCGATGCCCACCAGCCAACGGGAGCCGTCATCAAGGGTGTAGCGAGGCGCGATGGAAAGTTGAAATGGCATAGGACGCGACAGCGACAGCCCTAAGATCAGGCCATCGGCAAGGGAAACTTTGGCTATACAGCATCCATCGGAACATCTGAGAATAGCAACGTGCCGCAATAAAACTATGTATTTTGATGCTCACCATTAACTTAAGTAAATGGTCTAACAGCCAACCCCGACCCCTGTAGACCCTGTCGCTGGGCTCAATCCTGAGCATGGGATTGTGCTTTGCAGCGCTGGCCATCGCCAACGGGCAAAGACCTGGAACTTGAGTCCATCAAAAAAGCGCCTGCTCGTTAACAGACGCTTGAGTGTTGCATTACACCCGTAAACCGTGATTGGGTCTCCGGATTTAGGAAACGCTTGTGACCCCAGCCATACGAGGATTCCAGCGCGATCGCTGTTCCTCAATGTGCATATTCTTCTCGTCTTTCTTGAGGTGGCGGGGGCTACTCTCAAACGATAGAGAAGACGGGAGCGGACTGGGGGGATACGTCTCACGGATGAAATCCATCACCGCTGCATAGCTCGGGGAAAAATCTTCACCCGAATCCTGGTCAACAGCCTGAAAGTGCCTCAAGGCCGCTGAGAACAAACCGGTTCCATCATCAAAGAAGCGTTCTGTGGTCTCTCCATAGGTGTTGTAAGGATGGAAGGCCAAATCAGCAGGGGCGTTGGCGGCCACCCAGGAGGAATAAATCCAGTATTCACCAAAGGTGCCAAACTCATTGGCCGATCGCATCATCAGCAACAGCCAATGATCCTCCGATTGATAGTAGGTGCCAATCTGCTGCTTCAACGTTTGCAAGTATTCTTGCTTAAACCACATGTGGTGGGGAATAAACGTGCCGTCTGCATCGGTGAGGGGCTCTACCCCCAACACCGAGCGAATCCAATTGGCCCAGGTCGAGACAATCTGGCTGTTGCCCCATTGGTTGTGTTGCAGCAGGGCAAAGGGATGCTCGGTCCCTGCATCCCCCTGCTGAATCAAAGGCCAGGTCTCCACCGGCAGCAAATCGCTATCCCAGACCACATACCATTCACTCAAGCCCTCGATGCCCTCGGGGGCACCGAGTTTCAAGAGCTGCTGGTAAAACCAGCCCGGTGTGTAGAGCGATTTCCCGAGGTCAAGCTCGGCACAGATACTGTCCTTGGTGAGCCCCGTTTGTTTTTCAAAAAAGGGCTCCTCTGCATGGACATGGACGGGGGCTACTTGCCAATGTTGGCCCTTTTCCCGCAGCGATCGCGCCTCTGAATCGGGGGTAATGATATGGATGGATCGCGGCGCGTAGTGGGCGGTGAGCCCCTCTAGCACCGCTTGGGTATTCCAGCGACAGCGGTAAAGGGGAATGACAATGTCGAATACGGTGGATGACATGAATGAAGCCCCTGATTACACAGTTGTCAAAACGTCTTCGGGCTCGGCATCCAGAGTGGTGTGTTGGCCCACCGTTGAGGGATCTTCTAAGCCCACATCACTACAGAGGGGCTCGATACCCACCCCATTTCTGGGATAGTCGGCACAGATCTGCTGGTAAGCCTCAATGGCTGCATAGAGATCTGCTTTGGTCAGGGTATTGAGGTAGCCACATTGGCCAATCTCCCTCTTAGGCAGTGGAGCAACTAAGTTGCCCCCGCGTTTTTGGACAATTTTCTCTTGGGCGGCCCAGAGGGTTTCTTGATTGAGCAGCACATCGTTCCAGAGGCTGAGGCCAAAGGAGCTGATTAAGCGCAGAATGCGATGGAACGCGTCGTTGGTAATCCAGCCCGTTTGGTAGCTGAGATAGGCCCCAAACCCCATACCGATCGCCACCGCATGGCCGTGCAGCAAGCCCGCCTCAATCTCGAAGCCCGGAGACCAGGTATGGCCGTAGGCATGGGGACGACATTGGTGGGTTTCGTAGAGGTTGTCGTACTCTGCCTCCACATAGCTGCGTAGGGCCGCCCCCAAAATTTTCTGGGAGAGGGCGCTGATCGGTGCCCCTGGCTCACAATCAAGGGTGCCAAACCGAGTAGAGATCAGCTCAGGACCGGCTTGCTCTAAATATTCAAACAACTCGATATTTTTGACCGTGGCCATTTTGATGATTTCGGCGATGCCGTGGCGGAGCCAGCCCTCTCGTAGGGTCTTAAAAAAGGAGCGATCAGTGAGGGACAAAATCGGGGCATGGTAGGCCCCAAACAGGTTCTTGTACCCAAACCCATCACAGCAGGTGCGGGGAGAGGGACCGGCATCGATACCCGCCACAATCGAGGTAGACAGCATCACATAGGGGGTGTTGCGGTGATATAGGGCGCAGGCCAAACCGCCAGTATCGGTCAGTACGCCACCGCCGACAATCAGCACGGGCTCGTTGCGAGACACCCCGAGTTGCTTAAAGTCCCCCAGCATCCGCTCTACCGTGCCAATACCCTTATCCACCTCCATGGCGCGGTAAACCAGCTTATCGAGGTGAATACCATGGTGGAAGAAATACCGTTCGATTTGTTCGCCGTAGTAGCGCTCAACATTTTGATCCACCAGGCACACACAGCGACCGAGGGAGACATACATATCCCGAAGGACGGTCTGCTGAGGATCTAAGCAATTCTCCAGCACCTTAATTGAGGTAAAGGTACGAGAGGTCATCACCGCTTCAATGGTTTGGTCATCTTCGGTGCTGACCACATGGGCCTGACTTTCGCGATAGCTGGAGGTGGGGTAAATCGCATGGGGATCCTTGACCACGAGCTGAGCGGCCAACGCCTCATAAAACGCGCCATCCTGGCCGCTCGTCAGCACCGCCAGCAGTTTTTTCTGACCTAATGCAGACAGATGAATACGGTCAGCAAAGGCAGACCATTCCAGGCCAGCGGCCATATCAAAGGCAGCCACCAGCTCGGCCAGCAACCCAAAGAATCGACTGAGGGAGGTATTGAGGCTGCTGCGCAGTTGGCGACAGGCGGACAGCCCTTGAATCGCGCCCTCGAGAGCAAAGGCCTGGCCCAGTGCCTCAGAAAAGGCTTTGGTGTCAATGAGCGCCAGCAATAAATCCCGAAACGGAGGGCTGCAACAGATAATGCCAACCGCATCAGCCAAGTCTTGATAGGTCAAAGGCTGACTGTCATAGGTCTCGATAAAAGCCTTAACTGCCGAGGTCGTCTTTGTCATTACAAATTCCTGAGAGGCTTACGTACAACCTTGTTCAAGGGCCGCAAGCCCTTGCCTAAGGCAAGTTAACACAATCACCCCAGAAAATCTTAAAAGAATATAACATAATGAATTGCACTCCTCATGCTATGGTAAAAGGCTTGCTAAGTATACGGTGCCTGACTGGGGAGAAATCGCCGCCCTTTGTCGCTTCTGAATTCTCAGGCACCCTAGCTGCACAGTGCTGCCATGGCGGGCACAAATTCAGATGTTGGCCTGGTTTGCTGACAAGGGGGATGAGGGCTGTCCAAGGCTCTGGGCATAGGGTGTGTCAGTCAATCACGGTATTGGGTCACGGGCCAGAATTTCTCTCAGCGCCGAGGAAACTGCCACGGGAACGGTGGGAATAGGGAGGACGTAACCGCAGCTACAAAACCAGCAGAAAGGCTTTGATAACCTGTGGTCCATCACAGTAGCCAACTGGACAAGAGTCTGTGGGATCAACATGCATTCAAATTATTGAAGGTAACCCGCATCTGCGATCGCTCTTAGGTTGGCACCTCCAGCAGGCCGATTATCAAGTGGTGCAGGCCGCTGAGTTGGTTGGGGCACGTCAAGTTTTCAATATTCACCATCCTCACCTAGCGGTCTTAGACGCGCAGTTGCCCGGTGGCGATGGCCTGGAATTTTGCCGATGGATGCGGCAGCAGAGCGAGGTGTATGTGCTGATATTGTCTGCCCGTAATACTGAAACCGATATTGTTTCAGGATTGAGAGCAGGGGCAGACGACTACCTCACCAAGCCCTTTGGCATGCAAGAGTTTCTCGCTCGGGTCGATGCCCTCACCCGTCGGATGCAGCGCTTGCAGGCCCCGGCGTCTTTAGCCTATGGCGACTTAAATATTGATTTGGTACAGCGACGGGTGCGCTATCGTGAGACCTACATTGATCTCACCCCCCAAGAATTTAGTTTGCTATACGTGTTGACCCAAGCTGGGGGCGCAGCCCTGACCCGCACCGATCTGTTGCAGCGGGCTTGGCCCGATGCCATTGATAATCCGCGCACGGTCGATACCCACGTGCTCTCCCTCCGCAAGAAAATCGAGGTTGATCCCCGCCAACCCAGCATCATCCAAACCGTTCGAAATGTGGGCTACCGCTTCAATGCTGAGAGCCTGACCCAGGCCACCACTGCCCCCCACGGCACCAATCACCTGTCTTCTCCAGCCATCTCTATCGCTGCCGCCCATTAATATTCTGCATTGTCGCTACGGCGATGGAACCAAAGCGGTATCGTAGGGGCCAACGATTCATTGTCATTGGCTGGCGTTGCCAAGGGGCTCCGGATGATAAATGCTGGTGGGATTGGGACGGGGCTAGCCATCGGAGCGCTGCGGCGGGTCCATCACGTTGCCCTGAATGTGCAGAACATGGCGACCTCTCGCTACTTTTATGGGCAGGTCCTGGGACTGCATGAACTTCAGGGGCAGGAGATTCCCGCTACCTTAACGTCACTGGTTGCAACGGGTCAGGTGGCTAACTTCAGAACGCCAGATGGGCTGATCTTAGATTTGTTCAGTGAGCCCGATCTGACGCCCCCTGCGCTCGATCCCACCCAGCAATTTACCCGAGCCAATCATCTGGCTTTTGACATTGCCCCAGAAGCGTTTGATCAGGCCGTGGCGGTGCTAAAGCAGCATCAGGTTTCCATCGACCACGGCCCCGTCAGTCGGCCTACAGGGCGGGGGATTTACTTCTATGATCCTGATGGTTTTATGCTGGAAATTCGCTGTGATGCTATTTCAGTCGATTAGAGGCGGTTGAGGGCATTATTCAAGCCACTGCAAAACCTGGACCTGGGGGGTCTCTAAATCTTGATACTGGCTGGATTTAGTTTCGATGCGCTGCAACTGGCCGAGGGCTCGACTACAGGGAAAGCCATATTTGGCCTTAACGCGATCGCTCGCGATGTTTAAGGCGGTGCGGGAGCGACTCACAAACTCTGTTAAGGCATAGGTCTCCCCAGGCAACAAATATTCTTTGATCACCAGGGAAGGGGAATAACAGTTGTCCTGGGAGCCATCGGGCCATTGGACTTGAACGTGCATTTCAGGCATGACGGGTCTATCGCGTAAGGGATTGCTGGATAGGGGCTCCTTGGATGGCCCAATCAGGCTTCTCCGTGGTTTCCCCGATGGGAATATAAATGCCCTCGCGATCGAAGGCGTCTTTTAACCGCTTTCTTAAATTAGCTTGTACTAAGAAGTGCTTGCCAGGTTTGACCTTGGTCTTGGTGCGCACGTACAGGCGAATATCACCAAACTCCTCAACCCCTTCAATCTCCGTGGGTGCCAAAACGTCATCGTCCTGCTCCCTCAATTCATAGCCAACCGCTTCGATGATGCGATAGACCCGATCTAAATCAGTGTTGTAGTCAAATCCAATATTGACGGGGGAATAGACAAACTCTTTGGAATAGTTGGTGACGGCGGTAATGTCTCCGTTGCGAAGAATATACACCTGCCCATGCTGATGCCGAATTCGGGTGGTGCGCAGCTCGATCGCTTCTACATAACCTGAGGCAGCATCGGTTTCAATATAATCTCCGACCAGATAGTAGTTCTCAAATAAGATAAAAAATCCAGAGACAATATCGTTGATGAGATTTTGGGCACCAAAGCCAACGGCCAAGCCCAAAATCCCCGCCCCAGCCAAGATCGGGGCTGGATCAATACCAATGGCATCTAGCATGAAAATAATTGAGCCAAAATAAACCAAATACTTGGAAATACTTTGAATAATTGGGACCAACGTTTTGCGTCGTTGTTCCTGGGTTTCGGTTAAATTTTTACCCTTGAGTAACGACTCTTCGATGATGATTTGAAAGACTGAGATCAGTACTCGACTCAGTAAGATGATTGCAATCAATTTAACGCCAACAGTCCCCCAATTTGCCAGATTGGCAATCACGTCAATCTGCTGGACAACCAGGGATGCCATTAAAACGTAGATAATGTATTCTAGGCAGCGCTTGAGAAATGGGATTAAATGTCGGAGCTTATCATAGACTCGAAAAAGCAAATTTCCAGGGCCAGAATATTTGACGCTCAGAGAATCTAAGCTATCAATAACAACCGTGACAATCTTGAATATCAATAGGCCAATGGCAAGAATGATATAAATACGCAG
>CAYGVA010000214.1:0-6998 GCA_964353225.1 uncultured Leptolyngbya sp.
AATTCATGACTACAGACTTGAATCGCCAATCATTAGGGGCCTCTTCACCACAAAGCGTAGATTCAAATTTCAAGTGCAACGGCCTGCACAAAGCTGCTGGAGTCGTTCGTAGAGATCTGAGTATATGGATTTCTCGCTGTCCCTACAGCAGAAAGGGTTTCGCCTTGATCGAGGAGATATCCCCTTTGCCCCATCAAGAGCGGCTTTTGGCAGGTGTTGCACTTCATTCTTGAATTGGCCAAGTGCTGTTGCATTAGGTCGGATTTGGATTGTTCAATCTCTGGAAATTGTCCAGGACATTATTGTTGTTTCTATTTGTATTGGACTGTTTTGTTCAATGCTGATTCAACTTTGGATGATGTTTAAAGCTTTGCTGCCGCCACTGAATTTCTCGGTGGTGACGTCTGAATATCTTGTTCTTGCTCATTGTAACCGTCCCCTGAGCGGAGTCGAAGGGGACATTCTGGCTAGGTTTTGGCTTCGACTTCGCTCAGCCAGCATAGTCTCTGGGACGGTTACATCTGCAAGCGCATGAAATTTCGATTGGCGTGGCTGTTGAAGTTTCCATCGTCTCAGTTTTCCGAGAGGTGATCGTGCATGGTGTTCTCGATACTAGCTGGACTCAGGTTTTAGCAGCCTGTGCTTTTCTAGGGATTTTGAGTTTGCTGCTAATAACGCGCTGCTCTGTTATTCCAGGTAGGCTTTTGGGCAGATCTAACATGCTTGAAGCCACCCTACCCCAGAAGACTTCAACTATTGCCAGGGAAAATTGTTGCGGCTAGGGCACCTTGGCTTAGGGATGTTTGCTGCCTATTCACTGCCCTATAAGTGGGTTGAACGAAATTAGGTGCGGAGCAGCATTCAGGAAATTATCGCTGCTTTACGGACATTTTCCCGCATGGATGAGGCGGAAAGGATGTCCATTCAGGGCAATGGCCCTGGTATTTTGGAAGACCCGCGATCGCGTTTATTTAATCCCTTCTTTACGGCCAAATCCATCGGTAAGGGGACAGGTTTGGGGCTCTCCATTAGCTGCCAGATTGTGACAGAAAAGCATGGCGATCAATTAACTTGTCCCTCGAAAGTGGGGATAGGGACCACATTTAAGATGCAGATTCCCTTGATGCAGGGTAGCTTCATTTGAAATCTGACCAGAAGCCTTACAAAAACCCCCTCGCCCAATGGGTAAGGGGGTTTTTGTGCAGTCCTAAATCTAGGCTGTGGGTTCCACGAGATTTTCTAGTCCATCGATGGTTTTGACCGACACAATCGAGTCCTCTTGGTTGAGTTTGTCGAGCACATCCTTGCCATCTACAACATAGCCAAACACCGCATAGCGGCCATCCAGTAGATTTAAGCCCGCAGGCGTCAACTCTGGCTCAAACAAGAAGAAGAAAAACTGCGAAGAACCGCCATCGGGTTCACCACCGGGACGGGCCATGCCCAGGGTGCCAAAGGCCGAAAATGGTAGGGCGGGTTCTTCTAAATACATGCCTAAGGACTCGAAGGTCGCGCCATAAATGGGCTCAGATTCGTCCTTGACCAAAATCTCAAGGGGAATGGCCCGATACTCCCCCGTCTTCGGATCGATAAAGCCGTCATCGGGGCCAACTGGGTCCCCTGTCTGCAGCACGTAATTGTCTTCAGCGCGGATGAAGGGCATGCCATCGTAAAAGCCCCGCTGAACCAAGTCCACAAAATTACCCGCTGTTACGGGGGCGTTGTAGCCATCGATCACCGCAGTAATGGTTCCCCGAGTGGTTTCGAAGGCGACGGTGGCTCGGCCTTTGAGTTGGGGGAGGTTGCTGTACTCGTCTGGGACCTCAAAGGGAAACCCTTCGACCATTAGGGCTTCAATTTCCCCGACCGTATCCAATAGGGTTGCCCGCTGCTGCCAAACGCCGGATTTATCCTTGGCCTCGACAACGCCATTCATGGCTTCTAGGCCCGCCTTCAGATCCGCGAGTAATTGCTCTGCCTGGGGCTGGCTCGCGGCGGGAACCGCGTCCAAAATATTGGACGATCGCCGAGCCAAAAACTTGTTTGCTTTTTGGGTCTCCCGCTTGATGGGTCCCCAACGCTTGCTGCGCAGCCATTGGGATAATCCTTCGAGATCCCCTTGAATCTTGCGAATCTCCGGATTCTGAATCGGCAAGCCATAGCGCAGTAGGGCTTTACCATCGGTAATTGCATTGCCTGGGGGGAGGTAAGCCACCAGCGGCGTCGGTAGGGGATTGGCTTCTACAGCCATGCCCCATTGCCCTCCTCCACCCGCTAAAGCTAATCCAGTCCAGAAGAAGGCCACTAAGAGGGTGACCGCCAGCGATCGCATCAATCGTTGCATGGGGATTGGGGTGGAAATCACGGGGTGAACATTACCTTCGATCTTGCCATAGGGCGGTTCATCTCGCGATTCATCTCCGTTGGCGAAGCTCAATTGTTGGGAAATTCCGGCTGGGCGGTAAAATGAATTGCCGATTATTCCAACCCAGAAGTAGCCAGCGCCATGATTTCCAGTAATGACTTCCGCACCGGTGTCAGCATCGAACTGGATGGGTCTGTATGGCGGGTGGTGGAGTTTCTCCATGTCAAACCCGGTAAAGGATCTGCCTTTGTTCGCACTAAGTTGAAAAACGTGCAGGGAGGCAATGTCATTGAGCGCACCTTTCGGGCCGGTGAGACCGTTCCCCAGGCCAACCTGGAAAAGAAAAATATGCAGCACACCTACCGAGATGGCGAAGATCTGGTCTTCATGGACATGGAGACCTATGAAGAGGTGCGCATGACGGCTGACCAAGTGGGGCCTCGGGTCAAGTACTTGAGAGAAGAAATGGAAGTCAACGTGGTGCGTTGGGATGAAAAGATTCTAGAGGTTGAACTCCCTAACTCGGTGGTGTTGGAGGTGACCCAAACGGACCCAGGGGTGAAGGGCGATACCGCCACTGGCGGCACTAAACCCGCCATTGTAGAAACCGGTGCCCAGGTGATGGTGCCCCTGTTTATCTCTATTGGTGAGCGGATTAAGATTGATACCCGTTCGGACTCCTATTTAGGTCGGGAGACTTAAGCTGTTGCCCTAAGAACGGCTGGGACGGATTCAGACAAATCGGTATGACAACAGTGAACACTGCTAACAGAGCAGGGAGTGCAATTGGTGGATTTAAACGTTAGTGAGTTACGGGAGTTGGTGGCAGCCCTCAATCAAACCGACATTTCAGAGTTGATTCTGAAAAGTGCTGATTTTGAGCTGACCCTACGAAAACCAGGGGCAATGACGACCGTTGTTACGGCCAGTGCTGCCCCTGAGGCTACGGCTGCTGTGCCGATCGCAGTGCCCGCTGCCCCTGTGACCACTACCGCCCCTCCGGCTGCGCCGGTACCGCCCCCCACGGTAGACCCCAATTTGGTCGAAATCACCTCTCCCATGGTCGGCACCTTCTACCGTTCTCCAGCCCCGGATGAAGCGGTCTTTGTGGAGCAGGGCGATCGCATCAAAACCGGTCAAACCGTCTGTATTATCGAAGCCATGAAGCTGATGAATGAGCTAGAGGCGGAGGTGAGCGGTGAAATCGTCGAAATTTTAGTTAACAACGCCCAGCCCGTAGAATTTGGCCAGCCCCTAATGCGGGTCCGCACCAGCTAGGTTTACAGCTTTGCAGACTTTAAACCGCTGCGGCTACCTAAAAGATAGGCGTAGGTATAGGTCATCTCACTTCCCAATAGCAGGATTTGAAAGGTGAGAAAGATCCACAGCATCAGGATCATGACGCTGCCAATCACCCCATAGGACAAAAACTGCGCCCCCATTTGAATGATGCTGTTGCTGACCAGGTGCTGCAACAGCATAAATAGCCCTGTGGACATCACCCCCCCTAACCACACATCGCGCCAAGCAATGCGGGTACTGGGCAAAACCTTAAACAGCACCATCAGTACCATCGACAAAATTAGATAGGTGGCTAGCCCTTGAAGGGTCCGCAGCAGTAGCAGATCATCCAACTGGATAAACCACACCACATTATCCAAGTTGAGGAGTAGATCGAGGATTACCTCGATCACGATCTTCGAGATCAGGGACACGACCATCAGGGCCGCACTGCTAAACACCAGCACAAAGGCCAGCAGGCGATTCCGGATAAAGGTCATCACCGCTGACTGGATGCCTGAGCCGTGGTTTTCAGTTAGGTGTACATGCCAAATCTTATTCATGGCTCGGGTCAAAGCCCCAAAAACGCTACTGGCGGTGAAAAACACCAGTAGAAAACTGACAATCCCGGCACTGACACTGTTGCGGTTTAGCTGCAGCAGGGTGTCATTGACCAAGGCATGGGCCTCTGGAGGGAGGCTGTTTTGGGAGAAGTCCAGCACTTGGTCATAGACTTGGCTCGTAGGACCAATAAAGGCCCCGAAGACACTCAAGACCACCAAGAAAATCGGAAACAACGAAAATAGGGCGTAGTAAGACAGGGCTGCGCCAATCTCTAAACATTCATCCCGCTGCCATTTCACCACCGTTTGGACAATTAAGACCACCGGCTTAGATTTCAGCAGTTGAATACCTGGGGCTTTCTTGAGCTTTTTCAACACAGACTCGAACAGACAAAAAGGCTTTCTGATCGTACCCGCATTATCTGCTGTCGCTCATCTCTTAACCCCCAAGGGGCTACCAATTACTGAGGCAATTGGTCCCATGGGTGGGTCAAGGTTAATTTCATCCTGCAAACAGGCACACTCTATAGGGATGAATTTACGGATGGAGCATACCAATGACGTTGAGCAAGATGATTCAAAATCCATCGGTCAAAGCGAGTATTGTTGCCGATTGTGCCCAACTCATTGAGACCCAAGTGAGTGCCAAGGGGGGCATGTCTGGTCTGGCCCTAAAAGCGACCTACGCCATGGTCAAGGGCATTGACGCGGGCTATATTTCGGGGGCGATCGCCCGATTGTTGCCCACCATGTTTGAGGCACTTGATCCTATTTGGGCCGAAGGGACCCAAGCGGGGGATCCGGTTGACTACCTCACCCAGCATCGTACCCAAACGGCCAACACCTTACTGGGCATCACTGACGCTAGGGTGAAGAATTCTAGCAGCCTAGTGCGATCGGCCTATGGCAAGGTGCGCCAATCATCCGCAGGGGAGGTCGAAGAGGCAATCCCTGGGCTGGCTAAAATTATTGGTGAGCACTTTTATGGGATGCAGAAGGTTTAGGGCGATGATGCCGGTGTTACAACCCTCTCCCTCAGTCCCTCGCCCCGTGGGCGAGGAACGTTGCGTTCCGGCTCCTCATCCCCCGTTTTGGGCGTAGGCCGAAGGACGGGCGAAACCGGAGATGAGGATGGGGGCTAATCTTAATCAACATCATTCACAAAAATTGGATGCACCTTTGATGTTGGGTGATTCTTGGGAAAGGGCAGGGTGATGAAACAACTACGCCTATGGATGATCCTGGGCGGGGGGCTGGCTGGGCTGGTGGGGCTCTTGGTCCTGGTGGATTTTGTGCTGCGCATCCAAGGGGCATTGGCGTTGATTTCGCCGCTGGTGGCCCAGGGGTTTCTATTGCTGGTAGGGGTGGGGGCGATCGTGGCGATCGGCTACGGCGTTTACTATGGCCGCTTGTTTTTGCGACCCCGGCGGCAGCGGCCCACCCCCACCTTGCCCGACGAGAAAGTGGCCGTGGCCCAAACGGCACTGACTGCCCTAGAACAGCAAGTGTCCCAAATTCAAGACCAGGTGGCTCAAGCCGCCCTGCGGGCGCAATCTCGACAATTGGTTACGGATCTGGATCTGCAAGATCTGCGGGTGGTGGTGTTTGGGGTGGGTTCCGTGGGCAAGACCGCCCTGGTGAATCAACTGCTGGGGGATATTGTCGGCACCGTCGCTGCCCCCCTCGGTAGCACCACCGTCGCCGCCACCTATCCTTTGCGGCTACCGGGCCTAGAGCAAACCCTGTGGATTACCGATACGCCCGGATTGCTAGAGGCCAGTGCGGAGGGGCCAGAGCGAGAAGCCCAAGTGCGCCATCTTGCCGCCGAGGCCGATTTGCTGCTTTTTGTCATCGACAATGATTTGCGTCAGAGCGAATATGCCCTGGCCTGTTCGCTATTGGCCATGGGGAAACGGCTGGTGGTGGTGTTTAACAAGGTGGACCTGTATCCCGAAGCGGACTTGGCAGTCCTGCTGGCGGCAGTGCGATCGCGCTTTCACAACCAAATCGCCCCAGAAGACGTGGTAGATATTGCCGCCCAACCCCCAGCGGTGCAATTGCCCAGTGGGGAATGGGCGCAGATGGAACCAGACCTCTGGCCATTGGAGGCACGACTGACGGCAGTGCTGCGGCAAGAGGGGGCCGACCTACTGGCGGAGACAATTTTGCTGCGATCACAGCGACTCGGCAGTAAAGCCCGTGACCTGATCGACGCGCAACGTCGCCAACAGGCGGACCGCATTATCGATCGCTACCAATGGATCAGTGCTGGGGTCGTGGCGGCTTCGCCCTTACCGGGGGTAGACCTGCTGGCCACGGCGGCGATTAATGCCCAGATGGTGGTGGAACTGGGTCAGATCTATCAATGGGATCTGTCTCTGGAGGAGGGCAAAACCCTGGCGCTCTCCCTGGTCCGCACGTTAACGGGGTTGGGAATTGTTAAAGGGGCGATGAATCTGCTGGCCGTGGGGATGCAGGTCACCGTGGCGACGGCCATCGCCAGTCGCGCGGTGCAGGGCGCTAGCGCCGCTTATCTAACTCGGATTGCCGGGAAAAGCTTTGTGGATTATTTCCGCCAGGGACAGAACTGGGGTGACGGGGGCATTAGCGCGGTGGTGGAGCGGCAGTTTCAGCTCAACCGTCGGGAGGCGTTCATTCAAGATTTTGTGAAAGACGCCATTTCAGTGTTAGACCCAAGAGACATCCAAGGGTGAAAGCAGAACGGCACGAGATCTAATTGAACTGGGGTGGGGCTTCTGAGGGGGAGAGGCTGCCGGGATCGCTAGGGG
>CAYGVA010000215.1:0-6987 GCA_964353225.1 uncultured Leptolyngbya sp.
ATTCCTCAGATTCGGGTGGATGGCCGCAAGGGGGGCTCCCCCGTGGCAGCGGCGATCATCAATGCCCTGCTGATCTGGGCCTGGGAGTTGCAGCCATGACCCCGATTCAGGTGGTGGGTATTGGTATGGAGGGGGCGGCGGGGCTGTCGCCTGCGCTGGTGGATCTGGTGAATTCGGCCCAGGTATTGGTGGGGGGCGATCGCCATCTCAGTTATTTCCCCCATCATGGCGGCGATCGCTGGCCCCTGGGTCAGTTAGACCCCTTAGCGATACGGTTGCGGGCCTGGCTCGATGCGGGGAAACCTGGCCCCATGGTGGTGCTCACCTCTGGTGACCCGCTCTTTTTTGGTTTGGGCCGCTGGCTGTTGGAGGTTTGCCCTGCCGCAGCCCTGACCTTTCACCCCCATGTCAGTGCCTTACAGTTGGCCTTTAGTCGAGTAAAACTGCCCTGGCAGGGGGCCACCCTGCTGAGTGCCCATGGTCGTTCCCTCGATGCCCTCACCCAAGCGCTGAAGCAGGGCCGCAGCCCCATCGCGCTGTTGACAGACAATACCCATACCCCAGGGGCGATCGCCCGCCTGATCAGTGATCTGGCCCTACCCCTGACCTATCAACTGTGGGTGTGTGAAAACCTGGGCAGCGATCGCGAGCGGGTCCAACCCTGGTCTTTGGCAGCGGCCCAAGCCACGACCTTTGCCCCATTAAATGTGGTGATCCTCCAGGGGCAATCCGTGCCTCCCGTGCCCGAGCACCTGCCCCCCTTTGGCATTCCCGATCAGTTGTTTCTGAGCTTTCCCGATCGCCCTGGGCTGATGACCAAACGGGAAGTGCGGTTGTTGGTATTGGGGGAATTAGCCTTTCAACCCGGCCAGGTGCTTTGGGATATTGGCGCGGGCACCGGCAGTGTCAGTGTTGAAGCGGCGCGGCTCTGCCCTGGGGGGCAGGTGTACGCGATCGAGCAAACCGCCATGGGTATCGAGCTGGTGCGCCGTAATGCCGAGCGGTTTGGCACGAATACCGTGCAAGCCATTTTTGGCAAAGCCCCAGCGGTGCTTGCCCCTCTCCCTGATCCTGACCGCATCTTTATCGGCGGGAGCAGCGGCGTTTTGACGGCGATTCTGGATGTCTGTCGTGATCGGCTCAAGCCAGGGGGGCAGATGGTTTTGGCGATCGCCACCCTAGAAAATCAAGCGGAGGTTACCCAATGGCTGAGCCAGCATCCCCAATGTCATTTCCAGGGCTATCAGGTCAACCTCTCCCGAGCCACGGCGGTCGGGCCGTTGACCCGGTGGAGCCCCCTCAACCCGGTGACGTTGATCCGATTAACGCTGAGACCCGATCCGTCCTAAGGAGATTGCTGAGAACTAAAATACCGACTGTCGGGCTAACGAACTGACACAACAGCCTGTCATCCCAATCCTGCATAGGGTCAGGAGACCTGTCCCTTACCCTTGACGAAACCCTCGTAGGGGAGCGGTTTCCGCGCCCAGACCTGGTATTTTCATTGCCCGAAATCGCCTAACGCCATTTCAGAACTAAGCCGTGTAGTTCATCGCCAAGGGGGTGACCCACCCCGGCCTGCGGCCACCGCTCCCCAGGCGGGGACGTCTCGGTCAATTGTCTGTCGCGTCCTAGAGCAGTCCCAAAAACTTGGGCCAAAGCCCGATCACCAGTAGTCCCGTCCCCACCAGTAACCCCATATCCAGCAGGCCGGTGAGGGGTTGCTGATCTCGGCCCACCAGCCAGCGCGGTCCTTGTCCGGTGGGGGTCGTTCCAAACACAGCGTCTAAGCAGGCCAAGCCCCAAATCCACCCAGCATGGAGGCCCCAGGCCAAGCCAATGGAACCCTGATCGGCCCAGCGGGCCATCACCAACACAAAGCCCAGTAGCCACAGACCGGGCTGTTGCCACCAGCCCGGCGGGCCGTCCCACAGCAGATGGGCCAGGGCGAAAATCGTACTGGCGATCGCCGCTGCCCCCCAAAAGCCAAACCCAGTTGCAAGCTGGGTTTGCATCCAGCCGCGAAACACCCATTCTTCGACACCCCCCAAGCCTAGGCCCAGTAGCAGTAATGCCAGCACCGTGGCACCGGTCTGCCACCCGATCACCCCATCACTCTGTTCTGGGGGAGCCCAAGTTGTCCAACCTAGCTGGGTGCGAATCCCAGCGACGATAGCCAGTCCAGCCACTGCAATGAATAGCCCCAAAGGGACTGAGACCAAAAAAGAATGGAGTCCCGTCCAACCATAGGCGGACCAGGGTAAGGGCGATCGCCAAACCCCCAACCCAAAAATGATTGGAGCCAGCAAATATAGCGGAATTAATAACGGCAGCTTTTGGGCGGGGGTAGCAGCTTGGAACGGTCGCCATTTCAGCTTTAAGGCGAGGGGGATGGCGATCGGTAGCCATAGTAAGACCCAGGCCAACAAAAATAGGGCAGTTTGCCCCAGGGCCTCTAAAGGAACCCTAAACGGAGCAAACTGCCCTATGACAATAAGTCTAATAGTATTCACCCTTTACCTATCTCTGAAATCAAATAACTCCAGAAGGGTAAAACCTGTTCGTCAACCGACCCACCCTCAGGATCACAATATCTCCTGAGTGGGCTGGTGGGAAGATTAATCTTCCTCTGCTTGTGTACCATCATCATCGAGTTGAATGAGATGAATGTGCTTATAGCCCAGCTTTATCTCAAATTCATCCCCTGACTTCAGGCCCATTTCTTGGGTATAAGTGGCACCAATTACAATTTGGCCGTTCTTATGGACACTGACGCGATACGTGGGTTCGCGACCCCGGCCATCCTTGCCCTTATCTGGCTCAAGGGTAATGCCACGGGCTTCAAGTAGGGCGTCATAAAAACCCGTCAAATTAACCCTGGGCTGCCCTTCTTTGGTGATGGTGAAGTAACCACATTCCTTAGCCGTTTCTCGCTTTGTTAGAGCAGATAGCTCCTTGACCCGCTGAAGCAAGGCTTTGCCTGTCAAAGGAGCCTCTTTTGTATTTGCCATTAGGGAAAAAACCTCGTTGCTACGGTCGCTAGATAGATTTGGGTAACTGTCAAAAGGAAAATGGAAGCCGCTAAGACAGGTGTATCAGAGATACATTCGGTGTCTTTGAAAGACAACCTTCACCTTTACATCAATAGCGGTGAATTCCGAAATTAGTAGTTCCTATTATATGGAAGTTATTTGAATTTGGATCATCTAAGAAGGTATGAAAGTCATGGACAATGGAACAATCTGATCAAAACCCGCTTAAATAAAGCCGCTCCGACATAAGAACTACCGTTTCAATCAGGGATGTTACCACAAAACAAAGAAACTACCTCAGCAGATGAATATTGATCGGAGGCTTTATTCTGCAGAGATTATGACAGCGAGGCATCACCCCAGAGGTTAGTTCTGAATCCCTTAGGATGCTGAGGGTGATGCCCCTAAAAATAGATCGCTTGGAGCAGCCTCTAGTCAAGAGTTTCGCTGCTGTTGTGAGAATTCAGGCGTTAGATAAAGGCCATCCCTGGCCCTGTTTGGGAGGGATGTTTTCTCCAATTTTAGGCACAGGACTTTGTTGCTATTGGTGCGAGAGTCAGGGTTCTGAATGGCAGCTAAGGCAGGGTGTAAATATCCTCTGTGCCCGCTTAGATCCTCTTGTAGATAGGGTTTGGGTCGATCTCAGCTAGGATTCATGGCTGTCGTTTTGCCAGAATACCCGCCTTGAATTTTTCCCGTTGTGGCGTTGTTACGGATACCACTCTATTTAAATAACCTGACTACAATGTCGAGCAAGTTTCTGTCTCAGGTCTGCATCCTATTTAATGATTGTACTTAACTTATGAATACCCTGACTGATCCACCCGCATCTCCCCAGGGCATTGTGACTGAGGATTATCCCCTATCCGCTGTCCCGCCTCAAGCCCGCAAGTCTTTGATTTCTCTGGCCCCGATTTTAGCCGGTTTTACCCTGTACTCTGGCACCCTCTTTGCGGGTGGCTTGGTCGGTCCTTCCTTTCAGTTCTGGCCTAATCTAATCGGTTTGATTGTGATTGGGAATCTGGTGCTTGGCCTATATGCAGCGTTGCTGGGTTTCATTGCCGCTGACACCGGCCTGACAACGGTTCTCATGGCCCGTTTTAGTTTTGGCAACATGGGTTCCCGCTGGGTTGATTTTATTTTGGGATTTACTCAAGTGGGCTGGTATGCATGGGGGTCAGCGTTAATGGCTGAACTCCTCAATAACTTGGCGGGCTTGCCCACCGCTTGGAATGGTGTGGTGATTCTGTTTTTTACCTATGCCTTCTGTTCAACGGCTTACTTTGGTTATAGGGCCATGGACTGGTTGAGTCGTATTGCCGTTCCGGCAATGGTGATTTTGATGGTGTTGAGTTTGTCGGTCGCCGCTGGTGATGTTGGCGGGTTGGCCGGACTACAGGCCACACAACTAAGCGATCCACTCCCCTTAAATGTTGCGATTACCATCATTGTCGGGACCTTTATTTCGGGTGGAACCCAAGCCACCAACTGGAGTCGATTTGCTAGGACGGGGCGCAGTGGGTTTATTGCCACCTTGATCGCTTTTTTCTTGGGAAATGGCTTTTTGATTTTTAGTGGTGCCTTTACGGCCAAGGTCTATGGCAACCCTGACATTGTCCAGGTGATGGCTCAACAGGGTTTGCTGGTGTGGGGATTGATTTTGTTTTTCCTCAATATGTGGACCACCCAGGACAACACCATCTATGCCTTTTCCATTGCCGGGTCCAACATGTTTCGGACCCACAAGCGCACCCTATTTGTTCTCGGGGGAGCTACTTTTGCCTTGATTTTGGCTTGGGGTGGTATTTACCAAATGCTGGTGAGCTATTTAATCCTGTTGGGGACGTTTATTCCACCGATTGGTGGGGTGATTATGGCCGATTATTGGCTCCATCGGGGCGGCCATTTTCCGACCCTGGACACGCCACAACCGGCGTTTAATTGGGCGGGCATTATTGCCTATGTCGGTGCTTCTGCGATCGCCTATTTCTCCGATATCGCCGGTTGGGGCATCGTTCCTGTGAATGGGATTATCGCAGCAGTGGTGCTCTATGTGGTGTTTGCCAAGCTGATTCCCCAGACCAAGTAAGGGTCTGCGCTTGAAGAATACCCAATGCCCACAAGTCACTGAAGTAACCCGAGTGCGGGATCAGAGAACCTAACTGAACCATCCCCTCCTTGGGAGGGGTGGCCGTAGGCTGGGGTGGGTCAATCCCTTGGCCATGAGCCGGAAACCCACCCCTGTCCCCTAGGGCTGATTCTTTAAAGGGAAAAAAACAGGCTTTGTTCAAACCGGTTAGGTTAGGCGAAGATTTCGGTCAACAATGGGACGCTTCGACTGGGGGCGTTTGGATTGCCCCCAGACCCCCGCTACGCACGTCCTGCGGCCTACCACCAGGACGCACCGCCGTCCTGGACCTCGCGGACAGTGTTACTGGTTTGGCCGTTGCAACGATCGTTTCGTAGAAATTTCGTTATGGCCGTTCAACATCGCCGCAATGTTTGGAGTGAGCCATGGTGTATATCGGCTTTTTTCTCTGCCAAATGAATCAACCCTACCCCTCCCGAGAGGAAGAACCCACCCCTGTCCCCTCCCGAGAGGGGAAAAGCGGGTAGGCGGCGTAGGCTCTCTTTTATTCCATCCTGACGTTCAGCAGTGACGCCCCCTGTCTCCTCTCCTCAATACTCAGCCTTATCCGTTTTTGCATCCCACTCTTCAAAAACCTTGACCGCCATTTCTTCCATCAGCGGCTCCATGGGAATTTGACGTTCGTCTGTGGGTAGCGCCAATTCATCGTAGAAAATCTGGCTGTTGAAGCCAAACTGGGCGGCGACTTCCTTGGTGTTCCCGTAATAGACGCGATCGAGGCGAGCCCAATAGACGGCACCCATGCACATGGGGCAGGGTTCACAACTGGTGTAGAGTTCACACCCTTCTAAGTTCCAGTCCCCCACATAGTCGCAGGCTTCACGGATGGCGGTCATCTCAGCATGGGCGGTGGGGTCATTCAGGGAGGTGACTTCGTTCATGCCGCGACCAATAATTTCACCATCTCTCACCACCACGGCCCCATAGGGACCGCCACGGCCTGAACGCATGGCTTTGGTGGAAAGGGCGATCGCGCTTTCCATGAAGGGGCTAGAAATATCTGACATGGGATCTCAAATGCAGGGACAGCCCTGACAATAGCGAATATTACCGCCCTTGGCTCACGTTACGTCACCTGGATCGGGTGGGGCGGCGAGCGGTCTGGGCAAAGCTGGCCTCAAACCGGGCTTGCCGCTCTGGGGCGGTCTCAGCTCCCGGTACCCAGAGGGTTTCGTAGAAAAAGTAAGAGACCCCGCCATAGTTGCGATCGCGCACCGCCTCTAGTTGGGTTTCTAGCAGGTCCACATCGGTGGGGCGACCCCGCAGACCACTCAGCAAGCCAATGGCCGTGGGAACGCTGCGTCGAGACCGAACAATGCTGGGTTTGTTCAATTCCCAGGCAAAGCGATTGAGGTTATCGCGGTACACCTGCACGATCAACTCATCCACATAGCCCCGTTCCTCCCATTCCGGCCAGTCTTGCAGGTAGCGATTATAGGAAAAGGGGTAAGGATTGGGGGAGATTGACACAACCCCATCGGGGCGGCGGCTGTTCACCAATTGGTGCACCTGGCCCACAAATGCGGTAATTTTGTCTGCCCGCCAGCGTCGCCATTCCGGCTCGTTTTCATCATCGGGGGGAGCTGCGCCGTCATGCTCTTGGCGATAGAGGGCGACGGTGTAGGGGTCATAGCCCATATCCACTGGCATCCCCAAGTGATCATCAAATTGGATGCCGTCCACATCGTAGTTTTGCAGCACCTCATCTAAGAGCAACAACAACAATTGCTGCACCCGAGGGTGAAAGGGATTCATCCAGCTAAAGGTTTCGGTCCCCTGCTGAATATCACCGCTGCCGTCTTGCCG
>CAYGVA010000216.1:0-6977 GCA_964353225.1 uncultured Leptolyngbya sp.
CCCCCCGCTCCGTTGCCCCCTCCCAATGGCAGTTCGGCAACACCCGATCGCCGCTTAGCTTGGCAAGTCGCCAATAACCTGGGTTCCAGCTTCCTTTATGCCTGGCAGGGAATGGCCTACGGTTGGCGCACCCAGCGCAACTTCCGCATTCACGGCATCGCCAGTGCCGGGGTGATGGGGCTGGGGCTGGGGCTGCACTTACCCTTGGTGGAGTTAGCCATTCTGGGGTTGACCTGCGGGGCAGTGCTCACCCTAGAACTCTTAAATACCGCCCTAGAAGCGGTGGTCGATCTGACGGTACAGCAGAATTACCACGAACTCGCTAAGATCGCCAAGGACTGTGCTGCGGCTGCCGTGCTGATTTCGGCCTTGGTGGCGATTTGGGTGGCACTGTGTCTATTGTTACCGCCACTATTCCAGCTATTTCACACTATGGCAGCCTAATCGGGTTGCGATCGCCATGATTGTTGTCATCGATAACTACGATAGTTTTACCTACAACCTGGTGCAGTACGTGGGGGAGCTGGGCCTCAGCCAACCCGTCGCCAAGGCGATTCAGGTGTACCGCAATGACCAGATCACGGTGTCCCAGGTGGCAGATCTAGCCCCAGATGGCATTGTGATCTCCCCAGGGCCGGGTCGCCCCGAGGATGCCGGCATTTCCCTAGACTTGATTCGAGAATTGGGTCCTACGGTACCCATTTTGGGGGTATGCCTGGGTCACCAAAGCATCGGGCAGGTATTTGGCGGCCAGGTGGTTTCTGCCCCGACGTTGATGCATGGCAAAACCTCCCTGGTCCACCACAACCATGGGGGCGTCTTTAAAGGATTAGCGGTGCCGTTTCAGGCCACCCGCTACCACAGCTTGGTTGTAGAGCGAGCCAGTTGCCCCGACTGCTTAGAAATCACCGCCTGGTTAGACGACGACTTGATTATGGGGCTGCGCCATCGCCAATACCCCCACATTCAAGGGGTACAGTTTCACCCCGAGAGCGTATTGACTGAATCGGGCAAACAATTGCTGGGAAACTTTTTGGCGGAACTCAAAAGCCCTGTCGCTGTCGCCGCTTGACTTTGCGCCAAGGGATTTACGGCCCCATAAAATCTTGACCACCATGACGACTTGTTGTTTTAGAGGTTTGACGATGCCAAACCCCTAAAATAGACGCTATTTTTCAGCAGATCGCTACCCCCGGATGCTGCGGTAGCGATCGCTCCGAATACCTGACAGCACCGCCAAAATCTCCTCAGAGTCTTCCCCCAGGTTGCGCAGCAGGTGGGAGCCCAATTCCATCGCCGCCTCAAACTCGGGTTGGACCACTTCCCGTGCACCAATTTGGGTGAGCAGGTCAATTTCGTTATCGCTATGGGAGCGGGCAATGACGTCTAAATGGGGCACTTGTGCCAAGGCCCGTTGCAGCAGCAGGCGAGTGCTGGTGGGGTCAGGCAGGGCGATCGCCAGCGCCTTAGCCCGATGCAGATGAGTCTTTTCCAACACTTGCTCGGCATCCGCATCCCCATACACAAAAGGAATATGCCGCTGCCGCAATCGCTGCAATGCCGCCTCGCTGTTTTCAATTACCAGCACCGGGTAGCCCCGATTTTGCAAAATATTCACCAGCACCTGACCCACCCGGCCATAACCCGCCACAATCACATGGCCCGAGAGGGTATCGGGGACCGCCAGTAGCTTTGGCTCTGCCAAAGAGCGCAGCAACCGGCGCAGCACCGGCACCCGCTTAAAGGCAAGCATCAAACGGGGGGCACTGCCCATCCAGGCGGGGGTGAGCACCAGGGTAATGGCGGTGGTACCCAGCAGCAGCAGGTATTGGCGCTCGGTGATCAGTCCCTGGGTAAACCCAGCCAAAGCCAATACGAAGGAAAATTCGCCAATTTGATTCAGCCCCACCGCCACCCGCAGCGCCGTTTTGACCGAATAGCCAAACCGCAACACGATCGACACAATGATCAGCGCTTTACCCACCATCACCAGGGTGACTAACTCCAAAATAATCAACCAGTTATTTAGCAGCACCATCGGATCGATCAACATCCCCACCGAGGCGAAAAACAAACAGGCAAAGGTATCACGCAGGGGCAAGATCTGCCCCAGGGCATGGTCGGCGTAATCCACCTCGGCCACCATTAACCCCGCCACAAAGGCCCCCATCTCAATCGAAAGGCCCAACTGGGCGGTCAACCAGGCCACGCTCAAACACAGGGCAATCACCGTCAGCAAAAACAGCTCTTGGCTTTCCGTGGCCGCCACGGTGCGCATCAGCCAGGGCACAAACCAGCGACCGAGGGCGATCGCGCCACACACAAATAAAACAAACTTGCCCAGGGCGATCGCCAACGTAATGCCCATCGTCTCCGGCTGGGTCAACGCCGGCAAAAACGCCAAAATTAGCCCTAGGGCAATATCTTGGGCAATCAATAACGCCAGCATCACTTGGCCATGGAGGGTGCCCGTCTCCCCCCGTTCGGTCAGCACCTTCAGCACCACCGCTGTCGAGGAAAGGGACAGGACCAACCCTAAAAACACCCCTTGTACCGGGGAGGTGACCCAGCCGGTCAAGTAGGTCACTACGGCCACCAAGCCTGTGGTTAAGCCCATTTGCCAAAGGCTGCCTTGCAGGGCAATGCTTTGCACCCGCCGCAGTTCCGCCAGCGAAAACTCCACCCCCAGGGCAAACAACAAAAAGGCCACCCCAACCTCGGCCAGCCCTTCAATTTGCTCTAGGTCTTGCAGCAGCCCGAGCCCAGCTGGCCCAATCAATAGCCCCGCTAACAAATAGCCCAATAGGGGGGGCTGTCGCAACCGATGGGCCACAAATCCCCCTACCGCTGAGGTGCCTAAGGCCAAGGTCAACTCTAAAACAAACGTATTTTCTGAGGCCATGACCGCTACATCCCCAATAAATCTCTCCCCGTTCTTCATCTTGCCCTAGGGGCGAGGGGCAACATATCAACGCTCTTCTCCTACACAGCACCATGACACCCCCGGCCTCGGCTGGGGGTGTCATGGCGTAATCTGTATATATATGATTTATTTAAGGCCGCTCTACCGGGAAACCATCGGCAATCTCTTTGCCATTTAGCCCTAGGGCGATCGCATACTTCTTGAGAAACCCCTGTACATAAATAGCCTGGGGCAAGGCATTCAAATCACCGGCCTCGATGGCCTTAAGCTGGTAAGCCTGGATGAAAGTCGCTTGCGCGATCTGGTCAATCACCTGATTCTGATCAAGTCGAACTTGTCGCAAATAGGCCCCAATTTCTCGTAACCGTGCCGCTTGAAGGGCAGCCAAATTCGTAGGTTCGGGAGAAGCCGAATCTGAAGGATTACTCATTAAGCACAGAGAAGTAGGGCATCACACAGAGAACTGTGCCAATTATCCTGCAACCCAGTAAAAATCTACGGAGCATACAGGCAAAATGTCACAGTTCCGCCACAATTCAGTGATTTTCCGGTTCCCAGGTTTGCTAGATCACCTACATCTGCACCACAGAACCCTAAAGTACTGACGTCATCAGGTGCTCAGCACCATCCAAACTCACCAATATCAATCCCAACACCTCTATCCAAACCGGCAGATTATAGCCACCAGCAGCCTGATTTCCCACGATGTTGTCCAAGTCAAACAACTGGAACGCCAAAGGGTCTGACCTAAGTCATTTACCCTCTGAGAGTGCCTGGACGTGAGACACCAAGAAGACCAAGACGCTGCGTCAAATACCTATAGCGCCGCCTGCCGCCATTGAAAATAACACTGCCCTGGTTCAGCGGGTAAATTGGCAGCCACCGTCGTCTCAGAGTGATAGAACGACTCTGCTGGGGACGCCTCCTCCAAGAAAATCCAGCTATCTTCACCCACCAACGGTGATAACGGCGTAAGCGGATTTGCCGGAATGCCGCCCCGACCACCGACGGTAAAGGAGCTACTCGCCGTGGCAGGAGCACAAGAATTACCGACCAAATCAGAAGCATCAATAAAGGCAACCTCAACCTCTGTATTGGTATTCAGTAAAGACAGATCGAGTGAAACAATCGTCCCGTTACTGGCAATATCATTTTGATTGTTACTGCGGAGGGCAGTGAAATCTGTTGAACTACCCGTAGTAAAACCACTAAGCAGGGTGAAGTCAATAATAATAACGCCCCCGAAGGTTCCGCCAGCACTGGTGAGAATATCATTGCCCTGGCCACCAGCCGTCTCACCAATAACTTCAACAAAATCAGAGATCGTGATGTTACCCCCAGCTACTGTGGTATCACTCACAAATCCACTGGTTGGGTTGTTGGGGGTAGAGGCCGTAAGCGTACCGCCTCCCGTGGCAATCCCCCTAGCCGAAATCAAGCTGTTATTGCGCAGGGTCAAACTGCCGGTCGAGCCGACCCCACCAATCGTAATGTTGGCCCCAACTGTTTCTATGCCGGTAACCCCAGTAGACGTAACAAACGCATTCCCTTCTGAGTTAGCGCTTGTTTCTGCCGTGATGCTGGCATTGTCCAAAGTGACATTGGTACCCGTAACGCTGATGTTACCGGCAATGGTTTCGCTCGTGCTGGTCGTTACAGCAGAAATTAAGGAGTCGGTAAGTGTAACATCGCCAGTTGCTGAAATATTAATGTCGCCGCTCGTGCCGGTTCCATTCGATGAAGAGAAAAACGCGCCACTTACAGCTTCGCCTGTACCGGCGACAACGACAGAGGGGTTGGTGCCACCCGCTCCACCATTAATATCAACTGTGGCTCCCGAAACGTTAATATTTCCGCCACTGCCATTACTCGTGTCAGTCGTCGTGATCAACCGACTACCGTTTGTCAGTGTAACGGTTCCTGAATTGGCACTAAGGTTAATATCCCCGCCCTGGCCACCAGCACTATTACCGTTTTGAATATCAATGTTATCGAGTGTTATGTCGCCGCTAACACTTGAAATCAAAAAATCACCAGCTTGGGTACTCGCACTCGTATTAAAGTTGTTACCAACTAATACGCCTTGAAATGGGCCACTGCCGCCAGTCAATGAGATATCTTGGGTTGCGGCGATCGTGACGTCACCTGAAGTAAACCCTCCAAAACCCGTTGTTGCAATAAAAAAGTTGTTGCCAGTAACCGTCTGCCCCTGAATAACGACATCACCACCATCGCTGCCGTTATTGTATGCACTGAAAGATGCATTCGGATTGATAACAATATCTCCACTGAGTGAACTCACAGCGATAGAGGCGGCATCGCTACTATCTACGGTTCTAATCCCTTGAAGGAAACCGCCCCCAGAGTTTGAGACCGTTATGCGCCCAGAGCCACTTTGTATGGTGACATTATCCAGGAACCGAGCTGAGTCAACTGCGACATCCCCAGTTCCATCTGTTCGGCCAATGGTGATTGACCCAAACCCCTCTTGCAGCCGGTTAAGCTCTGCATCAGTTAACGCAAACGTTGAGCCCGTGGTTCCAACACTAAGAGTTGCTCCGGTCGTGGAGGGTTGCAGGGTCAATGTTGACGTATTGCTGGTTGAGACAGCACCGGCAAAGTCAATGTCAGCACCGGTCAGCACGAGATTGCCCGTTGTACTGAGCGTGTTGTTGAACCCTAAGGTGCCGGTGGTGCTCGTCAACGCCGAGGTATTTACAACATTGGTCGCACCGTTGTAAGTCTGATTCCCCGTTGTATTAACGGTCGAAGTATTGAGGGTGGCAGCACCGTTCACGGTTAATGTTGACAAGCTCTGAGTACCGCCGATCGCATCACTACTGGCATCCCCAAAGGTTGTCCCCGTGGCAGTGTTAACCGTAAGACCTTGGGTCCCAGCTGTGGTCGCATCGATATTGCCACCAAAGGAGACCGCTCCGGCAGTACTTGTCAGGGCGACCGTATTGCCTAACACCACATTGCCGTTGTAAGCCTGGTTATTCACCGTCGTGACATCACCGTTCAGGCCAATTGTGCCTGTGGTTGTGGTCGTTAGGGAACCCAGATTCGTAGTGGTACCGACCGCATCACTAAAGGTAATACCACCATTGCCAGCGCTTACCAATAAGCTATCCCCAACGGCGGCAGCATTCACTGCGTTGTTAAAGAGCACCGTACCATTACTGCTAGCGCTGGTATCGATGGCGATGGTAGATGTGCCAGTACCGTCACCAATACTCGTCGCTCCTGTAAAGGTAAAGGAAGCATCATCAGTTCCGGTTAGATCGCCATTGACAACGACGGATCCGCCCGGAGACTGAATGACAACAGGATCTTGGAAACCAATGGAGCCCACCGTAACCACACCGGTGCCATCACTCCGACCAATGGTGATCGAACTAAAGCCATTTTGTAATTGATTGGTCCCGAGACCAGCCACATTTAAATTTGAAGCGGCGGTAAAGGGTTCTAGGGCGATCGTCGGATTCCCACTGGGGGTAACCGCCGCCCCAAAATTAATGCTTGTGGCCCTCACCACTAAGTCGGCATTGACG
Organism: uncultured Leptolyngbya sp.; assembly: GCA_964353225.1. Taxonomy (GTDB): domain Bacteria; phylum Cyanobacteriota; class Cyanobacteriia; order Phormidesmidales; family Phormidesmidaceae; genus PCC-6406. Next base: position 6,478 of record CAYGVA010000216.1, read on the forward strand.
CCAAGGGTACTTTGAAAACCAACCGTTCCCCCACTTTCCAGGGTGATCGCACTCGAAACGGTGGCTGCTTCGTTATAAGTCTGATCCCCAGTGGTGGTGACATTGGCCCCGAGATTGATAGTGCCATCAGTATTGGTAGTGATACTGGCTAAGGCATTGCCACTGCCGACCACACCGCCAAAGGTGGTTGCGCCACTACCGCTGCTATTCACTTGCAAAGTACGGGCAGTACCGTCGCTATTCAATGTGCCTGTACTACTGAGGGTGATGTCATTCCCTGCAAGGGTAGTGTCTGCGCCCAGAACCACGGCGTCGTTATAGGTCTGATCTCCCGTTGTCGTAACGGTGCCCCCATCAATATTGGTCGTCCCGCCCGCATCAGTGACTAAACTCGTTAGGGCCGTACCGCTGCCAATAGCACCGGCAAAAGTCGTCGTGCCACTGTCATTTACCGTGAGGGCATTGCCACCATCTACGGTGCTATTGAACGAAATACCCAC
>CAYGVA010000217.1:0-6959 GCA_964353225.1 uncultured Leptolyngbya sp.
CACTTCTACCCCATCTGGGAAGCAGCTTCCCTCGATGAGTGGTTGTACAACGGTGGCCCTTACCAACTGGTCATCTTCCACTTCCTCATCGGCGTCTTCGCTTACATGGGTCGTGAGTGGGAACTGTCCTACCGCCTCGGTATGCGTCCTTGGATCTGCGTTGCTTACTCTGCCCCCGTTGCAGCCGCTTCCGCAGTCTTCTTGATCTACCCCTTGGGTCAAGGTTCCTTCTCTGACGGGATGCCTCTGGGTATCTCCGGTACCTTCAACTTCATGTTGGTATTCCAAGCAGAGCACAACATTCTGATGCACCCCTTCCACATGATGGGTGTGGCAGCAGTGTTCGGCGGTTCCTTGTTCTCCGCCATGCACGGTTCTTTGGTGACCTCCTCCTTGGTGCGTGAAACCACCGAGAACGAGTCTCAGAACTACGGCTACAAGTTCGGTCAAGAAGAAGAGACCTACAACATCGTTGCAGCCCACGGCTACTTCGGTCGGTTGATCTTCCAATACGCTTCCTTCAACAACTCTCGTTCCTTGCACTTCTTCTTGGGTGCATGGCCCGTCATCGGCATCTGGTTCACCGCTTTGGGCATCAGCACCATGGCGTTCAACCTAAACGGTTTCAACTTCAACCAGTCTGTGCTCGACTCTCAGGGTCGTGTCATCAGCACCTGGGCTGATGTGATCAACCGTGCCAACCTCGGTATGGAAGTAATGCACGAGCGTAATGCTCACAACTTCCCCCTAGACCTTGCTGCTACTAAGGCTCCCGAAATCATCGGTTAGTCTGAGTTGAGCTTGTCTTAAGCAAGTTACGAAAAGCGCGCTCCAGTCATGGGGCGCGCTTTTTGGTTGCATACCAAAATGGCACGGGTCATTGTAATGCAGCCTCTAGCCATGCTAAAGAGCCCCCCCCAATCCAGCTGTCACTGGTAATCCGTAAACGAGATGACACTCGACAGGGTCATCAAAATTATTGAGGCAAGCTCAAGTTTGGCGATTTATCTGTGTCAGCATGAATTCATCCGACGAATCAGCAATATCCCCAATTCCGTAATGCGCATTGCTACTTAGATGCTTTCTACACAAAAAAAATAGTTAGATTGTGTATCTTTAAGGAGGTCTACTTTACGTATCAGTACCGACAAGAATCATAGATGATTGAGTTCTCGGTAGCGATTCGCACTTATAACGGCGCTACCTACCTGCCAAGGTTGTTAGAAGCAGTCCGCTCCCAGACATCGCTAGAGGGACTGAGGTGGGAAGTTGTTGTTGTTGACAACAACAGTACTGACGACACCCTCGCGATCCTTCAACGCTATCAAGCTGACTGGCCCAGCGCCTTTCCACTCACCATCCATAAAGAGGCACGACAAGGGGCTGTCTATGCTCGCCAACGGGCCATTCAAGTTGCCCAAGGCGTTTGGATTGGCTTTTTAGACAATGACACTGTCCCGGCTGCAGACTGGGTCGCTCAGGCCATTACTTTTGGCAAATACAACCCCCAGGTAGGGGCCTATTCTGGCCAAATCCATGGGGTTTTTGAAACACAACCCCCAGATAACTTTGGGCGTATTGCCCAGTACTTACCCATCGTAGAGCGCAAACATCCTATTTGCTTTAGCAGTGGCTCATACAATCGCAAGCATGTCCTGCCCCCTGGTGCGGGCTTGGTGATTCGCAAACAAGCTTGGGTTGAGCATGTCCCTAAATCCCTAGTGCTGCGAGGTCCTGTCGGTTCTGGCTTAGCCGCCAAGGGAGAAGATATTGAAGCGCTGATGTATCTGAAGAAAGCAGGCTGGGAAATCTGGTTTAATCCTGCCATGCAAATCGAGCACTACATTCCCAAGGAACGCCTTGAAAGGGCGTATTTACTGCGCTTCTTTCGAGGAATTGGTCTGGGACGCTACTACACTCGCACCATTGGCTGTCCTAAATGGCTAAAGCCTGCAGTTGGCGTAGCCTATATGTTCAATGATTTGCGGAAGCTGATCATTCATTGGTGCAAGTATCGGCGACAACTCCCAACAGATACGGTTTTGGCTAGTGAACTACAGCTTTATGTCAGCAGTTTTATGAGCCCAATTCATCAACTCGGTGACCTTGCCAGTCGAAACTTATGAGGTTTCATAGACAATATAAATTCGGATTTTGAATCATTTATTCATCTAAAAACGTATAGAAGAGTAGATTAACTATGAGCTTTTTTGAATATTTAAAAACCGATCCTAGCCTGCATAAGGCACGGAAGTTTGCAAAAAACAGCATCCCTAGCATTTCCGAGAAGTTCGTTAATCTGGCGATTGTAGAAGAACTCCTATTCAAGCCACTTTACCGAAGGTATCTTCGCAAATACAGAGGTCAGCTTCCTAGCTTGAGTATCGGCGATCTGGAAATTTCAAAAAAACTCAACACAACAGGAATCTGTATAACTTCACTAGAAGCACTGGATATTCCTGGAGCAAGCCAATTTATCACCCTAGGTAATCAATTATTTGAGACGCTTGAAAAAAAGTCTCGGCATCAGAAATCAAAATTCCAAGTAGTGCCTGATTTCTCATTACTGCTCAAATATTATGAGATCTTTCAGTGGGGCTTGAGCGATCGCTTAGTGGCCATTGCCTCAAACCACATTGGTTCTCCTGCTGCCTATGACACTTGCCTATGTAATCATTCGATCAACAATGGCAATGAAACAGCGACTAGGCGATGGCACTTAGATAATGAAGATCGTAAAGTCATGAAGATTTTAATTTATTTTAGTGACGTAGATGAAGACAGTGGTCCATTTCAGTATCTAGAATCGGATTTGACAGACCACATTCTAAATAATATCAAGAATAAATATGAGTTTTTCTTGGATTCAGAACTTTCAAATTTTATCCCTGAATCTCAGAAACGTCAGAGTTGCATTGGTAAAGCGGGAACCGTTATTTTTGTTGATACAGCACGGCTGTACCACCGGGGCAAACCCCCAACAATAAAATCTCGCCAAGCAATTACATTTGGCTATTGTAGCCGCCGTCCATCACATCCTTTTAGATGTGGCCGTAATCTCTTGAGCAATGTAGAGCTTGAACAACTCACCATTGGTCTAGAACAAGAACAGAAAGATTATGTTTTCTGGCAGGAACAATTACCTGAATGGGTGAAATCAATTCCAAAGTATTCGTATATATAGCTGTTTGAATTAAGTTGCTGAGTCTTGAATAACATCCAAATGTATATCATTAATTTTCTAAAGTACAAAGTCAAAAAACTAAAGAAAAGACTATCTGGCCCTTCAGAGTTCGATTCACATCACGATAAGCGGCGTGATGTTGCTTTCTTTCCAATAGGAGGCAGTGCAGAATTAGAGGTTTATTGGAAAAGAGAAAAACTCGGATGTGGTCCAGCAATTATTTTGCATGTATTAGGTCGACATGTTCTGCGGTTTGATTGCTTCGGTTATCCAGGTGGGCATGCCCACATATATCTAATCACTCCAAATAAAAAAAGTGAGCCACGTATTTTCCTGCCTGAAAAAACAGTTGAAGCGCAAATTGATCGAGCCTTCTTTGAAATGTCTAAAAACTTAGACTATTGGATGCAGCGACATTATGATGCCAGCATTAGAAAGTTCAAATTAAATAAGAAGGTACTCAATGTCGCCCTCAAAAATTCCAGAAAATTAATGTTGGAATATAGGCAAAAAAGCTTGAACAACAAGGTAGCTAGTTGAATCGAAATGATTAAAACTATCCTCGATCAGCTGACCGGCTGGCAAAATCAAGCACTTCATCTACCAGATGTGCCTGTGCCAAGTCCAGAAAACATGCAGTACACAACCTTGGGCAAAACCGGTCTCAACGTTAGTGTGATGGGTCTGGGCAGTGGAGGGCGCAGCCGTCTAGGGTTAAGCCGAGGGAGCAGTCAAAGAGAGGCTATTGCCATTGTCCATCATGCCCTTGGCTCTGGGATCAACCTAATTGATACCGCAGAATCATATGGAACGGAAAAAATTATTGGCAAGGCAATTCAAGCTACGCCGCGAGACAATGTTATTTTGTCTAGCAAAAAACAGCTCCATCGCAAAAAAGGAGGGTTGATTGATGCAAGGGCATTGAGGAAGGGTTTAAACCGAAGCCTTAAGGCGCTGAAAACTGACTATATTGACATCTATCATTTGCATGGGGTGAAAGTTCAAGAGTATGACTTAATTGTTGAAAATCTAATGCCAACCCTAGAGTCATTGAAAACGGAGGGGAAAATCCGCTACATAGGGGTTACTGAAAGCTTTTCAAAAGATCCATCTCATCAGATGTTATCTCGTGCTGTAGATGATGATTATTGGGATGTCATCATGGCTGGCTTTAACATGATCAATCAAACCGCTAGAAAATATGTTTTCCCAAAAGCTTCAGAAAAAGGGATAGGTATTCTGGGTATGTTTGCGGTTAGAAATGCATTACGGAGTTCAGAAGGTCTTCAGAAAATCATGGACCAACTTCAAACTCAGCATCTTATTGATAAATCTGCCCTAGGTGAGGAGTTTTTCTTAAAGCAGGTAATGGCTGATACCAGCGTCAGCATTCCTGACATGGCTTATCGCTATTGCCGCCATGAGCCCCACATCGAAACTGTAATGTTTGGGACCGGGAACCTGGCACATTTACAGGCCAATATACATTCCCTACTGAGCCCAGCTATACCTGAGGAAATTTCCACTCAGATCAAGAATATCTTTGGTGATATTTCTACCCTTTCTGGCAACTAACGCAGCCTTAGCAGATTCTCATGGTATCAATTACTCAAACGCTAGAAAATTGGACATTGCCCCGGAAAATTTGGAAGACAGGGGCTCCACTCCCAAGACCTTTATTGGAGAGCGCATCCTTTGCTATCGATGACAAGCTCTATGTTTTTGGGGGGTTTACATTTAAATGGCAAGCCGCTGGAGATGTTTATGTTTATAGCCTGAAATCTAATCAGTGGCAGCAGCTCAATGATATGCCGACACCTGTCACCCACATTAATACCGCCGTTGATGGTTCAACAGTCTGGTTTGCGGGCGGATTTGTAGGCAATCACCCTGGTGTAGCAACCAATGAAGTTTGGCAATACAGTATTGAAACGGATCAGTGGTTTGCTAAACCCCCTCTACCCCAAAAGCGGGCTGGTGGTGCTTTAGGTATCGTCAATCGAGAACTGCATTATTTTGGGGGCTTTACAGAAGATCGAGATACGACTTGTACAGAGCACTGGTATTTACCCCTTGACGGAAGTAAAGACTGGCTAGAAGCAGAGCCTTTACCCTCGCCAACGGGCCATATCTCTGGTCTCGTGTTTGACAATAAAATTTACGCGATCGGTGGTCAGTATCGTCATGACACGAATCCTGTTGATAAAAACTCTCTGTATTGTTTTGATGGCTCGTCTAACCAATGGTCTGAGCTTGCTAGTATGCCCGAGCCGAGATCCCATTTTGAAGCAGCAACCTTTAGGGTTGATGACTACATTTTTATTCTTGGGGGTAGAAATAATCAAAATCCAGTTTTGATGAGTCAAGGGTTATTTGACCATGCCCATGAAAAACTGATTGACGATTTACCACTACAGCTCTTTTTGAAACTGAAATCCAAGTCTTATCACACAGACTTGTTGCCTAATATTCTTGCCTACAAAATTAGCGAAAACATCTGGGTGGAAGTTGGTTCGTTACCAACCCGATTATATGGGCCAGTAGCCAACATGCTAAATCGCTGTCTTGTAGTATCAGGCGGGAGCAGAATACGGCATCGCAATGTGCAAACAAGGACCTTGTTGAATGAAACGCTGATTGACTTAATTGAGCTTTCAGGAGATTAGTTGATCAATATTAATTGAAATGAAATGAAATGAAAGTCAGCATTTTAATCAACAACTACAACTATGAATCTTTCTTGAAAGAGTCTATTTTTAGTGCTCTTAGCCAAGAATATAACTCTCTTGAAGTTGTTGTTGTGGATGACGGCTCTACAGATCACTCTCGGGAGATTATCTCTGAGTTTGGCAGCAAAATCATTAGTGTAATAAAAGATAATGGCGGTCAAGCCTCTGCCTTTAATGCAGGCTTTGAGGCTAGCACGGGGGATCTGATTCTTTTTTTAGATGCGGACGACTATTTTTATTCTAATAAGGCCACACAGATCGTCAATCTACTTCAGCAGTATCCTGAGGCTGGGTGGTGTTTTCATGAATTGGAAGATGTGGATGCTGGTGGCGAATCTTTGAAACGTAACCGGCATCGTTTGGAGGCACTTGAGTACGTTAACTTAAAACCTGTTTTGGAATCTGGAGCTGAGCTGAGGCACTGGTTTCCTGCAACAAGTGGACTTTGCTTTCGACGACAGATACTGGCCCAAATTTTACCTATGCCTGAGCAGTTTAGGATTTCCGCTGATTCCTTTCTCAGGTTGGCATCGATCTACTGTTCGCCCGGCATACTATTGCCCAAAACCCTTGCCGTACATCGCCAGCATGGGAATAACCTTTATGATTTTCGACCTGATGTTCACATTGAGAGAGTTAAGTTAGGGATTCAAACTGCCTATCATCTTCAGAAAAGATTTCCTCAGGCACAAGCTTTTAATAGCAAAAAATTTATCTTTTGCTTCTCTAAACTCATAGAATATACTTCTATGACTGAAGTTTTAAAAGTCAAAGAATCCAATAAATATATTCAAGGCCAAAAAAGTTTTATATTCAAGGTCAGACTTCTATTATATATTTTCAAGGCCTATGTCAAAAAACATATTTTAAGTAGGTTGACCTAAGGTTTCCGAGTTATGTTACGAGGGATGAAGCCATTATCTAAGTCTAATTCGAGGATACCGTCATGGGAATGCGCCTGCGCGTCTTTCTAAACGCCGAGGAAGCCCGCACCTTAGAGGGTGTTTGAAAAGTTATTCAGTGTCAAATTGGCTACGCCAATCGGC
>CAYGVA010000218.1:0-6927 GCA_964353225.1 uncultured Leptolyngbya sp.
CCAATAATCGTCAGTACACCACCGACCCACAACAACAAAATACTCAGGGATGTTTTTTGCAACATTATCGCTTTACTTTCCGTGTTCCATGCCGTGATTGTATCGCCCTGGGGATGACGGCGTTATCAGAAGGGTTGGGCAACCCCCTGCCAACTTGGCCCAAAGTTGCCTATGCTGATTTACTGGAGAGTCATGGAATATCGCTGTTATGAATACCCAAGGGATTCGCGATCGCATCGAACAGATTCGCGCCAAGCGAGAAGTGTTGCTCCGCCTGCTGGAACAACCCGACCTCGGCACCCTCAGGATTGATGTCAATCAAGCCCTAGAGGAAATGGACGATTTGTTGGAAGAGTTTGAGACAACCTTTCCGGCTAACGTCGCCTGATCGGCGAGCCACCCCATAAACTAAATCGCTTTTGAGATCAAACGAAAAGAACCCATGGCAAACACCTATCGGGTTGATATCAACCACCAGGGGCAAACCCATACAATCCAGGTCCCAGACGATCAAACCGTGCTCTTAGCTGCTGAGGCGGCGGGCTTGGATTTGCCCAATTCCTGCAATGCGGGGGTCTGTACCACCTGTGCTGCCTTAATTACCGAAGGCACCGTTAGCCAAACGGATGGCATGGGGGTGAGTCCGGCGCTACAAGCCGAGGGCTATGCCCTGCTGTGTGTGGCCTATCCCACCTCAGATTTAAAGGTCGAAACTGAAAAAGAAGACATTGTCTACGACAAGCAGTTTGGCCAAGGCTAGTAATAAAGATCGAAGCATCAAGTAGGAGGACCCCGATGACGACCCATTTCATTACGGCGGAAATTGATCTGACCGAAACCCCAGAAGCCCTACCCAAAGCGGTAGAGGCGGAGCTGCAAAAACGGGGTGAGCCGCTGCGGTGGGCTGTCACCCAGGTGGATGAGCAAGCCCAAACCGCCCAGGTTGAGGCCGTTGTCACCACTGAGGTCTAAAGACGAGGTGCGGTTTTCTGATTCCGCCAGATCCTATGGCTAAACGTTCCGCTGAACGTTTCTATACAGCAGTCCTAATTGTCCCAACGGGCATTGGGGCGGCCATTGGCGGTTATGCGGGGGATGCCTTGCCTGTGGCGCGGGCGATCGCCCAAGTCGCCGACACCCTCATTACCCATCCCAACGTACTGAATGGCGCACAGCTCTATTGGCCCTTGTCCAACGCCCTCTATGTGGAAGGCTATGGGCTCGATCAGTTTGCGGCGGGGCGCTGGGGGCTGAGCCCCGTCCACCGCAACCGCATTGGTCTCTTGCTGGATGCCGCCATTGAGCCCGATCTGCGCTGGCGGCATCTCCAGGCCGCCGATGCGGCCCGCGCCACCCTCGGGCTAGACCTGAGCGACTATGTCGTTACGGATGCGCCCGTCGGCGTTGAACTGCGCACCGCTGATTCCGGGGCCACATGGGGCACCGTGCAGCGACCCGATACGTTGCTGCGAGGGGCCGAAAAATTATTGCAGGCGGGGGCCGAAGCGATCGCGATCGTCGTTCGTTTTCCTGATGACGAAGACGAGACGGTGCTGCAAAATTACCGGCAAGGCCACGGCGTCGATCCCCTAGCTGGAGCCGAAGCAGTCATCAGTCACCTAATCGTACGCCGATTCCAAGTACCCTGCGCCCATGCCCCGGCTCTGAGGCCCCTGCCCTTAGACCCAGCCATCTCCCCCAAATCCGCCGCCGAAGAAATCGGCCATACCTTTTTGCCCTGCGTGTTGGCAGGACTCAGCCGAGCCCCCCAGTTTGTCTCATCAACCGCACCAGCCAGTACCGATCTCTGGGCGAATCAGGTGGACGCGGTGATCGTGCCCGCCACCGCCTGTGGGGGCAGTGGGGTACTCAGCCTCAGCCAAACCCGAGCCCAAATCATTGCCGTAGAGGACAATCCCACCACCCTATCGGTAACGCCCAAATCCCTTGGATTGAGAGCGACTCGGGTCCGGTCCTATTTAGAGGCGATCGGGGTCATGGTGGCCCATAAAGCGGGAGTGAGTGTCCAGGCAATTTCCCCCCATCTCCCTAAAATCAATCCCTTTTAAGGATCTATAAAAACCTTAAAGGGATTGATCGTGTCGCCATAGTACAAACGCTCAGACTTTTAGTGCTTACGTTTTTTCAAGAGCACACTAGCACCAAAGGCGGTCAAGGTACCGAGGATCATTCCAGGCTCAGGAACTGATTTCGGATCAGGATCAGGGGTTGGAGTTGGCGTCGGCGTCGGCGTTGGCGTTGGCGTTGGCGTCGGCGTCGGCGTCGGCGTTGGCGTTGGCGTTGGCGTGGGGGTTGGCGTTGGTGGTGGCGTGGGTTCTCAATCCGTTGCAGCCAACTCAAGATTCTCTGGGGCTGTGATGCTGTTCACCCCATCAAAATCCACAGCCTGAGCATTACACGCTTCAGTCAAACCCAAATTGAATACCACTTGATAATCAAAAGGACTAGTCCCGGTTGCCGGATTATTCCGCTGCATGCGCGTTACACCATCAGCTCTCAAGGGACTGAAAAATGAATTCCCCAAAAAAGTGATGTAATTGTCAGTCAGCTCTAACCCTGGCGATCTAGGCGTTACCGTGTTGGTACTACCACTCGACAACTGAGAGCGAATGTAAGTTGCATTGCCAGCAATGCCATCACCACCGTCAGGGTTGAGTTTCAGCAGCACACTCGTTGCAGCACCACCTCCGGCACCATACCCGCCTAGCCAACTATCCCCTGTGGTGAAGTCAGTAAACTTATTTACACTTTCGTTAGAACCGCCCGTAATCGTGAACAGGCCATAGAGGTTGTTATTGTCTGTATCCCAGACGAGCCCTTCCCCTCGAGCATCTGGGCTGGACTGGTCATAGTCAGCGCGAATCCAATCCAAAGCGCCATTCGTAATACTGGCGATGATCGGGTCTTGATCTATCGCATTCTTCTGGTAAGTCCCGATATAAATACTGGTGTCTCCAAAGGAAACTGAGGCTGCACCACTGCCGATAATGTCCGCCACGCTTGATCCAGGATTGAACTTACGAACGTCGTCGTTCAAAGCGCCAGTGAAAGTGGCTGCATACCCTGGGAGAGCAGATAGCAGCAAGAGCGTGGGGGTTACTAACGTAGCTGTTGACAAATAGTGCATGGGTAATGGCCCTATCTTGAGTAGCTGGTGAGTGAGTCAATTGCCTGAAACCCTGATCAGCTTTATACGAATTCAGAAAGTTTTATAAAGTTCCCAGTCTTTTTATGTGATTGCCTTGCGTTCTGGTGGAGCCTTCATGTATGGGAATGCCAGCAACTTTCACCATCGGTCCCCATGCTATGTGCCAGGAGCCCCTGGGCAGATCGGGTAGATCACTGAAGTATTTAGGCTGAAAATAAAGGCTCACGGGTCTTCAGAGGCTCGTAAAAATACCAAAACGCATCTTCTGGTATTGAATGCTACAGAAAGCGACTTTTTTTTGAGGGTACGTCGCTCATCAACCGTGCTATCACTTGATCTGGTCAGTGTTGAAAAGATTTTAGGATCCCTAGAATCCTCGGGTAGTCCTAATGGCTTGGAAATGGATTCCCCCCGATGCTGACTCTCTCTAATTGATTGCAGGCACCTGCGCGGTTGCCCATACCCAACGCAAAGCCCTCAAATCCCAGGCATAGACCACTCAAAATTCTGTAAGGTTATGCGGTAGCCACAAAACTTAGGTCAGTGTGAGCAATTCCAATTTCAGTGATCCAAAAATGGAACCCTTGAGCCGCATTCAGGTGCTGGTGGCGATGGGCGTCACCGCGTTGGTGCTACTGCTCATTGCTCGCTTTTGGTTGTTGTTTGACTCAGTTTCGCTGCTCTCAACCCATCTCACTGGGCTGGTAATCCTTCAGGGGACTGTATTGGGTGTCATCATCACCCTGGCTAGCGCGGGTATGTATCGCCTCTGGCCCCAATACCGACAGAGTGCTGATCTATATCTAGAACTCGTTTTGCAACCCCTCATGTGGATAGATTTACTGTGGATGGGGCTGCTACCCGGTTTGAGTGAGGAATATTTGTTTCGAGGGGTGATGCTGCCGGCAATTGGTCTCAACTGGACCGGGGTGGGCTTTTCGAGTTTGTGCTTTGGGGTTTTGCACCTCAGTGGACTGCAGCAGTGGCCCTATGTGGTGTGGGCCACTATCGTGGGATTTTCGCTAGGGGGTAGTGCCTTGATTACCGGAAATTTGATCGTTCCGATTGTGGCTCATATCACCACCAATCTTCTCTCTAGTTTGATTTGGAAGTTTCGCCACCCATCCATGCCGATGTAGCGCACACCATGCATCCTGGTTCAATCCAGAAAGTCAAGCTTGTCCCGCCTTGTTGAGTCCCCAGTGGACCCCTATCACCAAGGCAAGCGCTGTCCCCATCCCAATCACCCATTGACCCATGCCTAACTACCCCGGCCTGAGCCGCGATGCTTTTCGCCATCCCCTTGATCAACAGGCGGAAGCTGCCCTCAGGAGCGTCCCTGGTTTCGATCTGGTCGCTCGCAAATTTGTAGAGTTCATCTACGAGCGGCCCCAATACGTTTCTCTGATGGGAAATGCCATCCAGGTAGGTCCCCAGCAGTATGCCACCCTTTATCACATGTTCCGGGAGAGCGTCCAAGCGTTGGACGTGCAGCCTCAACCCACGCTGTTTGTGACTCAGAATCCGGCGGTGAATGCCTACTCTCTGGGGGAAGAACACCCTTGTGTTGTCGTCCACACCGGTCTGCTAGATCTACTCAGTGACGAAGAAATTCGCACCGTTTTGGCCCACGAGCTGGGGCATATCAAATGTGGCCACACGACCCTTACCCAAATGGCAATTTGGGCCATGAATGCGGCCTCGATTGTTGGCGAACTCACCTTTGGCATTGGCAATGTGATCAGCAGCGGCTTGATCTATGCCTTTTATGAATGGCGGCGCAAGGCGGAGTTGTCGTGCGATCGCGCCGCTCTCCTCGCAACCGATGATGCGGGTTTGGTCAGCCGCACCATGATGCAGGTAGCTGGGGGTAGCCATCGCTTTGCCCACGAGGTCAACCTGGAAGCCTTTGCGCAACAGGCAGAGGATTTTCGTAATCAAGATGACGATGGCCTGGGCGAGGTTTATAAGTTTCTGCTCTACAACGGTGGCCAGGGCTCAATGCTCAGCCATCCTTTTCCCGTAGACCGGCTCCATTATTTAAAAGAATGGGCCAATTCTGAGGAATACAGCCGCATCCGCTCTGGTGATTACGCCCGCTCCGACACCGATAGCACCGTGGAAGCAAATAGCGAAAATACGACCAGCCAGGTGGAGCGGCTACGGCAAGAACTAGCCGATCTGCAAAGCGAACTAGACCGCTTACGCAGAGAGTAGCCCCATAAATCCCGATCTGGAATTACCGCTGTAGGTACTGCAAGATGCCTCGGGCAATGGCTTGGGCCATGTTTTCGCGCCAGGCCGGATCCCTCAAGAAGGGGGCATCATCTCGACCCGTGACAAAACCGATCTCTAGCAGACTGGCGGGCATGGCCGTATGGCGCAACACATAAAAGCGGGCCTGCCGCACGCCGCGATCGTTAAACCCAGATGCCGCCAGCATTGCCGCTTGGAGAACCTCAGCTAAGACGCGCCCCGAATCAGTGTAGTAGTAGGTCTCAACCCCATTGACATCCGGGCGGCTGAGGCTAATGGCGTTGGCGTGAATGCTGACGAATATGGTGGCATTCGCTCGGTTAGCAATATCGACTCGGGGCTCTAGGTCCAGGGTGCGATCGTCAGAGCGGGTCATAATCACCCGAACCCCCGCATCCCGAAGCAGTTCAGCGACCCGTAGGGATACCGGCAAGACAACCGTTTTTTCTTGCAAGCCACCGATCCCCACAGCCCCTGGGTCTCGCCCCCCATGGCCCGGATCGAGCACCACCACAAATCGGCCATCGGGGACCTGAGGCAAATCAGCAGGCGGCTGAGGACGGTTGGGGAGATTTGGTGTTTGGGGGCGATCTGGGACTGGAATGGGTGCGGAACCCGTTGCAATTGAGTCTGGGTTGGGGGCTTGGTCTGGGATAGAGCTAATAGACACCCCGGAAGGGGGGACCAAAATAATCCCCCCCAGATTGCTAGCGGTGACCTGCCAATCAGGACTCTCAGGCGCTAAGGTCAGGGCGAGCCGCGTCACGGGCGGGTTTTGGGGAAGCTGGGTCACCTCCCAGCGATTAATGCTGTAACGGTTAATCGGTAGGGCATTGGCCCGCATTAGCAAAGAGATGGAACTATTTTGAATGTCAATCAGAATTTGGCGATTATCAGGGCGATCGCCCCGCCGTTCAACCGTGATTTCTGGCGTTTCACCGCGAGTCCGCAGAAAAAAGCCATCGGGGGTCGTCAGGACGGCGTCTAGTTGAGTGGCGGCATTGGCGACCCTTTCACCAGTGACGCTATTAGAGGAGCCCACGCTGGTGGGGCTAGGGGTCGGGCTAGTACTATTCGGCGGCAATCTTTCGGGGGTGGGCAACTGCACCATCCACTGGTTAGCGGTAATGCCCCGTACCGAGACTTGCTGAGGGTCAACGGTATAGCCTTGGCTTAGCTCAATCACCAGGCGCGTCGTTTGCGATTCAAACTGACCCACCCGCACCTCACGCACCGCACCGCCCACCCGCTGGTTAGCGGTCGGACGCCCAAGGGTGGTCCCCGGCAAATCAATCACAATCCGGGTGGGGTTGAAAATGAGCTGTGCCCTGGGTTGAACGGCACTATCGGTCGTAAAGACCAGTCGATTTTGGTCGGCATCAAACCACCAAGACTGGAGCTGTGCCGCCTCTGCTGGCAAAGTAATCACTAGAGCGCTGGCTGCACCTAGGCCCGCAGGCAATAACCAATTAAGTCGCAATCTGGTTGTTCTCCCTTTAAGC
>CAYGVA010000219.1:0-6924 GCA_964353225.1 uncultured Leptolyngbya sp.
ACCGAACTTGAATTGCTTCAAGGCAGTCTAAACGAGCAAGAATGGACGCTTCTCTCCACTTACCTTGAAGCACAAGACTACGTCGAACTCACGTCCGCTTCCTGGCAGGCCGCTGCACGTATCTACTATGACTTGCGCCGTCGGGGATTGACTGTTCGCAGCCCGATTGACTGCTGTATTGCCCAAGCAGCATTAGAAAGCGATCTACTTCTGGTTCATAACGATCGAGACTTTGAAACTATTGCCCAAGTCCGATCCCTTCAACACTTTCGCTTTCAGCCTGAGATTTCTGGTCGCACTTGACGGTAATCTGTGGGGCAAGCAAGCCAACTGTTTTACCTCGTTCTCAGGCTTTGCCTGGTGAGCGGTGTCTGCAGCTCTGCCGCCCGGAGGCAGAGCCTCTCATAACTGTGCCCAGCCGGAGTCTGGGCACTGCTAGGATCAAGACCACCCCAACTAAAATAAAAACACCCACCCCCGAGGTGTTTTCCATGCCCTCACCCCTGCCCGGAATGGATCCCTACCTAGAGCATCCCCAGTCCTGGCCCAACTTCCACCATCGGCTGATTACCGCGATCGCCATCCACCTCGGCCCCCAACTGCGACCAGTCGGGCTATGACCTGGTGATTAACTATGCAAGATCCCGTGCCTCCCCTCAGTGACAGCGATCGCGCCTGGTTGGAGAATTATCTGAAATAAGTCGGACTCCGGTAAAGCGCAACCAAGAGGCAAACATGCTGAACCCAACCGCCCTAAACACGGCTCTAGGCTCTGCCCTACAGCAACCCTGGACCGCCACCTACGCTAAAGTTATGGCTCTGGTTCTCGCCTACGGGGCCACCGTCCACATTGGTAACATGGCCGGACTCACCGGCACCCCCTGGCTCTCAACCCCATTGCTGTGGCGGGGTATGGATGTGGCCCTGCTGATCTTTAATGTGGTGAGTGCAATCGCCCTCTGGCGCGGCCTCGCCTGGTCCGTGTGGCTCGTCTTTGGCGGCATTACCCTGCTGCAATTTGTGCCCTACACCCTGCTGCGATCTCACTTCATTCTCAAGCCTGAAGATGCCCAAACCCTTAACGGACTCCTGGGCACAGAAGTTCTGCTGCTAGCGATTTTTGCTCTGCTGATCGGGCTGAAGAAATAACAACACTCCTCTTCTTTTCGGGATTACCCGGTACCGGCAAGACCAGACTCCGGCTGAGCACCAGGATCAAGGCCCAAATCATCTTGTTTCGGTTAACGTAACGATTCGCAGCACCGATAATCATCCGTCATCTGGAACTTTTCGGAGCCGAGCTGGTCGCTGGTGAAGTAGATCCTAACTAACGGAAAATGCCATCATTAAACCGTTCTGCATCACCCGTGGTGCACGCGGCCTAACCACGCCATGAAAATTAGTCTTTCTCCTTTAACAGCAGTTACCACTGCGCTATTGGTGGGCGGTTTGCCCCTCACTGCTTTTGCCGAACCTTACGTCGCCCCCGGTGACCTGGGGCTACCCGGCCCCAGAGAAGGGGCTGGTACGCGCGGCTGTGTGTTTGGCAACCCCGGTAGCTTGACCCTACTGATGCCCGACAACAATGTGGGTTGGACCACCGCCGCCTATCCTCAATTCCACTGGTACACCCCCATCAACGTGGCCAGTTTTGTGGAATTCACCCTGTACCGCGCTGACCCCGAAGATGAGGGCGATCGCACGCAGGTCTATCAAAGCCAGTTTGCCGTCAGCGGTGATGCCGGGATTGCCAGCCTGCAACTCCCCGCCGATAGCGGTCTCCCTCCCCTAGAAGTGGACCAACTCTATTACTGGCAGGTGGCTATTTTCTGTAACCCCGACAGCGCAGAGGGGGATCTCCAAGCCGGGGGCTGGGTTGAACGCCGAGAACCCGATGCCGCCCTAGCCTCGGCCCTAGCAGCGGCCCCTCAGTCAGAGATCGTGGGCCTCTACGCCGCCAATGGCTACTGGTTTGATGCGGTGAATAGCCTCGTCACCCTACGTCAAGACCATCCTGAGGATGCCGCCGTGCAGATGCGGTGGATGGAACTGCTGAACTCGGTCGGACTCTCGGCGTTGGCCGATCAACCCCTCTTCAGTCAAGGGTTGACGGTGGAAGCCGCAACCCTCGACTGTCTCGATCTCTCGGCTCTGAGCGACCTGATTGAATAACCTGAGTACGAGCTCAGGAAACCTGGCCGAGCCATCTCCCCTTGGGGATTATGGCTGGTCTTGGGAAAAATCAGGTTGATAGGGGCTAGAGCCATCCCCTGAGCCGATACACCAGTAGCCCCAGGTATTCCTTCATGGCGCGGCTGACCTGAAAGAGGTTGCCCGCATCGGGTAAGAGGCTCAGCATCACCCCTTGGCGGCTACCGCTGATCTCTTCGATGGATTGGGCAGATACCAGAAAGTCAGTGGGGGCAGCAATGGCGTCCATCCCTTGATGGCGAAAGATCGCCAGGGCGCGGGGCATGTGCATGGCGGAGGTGACCAGCAAAATCCGATTTAGCCCCTGCTCCTCCAGCAGTGCTTTGACGTTGACCGCATTTTGATAGGTGTTCAAAGAGGTGGTGTCTTGGGCAATGGCATCTGCCGACACCCCCCAAGCGGTGGCGATCTTGGCCATATCCGCCGATTCTGGGTCACCGCCACCGCGCCAAGCAATGCGCCCGCCACTAAATACCAGCAGTGGGGCTTTCTTGGCTTTGTACAAGCGAATGCCATGGAGAATGCGATCGCCCGCCTCATTCAGGTCTACCCAGGGCCGGGGATAAATCGCTGAGCGGGTACTGCCCCCCAACACCACAATTGCCTCCGCCTTGGGTACGGGTTGGGGCGGTAGATTTTGCCACTCTAGGGACTGGGTTAAACGGGTCGCCACCCAGCTATTACTGCCGATGAGCAGCACCATCAGGGCGGCGGCGATGAAGCCCATCCCCCAACGGGTCCGGCGTCGCCAGAGCAAAATCAATGCCACAACCATCAGCCCACAGCTCAGCCCCAGCGGGTAAATCAGTAAGGGCAGGAGCTTTGACAGGAATAAGAACATATCGCAGTTCCTAAGTGAGCATTACCCTCAATCCGAGATAGATGCCGTGACAGGACGCCAATAAAACCGATTGCAGGCGGTATGGCCAGAGCAACCTAGCGCCTTTGGTAGGCGCGTAAAACCGGTTTTTTCATACAGGCGAATGGCGCGGGTCATGGTGCTCAAGGTTTCTAGATAGCACCGTTGATACTGCAATTGGTGCGCGGTGACCAGTAGGCGATCGATTAAAATCTTGCCTACCCCTTGCCCCCGCGCTGCGGGGAGGAAGTACATTTTTTGGAGCTCGCAGGTATCAGGGTATTCACAGACAAACGGGGCAATTCCGCCACCGCCCAGCACCGTCCCGTTTTGCTCAATGACGAAATAGCATGCATCCGGTTGGCCATAGGTTGTCGCCATCATGTCTAGCTCCGGATCTGACCAGGCAAAACCGGGTCGGGCTGCCCCCAGCTCTGCTAATACCTGCCGGATAATCCGAGCGATGGCAGCATTATCTTTTGTCTGAATGGGTCGAATATCAAAGGAATCCACCAGCAATCATCCACCCTGTACCTCAAACCGCCTGGATTTTACCCCATGGGAAGCAAAAAGACCTGACGGTGTTTACCCCTCAAGACAGACTCACCCCTTCACCGCAGTGGTGACAGTGGGGGGCGTACTTATAGGTGGGCTGATGGCAGTGACCACAGGTGTGATATTGGCCAAACCCACAGTAGGGGCAATGGATATCGTCTGATCTCAGCTTGGCGCTACAGCGAATACAGCGGCCCTTTTGGATCCGATTTTTGGCCTGCACCCTAGGGTTAAACACAAACCGCTGTAGCAGCTTAATTAAACCAAATCCCAGCAGCGGGATCACCGCAATCATTAAGTAGCTGGCCAGGAAGAGCAGCCCGCCGAGTACCGCCACGATGGCTTCCACCACCACAGCGACCACATTGCCAAATTGAATGAATTCAAACAGGCGCACCACCAGCGGCAAGCACACGATCAGCAGTAAATGCCAGCTCAGTAGCGATTGCAGCCCCCACTGGCGGCGGGTCGATAGCCGATGCCAGCCATAGGCCGCAACAATTAACGGGGTCAAAAACAGGATTTGCAATCCCAGTACTTGGTTGGGGTGCCAAAACTGGGCCGCATCGTACTCGGCTTTGAGGGTGTCGTAGCGATCGCGATTGCCCACCCAATCTAAATAGGCCGCCCCCTCTGGACTCTCGATCAGTTGGGTTTCAAGGGTCGTGATTTCCGTTGTTTT
The DNA here is from genome assembly GCA_964353225.1 of uncultured Leptolyngbya sp. Lineage (GTDB taxonomy): Bacteria > Cyanobacteriota > Cyanobacteriia > Phormidesmidales > Phormidesmidaceae > PCC-6406. The sequence continues at coordinate 4,308 of CAYGVA010000219.1, forward strand.
GGCGTCAATTTGCTGCTGATTGGCGTCAATTTCTGCCTTAGTGGCGGCAGCGGTGGATTCATTAATCGAAGCCGCCGGATCCTGTCCCGCAATGTCCTCCAACAGCGTCGAGTCATACTGCTCCCGCAGGACCCGATTTTTTTCCGTTAGGGTCGCGATATCGATTCTCAGGGTCTGAATCTGATTATGGCGGGTCAAGTTGTCTGGGGTGCTGACCGTCAACTGCCGCTGCTCGTGGGTCTGACAAATGCCATGGACTTGCCCCAGTCTCGGAGGCGGCTCCCAAAGGCTGGGGGCGGTATTTTGATGGGTGGTAATAGCTGATTCCAACAGACCCGCCCTGACCAAATGGGGGTCCTGCTGGGATGACGATTCATGGAAGGTGGCATAGTCCGACTGGCAGGCAAATTGCTCCGGCGGACTCAGGGGCCATTGGGCAATACTGGCCAACCCCCCAAATACATTGATCAACACGAAAAGATCAATCAAGACCAAGATCAAGATGCTGATCTTGTTAATGGGCTCGTGGTGAATCTGGGTGGATTTCCGTAAAAAACGCCGACTGATGCGACGTAAAAAGCGCAACATGGTTAGAACGCTCCCAGGCTAAAGGCAACGTGTTTCGCAACCGGGGCTGCCAACACAACTGGCCTCAACCCTAGCCAGCCCCATCAGCATTTCTGGAAATCGGGAGCCAGTTTCAAAATTTACACACCGACGGCCTGAGAATATAGCCCCTAAGCCAGTCGCGGCAAGCCGTTCTGACTTGAGACAAGGATAGAACGCTGCCGGGGTGTAGGGAACTTTGCCCTCTACCATCAGCCGCTTCATTGAGCATCGCCGTCCATCAAGATCGCCGAGAGGAGCGGCTCAGGCGCTTGTCACGACGGGTGAAAACCTTCATGAAAGGAAGACGCCCCTTTAGACCATTGGGTTTAATGCGGTTGCTGAGCTGCTCAATGGTGCCGGGTTTACTCATCTGCCGTGGCTGGGGTTCGCCGCCAGGGGTTTGCCACCATGCCGATACGGTTCCCCCCGCCAGTCCGCCGATTGCACCAAAGATGACACTGGGAATAACGGCATACCCCAGCAGCAAAAAGAGGAATAAAAATAATAGCCACAGTCGCAGGGCGACGGGAACAATTTTGTCAGGCACGTTTTGGAGGGCGCGTTCGCCGTAGACTGAGGCCCCAAGGCCCCACCAGCAAGGGTACCGCACTGGCCACCCTTTGACGCTGTTGTATCGCGCTTAACCTTGGGATTCAACGGTAAATGCCGTAGATGGGCGATTGTTTTTACGATAGGGTCCGCCGTCTGCTCCTGATCAGACTGGCGACTGCTATAAAGGCATTACTGCTACGATTCCCTTGGCGAGGCGGGTTTAAGATCGTATCCTGTCGGTCTGCCCATGCTCTGGCAGGGGGGACCCCACTTCAAAATTAGACCGTTATTGTTAGGTATCCATGCTGGATCGGATTCAGGCGATCGCCACCAAACTGTCTCCCCGCCTCCTCGAAATTCGTCGCCATCTCCACAGCCAGCCCGAACTGAGTGGCCAGGAGTATCAAACCGCTGCCTACGTGGCGGGTGTCTTATCTTCCTTTGGCTATAAACCCCAGGAATTGGTGGGCAAGACCGGTGTCGTGGCCGACCTGCCGGGGCAGAACCCAGCCCAAGCCAAATTAGCCATTCGTACTGACATGGATGCCCTGCCGATTCGAGAGCTGAACGATCTGCCCTTTATCTCCCAAAAACGTGGGGTGATGCATGCCTGTGGTCACGATGTGCATACCACCGTCGGCCTGGGTACGGCCATGGTGCTGGCGGAACTTGATCTGCCCTTACCAGGCCCCATGCGGTTTATCTTTCAGCCCGCCGAAGAAACCGCCCAGGGAGCCCGTTGGATGGTGGCGGACGGGGTAATGGAGGAGGTTGCGGCCATTCTCGGGGTGCATGTTTATCCGTCAATTTTGGGGGGCAATATTGGCATTCGCTACGGCGCTTTAACCGCCGCCGCCGATGATCTTGAGATTGTGATTGTGGGGGAATCGGGCCATGGGGCTCGCCCCCACGAGGCGATCGACGCCATCTGGATTGCCGCCCAGGTGATCACCACGCTGCAGCAGGCCATTAGCCGCACCCACAACCCCCTGCATCCGGTGGTGCTCACCATTGGTCAAATCCAAGGGGGGCGAGCCCCCAATGTGATTGCCGACCAGGTGAAACTGACGGGGACGGTGCGATCGCTCCACCCCGACACCCGCGACGAGCTACCGGGTTGGATTGAGCGCATTGTGGCGGGGGTCTGCCAACCCTATGGGGCCAAATACGACGTCAACTATCGCCCTGGGGTGCCATCGGTGCAAAACGACCCCGACCTCACCCAGCTCACCGCCCTCTGCGCCGAAGAAGTGCTGGGGCAAGACCATGTGCAGATCATCCTCGAACCCTCCCTCGGGGCTGAAGATTTCTCGGTGTATCTCGATCATGTCCCCGGTACCATGTTTCGTCTGGGGGTCGGGTTGGCCGATCAGCCCAACCACCCCCTACACCATCCCAAGTTTCAGGTAAATGAAGCGGCGATCATGCCGGGCATCATGACCCTGGCCTATGCCGC